>JAAVHF010000104.1 GCA_014799845.1 Oscillibacter sp. | reverse complement strand
GGCTCTCCTTCCGGGCCCGGTCGCCGTTGAACATGGCACGCACCTGAGGCAGCGTCACGTGGCTCTCGTCCACGAACAGCACGAAATCATCCGGGAAATAGTCGATCAGCGTCATGGGCGGGGAGCCCGCCGGCCTGTTGCCGATGACCCGGCTGTAGTTCTCGATGCCGTTGCAGTACCCCAGCTCCCGCATCATTTCGATATCGTAGGTGGTCCGCTGGCGGATACGCTGGGCTTCCACCAGCTTGCCGTTCTCCACGAACCATTTTTCCCGCTCGTCCAGTTCCTTTTCGATCTCGCCGATGGCCCGCTCCATTTTCTCCTTGCTGACCACGTAGTGGCTGGCGGGCCAGACGGGGATGTTGGTCAGACGGCGGATGATGGTCCCGGTGACGGGGTTGATCTCGCTGATCCGGTCGATCTCGTCGCCGAAGAATTCCACCCGGATGGCGGAATCCTTCCAGTAGGCGGGCCACAGCTCCACGGTATCCCCCCGGACACGGAACATGTTGCGCTCGAAGGCGATGTCGTTGCGCTCATAGCGGATGTCGATGAGCCGGTGGAGCAGCGTATCCCGGCCCATGTCGTCCCCCACCCGCAGGGCGACCATCATCTTCTCGAAGTCGTCCGGCTCGCCCAGGCCGTAGATGCAGCTGACCGAAGACACCACGATCACATCCCGCCGCTCCAGCAGGGACGCCGTAGCGGCCAGCCGCAGGCGGTCGATCTCCTCGTTGATGGAGGCGTCCTTCTCGATAAAGGTGTCCGTATGGGCGATATACGCCTCCGGCTGGTAGTAGTCGTAGTAGGAGACAAAGTACTCCACCGCGTTGTTGGGGAAAAACTCCTTGAACTCCTCGCACAGCTGGGCGGCCAGGGTCTTATTATGGGCCAGCACCAGCGCGGGCCGCTGCACGGCCTCGATGACCTTCGCCATGGTGTAGGTCTTACCGGAACCGGTAACGCCCAGCAGGATCTGCTCCCGCAGGCCGTCCTCGATGCCCTGGGCCAGCTTGGCAATCGCCTCCGGCTGGTCGCCGGAGGGGGTATATTCAGAAACAACTTGGAACGCAGGCATAGGAAAACTCCTCGTTTACAAAAGTCCCGATTCCGCCATGGAAACGTAATCGTTATCCGCCACGATGACATGGTCCAGCAGGCGCACGTCAACGGTATCCAGCGCCTCCCGGGCCAGGCGCGTGGCGACCTGGTCCTCGTGGGAGGGCAAAGCCACGCCGCTGGGGTGGTTATGGGCCAGCACCACCGCCGCCGCCCTGGCGCGCAGGGCGTTCTCCACGATCTGGCGGACGTTGATCCCCACGCTGCCCACATCGCCCTCGCTGAGCTTATGGAGGCTTTTCTTCTTGCCCTTTCCGTCCAGGCACAGCTGGTACATGACCTCCGTGGCATGGACCATGAAAATCCCCCGGAAGTACTCGCCGATCCGCTCGCGGGTGTCCAGAATGACCTCGCTGTTCTCCCCGCCCATCAGCACCCGCTGGTACAGCGCGGGCACAAGCCGCAGGAGCACTGCGGCTTTTTCTTTGATATAGGGCACCTCCATCAGCTCCTCCGGCGGCGCGGAGAGGACCGCCTGGAGGCTGCCGAACCGATCGATCAGGGCATGGGCGATGGGGTTGGTATCCCTTTGGGGGACGGCGTAGTAGAGCAGGACCTCCAGCAATTCATGGTCGGCGAAGGGCTCCGGGCCGCAGCGGAGGAACTGTTCTCTTTTTCTTTCTCTGTGACCGTCATGAACGCCCATTATTTTCTCCTCTTTCTCCGGCGGGGGTTCTTCTTTTATTTTATCACACAAACAGATGTTTCACAAGAGGTTTTTTCTTTTCTTTCCCGGTTGCAGGTGATTTTATCTTCGCGCCGTTCCGGCGCGAACAGGAGCGGTTTCGATTCGCGGCCCCGGGGGCTTCGCACCCCCGGACCCCGCGCCTACTTTTCCCACGCGGGAAAAGTAGGCAAAAACGCGCCAAAACCTACGGTTTTGGATTCCCTTGACGGGGAGGCGCGTTCGCGCCTTTCCCCTATACGGGGGTATCTGTCACCATTGGGTGGTAACTTTATAGATTGGGTGCCCCTGAGTTGGAGATTGTTCTTCTGAGGGCCTCGCGCTTGAAGAACTCCGGCTGCCGCCCTGTTAAAGGGGTACTGCCCTGCAAGGGGGACCGCCTAACGGAGGCCGCTCCGCAGCGCCTCCAAAACCTGCGCCACTGTCAGCTGCAGTTCGGCGGGAATCTCCCGCCTTGCCGGAATGACCGCCTGATACGCCTGCGGTACAACCTCTTCCATCTCAAATTCCGGCGGCGCAATGCCTAACGCTTCGCACGCCAGCTTTTCAAACGCAAAATGGTCCGCCACATCCGTGGTCCCCACATGGAAAATCCCCCGCAGATCGTGCCCCAGCACGTACTTCGCGTAGTCTCCAACCTGTCCCGCTAACGTAATATTCACCGCGTCGCCCCGCCAGACATGGTGGGCCTCGCCGCTGCGGCTGTGCAGCTTTAATTGCCGCGCCCTGGGACAATCCTTATCCCAGACGGCGGCCAGCCGGAAAATAATCAGCTGATCCCCCAGCCTCTCCCCCAGCATCGCCTCGCATTCCCGCTTAAAAACTCCATATTCCGATTCCGCCTCAGGCGGGTCCTCTTCCGTCCAGGGCCGGGACAGATTTCCATCAAACACATTGGCCGTAGATACGTACAGCAGCCGTTTCTCCTTCCCCGCCAGCCAGTCCGCCAGCGTCTCATGGAAGCGCATCTGCGCCTGATAGTCTCCCCGGATGGTGGAAATCACGATCTCCGGCTCCTCCCGCTCCAGAACCTCCAGCAGCTTCTCCGGCTCCTCTGCGGGAAGGCAGTATCCGCCCTCCGGCTTCTTGTGCCCCGCCGCCGGGATGACCCGATACTCCTCCCGCAGCGCCTTTTCCATAGACCGGCCTACCAGTCCGCTGCTGCCCAGCAGCAAAACCTTTTTCATATCAATTATGCTCTCCTAAAGCCCATTTTGCCTGATAGTATACCACATTTTTCTGAAATGCGCAAGAAAGGAGGACCGCCCGTGGGCAGTCCTCCCTGTTGCTGTTCATTTAGATGCTCTTATCGTCCACATACAGCTCGCGCACAGCGTTAGGATCGGCAGCGGGCTTCGCGGCGGCAGGAGCCTTCGGCTCGTCATGGGGACCGTCTCTCCAGGCCAGGAACTTGGGGGCCACCTGGGGGAACAGGGCCAGACTCAGCACGTCCTCCTCGCTCTTGGCGAGATCCTTGTACTCAGCCTTGTACTTCTCCAGCTCGGGCTCCAGCAGGTCGGCGGGACGGCAGGTAATGACCTCGTTCTTCTTGATGCCGGCCTTGGAGCGGACGGCTTCGTTGACCTTTCCGGGCAGAGCGCCGTACTCGCCCTTCAGGACGCCGCGGGACTCCTTGGTGAAGGTCTTGTAGCGCTCGCCCATGATGACGTTCATCACGGCCTGGGTGCCCACGATCTGGGAAGTGGGGGTCACCAGCGGGGGATAGCCGTAATCCTCGCGAACGCGGGGAATCTCCGCCAGCACGTCGTAGTACTTGTCCTCCTTGCCGGCCTGCTTGAGCTGGCTGATCAGGTTGGACAGCATGCCGCCGGGCACCTGGTACAGCAGGGTGTTGGTATCCACGTTCAGCACCTTCGGGTCCAGGGCGCCGGTGTCCTTCAGACGCTGGGCCACCTTGCGGAAATGGACGGCGGCGTCGCTCATCTTGCCCAGGTCCAGCTTGGTGTCGCGGACGGTGCCCTGAAGGGTAGCAACCAGAGACTCCGTGGCGGGCTGGGCGGTACCGTTGGCCAGGGGGCTGAGGGCGGTGTCCACGATGTCCACGCCGGCGTAAGCAGCCATCAGCAGCACCATGTCGCCGGTGCCGGTGGTGTTGTGGGTGTGCAGGTGGATGGGCATCTTGACGCTCTGCTTGAGCCGCTTGACCAGGGAGTAAGCGTCCATGGGCAGCAGGAGGTTGGCCATATCCTTGATGCACAGGATGTCCGCGCCCATCTGCTCCAGCTCTTTGGCCATCTTCACGAAGTAATCCTCGTTGTGGATGGGGGAGATGGTGTAGGACAGGGTGGCCTCCACGGTGCCGCCGTACTTCTTGGTGGACTTGATGGCCTGCTCCAGGTTGCGGATGTCGTTCAGAGCATCGAAAATACGGATGATGTCGATACCGTTCTCAATGGACTTGCGGCAGAAGGCGTCCACCACGTCGTCGGCGTAGTGCTTGTAGCCCAGGATGTTCTGGCCGCGGAAGAGCATTTGCAGCTTGGTGTTGGGCATGTGCTTGCGCAGGGTGCGCAGACGCTCCCAGGGGTCCTCGTTGAGGAAGCGCATGCACACGTCGAAGGTCGCGCCGCCCCAGCACTCCAGGGAGAAATAGCCGATGGAGTCCAGGATCTCGCAGGCGGGGAGCATATCCTCGATGGTCATACGGGTCGCCGCCTGGGACTGGTGAGCATCACGGAGGATGGTATCAGTAATCAGAAGGGGCTTCTTGGACAGAAATTCCATTGTTTCCATTAAAACACTCCTTTCTTTTTGCCGCCTCGCCGGCGGCGGGGCGCTACTTTTCCCTCGTGGGAAAAGTAGCCAAAAGCACTCTCAAGGGGGCGGACCCCCTTGAGAATCCCCCTAATGTGTTGTTTAGTTACGCTGCGACCCAGCGGGTTTATCCTGTCGAAAGTGCTCTCCCAGGTATGCCGCACTTCTGCGGCTACCCACAGGTCCTTACGACAGCCAGAGGAAGCTAAGCCGCTTCTATATGCGGATTGAAGCTCTACCGTAAATGTTTCCCCACTCGGAAAACATTTACGCAACTGAGTTCTCCTATCGCCAATCCCGGCAAGGGGTAGGGGCCCGGTCCACATCCTCAAACAGACGCTTCGCCTCTCAAACCGCGCCGGAAGCCCGGTTTAAACCGGACAGACCGCAGGACAAGCGCAAAACAAATCAAAACATTCAGGGAGTCCAGAACCGCCAGGTTCTGGCGCGTTTTTGCCTACTTTTGCCGCGGGGCAAAAGTAGGCGCAGGGTCATGATTGTGCAATGACCGCATCGAGCGGTCATGCACAATTGAATTCTGCACGGCCACTCGATGTGGCCGTTGCAGAATCTAGGGGGCGCGGAGCCCCCGGGCTATCGAATCGAAACATTCTGCGGTGGCGGCCCGAAGGGCCGCCAGAGAAGAATTAACCGAACAGCGCCATGAGCACGCCGGCGGCGATGGCGGAACCAATTACGCCAGCGACGTTGGGACCCATCGCGTGCATCAGCAGGAAGTTGGCGGGGTTGGCCTTCTGACCCTCAACCTGAGACACACGGGCCGCCATAGGCACGGCGGACACGCCGGCGGAGCCGATCAGAGGATTGATCTTCTCCTTCAAGAACAGGTTCATCACCTTGGCCAGCACTACGCCGCCCGCGGTACCGAAGCCGAAAGCCACAACACCCATGCACATGATGGCAATGGTCTGGAGGGACAGGAAGGTGGTCGCCGTGGCGGTCGCGCCAACGGAGATGCCCAGGAAAATCGTAACAATGTTCATCAGCTCGTTCTGGGCGGTCTTGTTCAGACGCTCCACAACGCCGCTCTCCTTGAACAGGTTGCCCAGCATCAGGCAGGCGATCAGAGGACCGGCGGAGGGCACCAGCAGAGCCACGAACACGGTAACAACGATGGGGAACAAAATCTTCTCCCGCTTGGACACCTGGCGCAGGGGACGCATGACGATCTTGCGCTCCTCCTCGCTGGTCAGCAGGCGCATGATGGGGGGCTGAATGACAGGCACCAGGGCCATGTAGCTGTACGCTGCCACGGCGATGGGGCCCAGCAGCTCAGGAGCCAGACGGCTGGTGACGAAGATGGCCGTGGGGCCGTCCGCGCCGCCGATGATGCCGATGGAGGACGCCTGAGCGGCGTTGAACAGGCCGGACAGACGGCAGCCGGCGTAGGTCATGAAAATGCCCAGCTGAGCGGCAGCGCCCAGCAGCAGGGTCTTGGGATTGGCGATCAGGGGGCCGAAGTCGGTGCCCGCGCCCACGCCCATGAAGATCAGGCAGGGGTAAATGCCCAGCTTGACGCCCAGATACAGCACGTCCAGCAGGCCCACGGAGATGGTCTGTCCCACCTCCACCGTGCTCCGCACGGCCTCGGATACCCCCATTTCGGCCAATTCATTCATAAACTCAGCCGTTATGGGCGCGCCGCCGAAGAATTCCCAGTTGACGTGCCCGCCGGCAAAGAGGATCTCATGGTACATCTCCGCGCCGGGCAGGTTGGTGATCAGCATGCCGAAGGCAATCGGCAGCAGCAGCAGGGGCTCGAACTTCTTCACGATCGCCAGGTACAGCAGGACGAAGGCAATGACCATCATGATCAGAACCTTCCAGTTCCCCGTGGCAATCTGATAGAAGCCGGTCGCCTGAATAAAATTCATGATAGCTTCCATTTAGTATTCCTCCAAGCGTCCCGGCGATTAGCCGATCACGCACAGCAGAGCGCCGGAATCCACCGCCGCGCCCTTGGTGACGCTGACAGAAGCGATGGTGCCGTCACAGGGAGCCATGATTTCGTTCTCCATCTTCATGGCTTCCAGGATGAAGAGGATGTCGCCCTTCTTCACGGACTTGCCGTTGGAAACGCGGACGTCCAGGATGGTGCCGGGCATGGGGGCGGAAACCTTCTCACCGCCGGCCACAGGGGCGGCGGGAGCGGAGGCGGCAGGGGCCGCGGGAGCAGCGGCAGCGGGGGCGGCGCCGTCCATGGGCTCGACGGTGACTTCATAGACGGTGCCGTTGACGTTTACTTTGTACTTTTTCATAGCTCTTTCCTCTCTACTTTCATTAAAGTTTTTTGATGGACAGGATGCGGATGCCGGCGGGATCGGTGCCCATCTCCTCTGCAACAGCAACGGCGATGGCGGCGATCATAGCCTGGCGGTTGGGAATGGCTTCGGTCTGGGCCGCGGGAGCGGCAGGGGCCGGAGCCGCGGGAGCGGGCGTCTTATCTCCCATAGCTCTGCAAATGGCGCTCATGGCCGTGCTGAGGAGAATGATGCAGATCAGGCCGATAAAGACGACTCCAATACCCATCGCAATGACGAACGGAATAGACGGATCCATCAGGTGATTCCTCCTTCTCTACAATGTGCGCGGGGCCGCACAGCGGAAACCGCGCCCTATTTCGTGAAAATCCTGACGATTTCCACGTGCCGAAATTAGTTTCAGTATAGCAAATCTTCCAGAAAATTTCAATACCTTTTCCAGCATATTTCCGACAACTTTTCGAAAGATTTCCGGGCTTTCCTTTTACAGGCCGGCGTGGTATGATGACAGGGAAAAGAAAAAGAGAAACGAGGTGCCCCCATGCGCTACAACGCCGTCGAAAAAGCCCGCTTCCTCTCCCGTCCCAACCGATTCATCGCCCATGTGGACCTGAATGGCCGGACGGAGGTCTGCCACGTAAAAAACACCGGACGCTGCCGGGAACTGCTGACCCCCGGCGCGGCGGTCTACCTGGAGCGCTCCCTCAATCCGGCCAGAAAAACCAAATACGACCTCATTGCCGTGGAAAAGGGGGAGCTGCTCATCAACATGGACGCCCAGGCCCCCAACAAGGTCTTCGGCGAGTGGGCGGCGGCGGGAAACTTCCTGCCGGGGCTGACCCTGATCCGGCCCGAGTACACCTGGGAGGATTCCCGGTTTGACTTCCTTTTAGAAGACGCGAAAGGAAAAATTTTCGTGGAGGTCAAGGGCGTGACATTGGAGGAGGACGGCGAAGTCCGCTTCCCCGACGCTCCCACGGAGCGGGGCGTGAAGCATCTGCGCGGCCTGACCCGCGCCGCGGCGCAGGGCTGCCGGGCGGCGGTGTTCTTCGTTATTCAGATGAAGGGCCCCACCCGCTTCCGGCCCAACGACAAAACCCACCCCGCCTTCGGCGGCGCCCTGCGGGAAGCCGCCCAAAACGGGGTGGGGGTGTATGCTTATGACTGCCGGGTCACGCCGGACAGTCTGGAGCTGGACGCGCCGGTGGCGGTCATACTGTAGACGAAACCACCGGCTCAGCCGGTGGTTTCGTCTTCTTTTATTTCCGGGCCAGCACCCCGCGGGCGGAACCAATCTTCCCGCCCGCGGCCAGGTAAGCCTTCGCCGAGCGCTGGAGGCTGGTGCCCTCCGGCAGATCCTCCGCCGGCAGCGGCGGCTCGCACTTGAACAGCCAGCGGTAGAACTCCCGGTCATCCTCCCGCACCTCGCTGAGGCGGTAATCCCCCGCGAAGCGCCGGATGCCGGATTCCTCCGGCAGCAGCTTGTCCAGCGCCGGGGCCAGCAGCCAGCTGCCGCACCGGAATTCCGCGGGCTGCCCCTGATAGCAGAATGCCCGCCCCTCTCCGGCAAAGAACCTCTCCGCCCAGTCATAGGACCGGTCCAGCTCCTTCCGGGAGAGGACCGCGTCCGAGGGGATGTGGACGCTCAGCGCCCGCTCCTCCGGCAGATACTCAAACTCCAGCGTCCCCAGCCGGAACAGCCGCCCGCCGGTCTGCCGCCAGGTCCAGAACCCCCGGTCAAAGGCCCACTTCCCGGTGATTTCCCGCGTCTCCCGCAAAAACCGGGCAAAGCAGCCCATAGTGGCGAAAAACACGTCCTCCGCCACGCCGTTCTCCCGGTAAACCTCCCGGGCATGGCAGGCCCCGCCCAGCGCCGCCGCCAGATGGGCCATGCCGTCGTCCTGCCGCCAGAGGGGAACGCTCGCTTTCACCGCCTCCCAGGCATCTTCCGCCGTCCCCGGTCCGGCCAGCTCCCGCAAGGGGAGCTCCGGCAGCTTCTCCACTGCCCTTGCCAGCGGCTCCAGCACCGGCCCCGGCAGGGCCAGTTCCTCCGCCAGAGCCAGGATCGCGCGCCGCTCCGTCATTCTCCCGCTCCGGCGATGCTGACGCCGGTCAGCCGGACGGCGTAGGGGCCGTCATAGCGGGCGGTAACGTACCGCTCGGTGGAGAAGGTCAGATCCTTCTGGGCCTCCAGAAGGCTGCCGTTGACGGACCCGCCGGTCACCGGCGTGACCGTATCGCCGTCGATGAGGTAGGCCAGACGGATCTCGCCGCCGAAGTGGCCGCTCATGGCGTTCATCTGGAAGTCGGAGAAGGTCACCGCCCACAGGCAGGGCTTTTCCTTCATCTCAGCAAAGGGAACCGTCCCATTGGCGCAGGCCATCTTCCGGTACGCGCCGGTGGGCTTCACGCCCAGGTAGCGGCAGATGCGGTTGTGGCCGTGGTACGCCTGGAGCCTTCCGCCGCGCAGCAGGGGCAGGTCCTTCATGGGAACGCCCTCCTCGCTGTAGGGCACGGTGGCGCAGAGGGTAACGTCCAGCCGCTCCCCCGCCGTATCCTCTCCCTGCACGTCCTCGCCCTGCTGCCAGGTGGAATATTTCGCGTACACCGCCTGCGCCGAAGAGCGCTGCATATAGTAGGACAGCACCTCGGATACCGCGTTGCCGCTGAGCACCAGATCATAGGTCCCGCTCTTCAGGATGCGCTGGGCCTTCGCCCGGTCGCGGACGAAATGCAGCGCCTCCTCTACCTTCTCAGAGAGCGCGCCGGTCTCCAGCCCGTCATAGGAGAAGGTGTTGTGGATCTCCACGTCCTCCGGCTCCCGGCACTGGACCACAAACTCGCCGTTGACGTTGGCGTCGGTATAGGACACGTCCGTCCCCTCGGAGGACAGGATGCGGACCTGCTTCCGGCTGACAAACAGCTCGGCGGAGTTGACGAAAGCGTCCTCATGGGTATCCGGGGCGAACAGGGCCCGGGCCATCTTCCCGGCGCTCCGGGCCAGCGGAGCCTGGGCCAGCTCCCCGGTTTTGGCCGCCAGCGGCGCTTTCACCGGGTCCACCATCTCATAGGTGGGATTGGCCGCGAACCGGGCGGCGTAATACGCGTCTTTCAGCTCTTCCTCTATCTGCGCGTCCTCCATGGAGGCAATGAGGTTCACGCTGGTGAAGCCCCGCTTGTCCTCCACATCCCGGAACACCGTTACCTCGTACTTGCGCACGTCCTTGAGGCGCCGGGTGTCCAGCTGCTTGCGCACGAAGAACAGCTCCGCCGTCTCCTCCACGGTCTCATTGATCCGCCACAGGGAAATGCCGCACTTCTCCAGCGCGGTCTGAATTCTTCCAATCATCTTCGCGCCTCCTCATCAGCCCAGACGGATGCGGGCCTTCATGTACGGCCCTCCGTCGGAAACCTTGACCCACTCCTTGTATCCCTTGCCGCAGAAGCCGCTTCCGCTGAGCTCCGGCGTTTTGCTCATCATGGTGACGGACTTCAGCAAATCGGGCACGTAGCCGGTCAGAACGATGGGGGAGAAAATCTTCCCCGTCAGCTTCCCGTCCTTGATCTCCCTGGCGGTGGTCACCATGCACTGGATGCCCCAGTTCTTGGGGTCCTCCATGCCGCTGGAGGGCGCTTCCAGAAGGAACCCGTCCTTCACGGAGGCGATCATCTCCTCCGGCGTGACGTCGCCGCCCTGGAAATAGGTGTTGGTCATGCGGGTGTATGCCTTGCGCTCATAGCTCTCCCGCCGGCCGTTGCCGGTGGGGGCCACGCCCAGGCGGGCGGCGCTGAGGGCGTCGCACATGCCCGTTTTCAGCACGCCCCTGTCGATGATAATGGTGTCCCCGGTGAGGGTGCCCTCATCGTCGAAGAACATGGTGGCGGTCTGCTCCACGGCGCTGCCGTCGTGCATGGTCACCAGGGGGCTGGCCACGTACTCGCCCACGAACTCCCGGGCCAGCGCCCGGTCCTTGACGAACATGTCCATCTCCACGCCGTGGCCGAAAGCCTCGTGGACGATCATGCCGGTGGTGTCCGGATCGCAGACGCACTCGTACTCGCCCGGCGTGATGGGCTGGCTGTCCAGCAGCTCCAGGGCGTTGCGGACCACCTTTTCCACCCCGGCGTCCATGTCGTCCAGCACCTCCGCCCCGCCCAGAACGGAGAAGGGATGGTAGGCCATCTTGATCTCCTGTCCCCGGTTGGCCATGGCCACCACGGAGGCGGTGGTCCACATCACCGTCTGGTCCAGATCCCGGTTCTCCGACAGGAACAGCTTCCGGCAGGAGCGGTAGGCCACCTGGGCTTGGGCGTCCAGGACGCGCTCATCCATGCCCAGGGCTTTCTCCCGCAGGGCGGTGAGCTTCTTCACAATGGCCTCGTCCCCCAGCTCCCTGGGGTGGACCCGGCAGGCGCCCGCCTTTTTCAGCACCGCCGGTTCGTCCGCCGGAATGGGTGTGGGCAGCGCCTCGAAGCCCTCCAGGGCCTCCCCCTGCTCCGCCAGCCGCCGCGCCAGCACCTCCCGGATCTCCGGGATCTTCTCTTCGGCAAATTCGTTAAAGGAATACTCGGCACAGCCCACGCCGTCAAACACACGGACCACAAAGCCCGTTCCCCCGCCCATGCGGGGCGCGGCAATGCTGACGCCGCTGCGGCTGATGCCCCAGGCGCGGCAGTCGTCCGCCACCGCCAGCACGGAGGCGTAGGGATACGCCTCCCGCAGCCCGGCGATCAGTTTTTGCAGGCCGGGTTTCACCCGGTCAATGATTTCAAACACGTAAGGACCTCCCTTTTTGATTCATTATAACGCACGAGGGAGCGGTCAAAGCCGCCCCCTCCCGCGGTAATATACCCGTTATTCGGACTTTACCGTCCGCAGTAGTTGTTGGTCAGCGCCTCCAGGATGTCGTAGCGGTCCATGTCAAACTGCTTCGTCATCGCCAGCGCTTCCTCCATTTCCAGCACAACCATGCGGCCCTCCTGGGTTGCCACCACGCAGTTGCCCGTATGATTGGCGATGGCTTCCACCGCCATGTAGCCCATGCGGCTGGCGGTCTCGCGGTCCCTGGCGGAGGGCGCGCCGCCGCGCTGGATGTGGCCCAGCACGGTCACGCGGGGATCGATGCCGATCTCCTCATGGATCTGCCTGCTGATCTCCATAGTGTTGCCCGCGCCCTCGGCCACCACCACCATGTAGTGGGTGGTGCCCGCCAGACGGGCCCGGCGGATCTTCTCCACCACGTCCCGCTCGAAGTTCAGCTCCCGCTCAGGGATCAGCACGGCGGTAGCGCCCACGGAGATGCCCACGTACAGCGCCAGATAACCGGCATGACGGCCCATGACCTCCACCACGGAGCAGCGCTCGTGGGACTGCATGGTATCCCGCAGCTTATCGATGCACTCGATGGCGGTGTTGCAGGCGGTATCGAAGCCGATGGTGTAGTGGGAGCAGCCGATATCGTTGTCGATGGTGGCGGGGATACCGGCCACCTGGAGCTGATAGCCCCGTTCCGCCGCCCGGCGGGAGAGGGCCAGAGCGCCCCGGAAGGTGCCGTCGCCGCCGATGGCAACAATGGCGTCCAGCCCCAGCAGGCGGCAGGTGGCCAGAGCCCTGTCCTGACCTGCAATCTCCCGGAATTCGTCGCTGCGGGCAGTATAGAGGAGCGTGCCGCCCTTGTCGATAATGTGGCTGACGCTGGTGGTGTCCATACGGACAAAGTCGCTGGAGATGAGGCCGTTCCAGCCTCTGCGGATGCCCACGCAGTCGATGCCCCGGCTCATGGCGGAGCGTACCACGGCCCGCAGGGCCGCGTTCATGCCCGGCGCGTCGCCGCCGCTGGTGAGCACGCCGATCCGTTTTACCTGTTTTTCCATTATGTATTTCCTCCGAATTCCTAAAGAATAGTGGGACGGTTGGTTGGGGCGCGGGCCAACGGCCCGCCTGGTTTTACTATACTTCTCCCGGTGGCATTCTGTCAAGTTTTTCGGAAGAAAAAAACTTCCTGCCGCAGGCGCCCGGCCGCCGGCCGAGCGCCGGGACGGTCGTTTAGACGCCAAAGGCGGCTAAATGACGTCCCCGTGTGCAGTAAGATTAGGGAAGGTCTGATTAAATCAACGTGTCCGGAATGGCGAGAAAATTTTTCGCCCTGCGAGGCAAAAAATCGCGGGAATACTGGATGTATTTCAAGATTTTTTAACGAAGCAGGACG
>JAAVHF010000103.1 GCA_014799845.1 Oscillibacter sp. | reverse complement strand
ATATGCGGTTACATTGGATAAATTGGTAAACGGCAGCAGTGAATTGTGCTTTCGTCCATTAGCGCCAAAGTTGGAGGCCCGGCTGAGTATTGTCTGGAAAAAGCATCGCGGATTTTCAAAAGTGACAGAATTGTTTCTGCAAAAATTGCGGTACTCGATACATCCCGCAGAATAGTAATAGCGAACGGTCAGATGGAGCACATGTCCTCTGACCGTTTTTGCTACTGCTTTTCTGTTAGCTTTGTTCCAGCTTCATCAACTCCGACACACAAGTTGATTCGGAGTTCAGCGTATAGTCTCATTTGAATTTCTAACCTTCGTTTTCCATTTGCCCCTTAGAAAATGCGCCCATGTAAGAACACACCCCAAGCCCCAGCCGAAAATAGCATTCCACCAGACCATGTGATAACTGATTGCCGGGATCTCCTGCAAGATATAGGTGGAGGCTACTCGGACGGCAAGGGCTGAGGTTGCGACAAAGGTTGAATAGAGCGCGTCATTTGCTCCTTGAAACAGGCCCAGAAGCGGAAAATAGGACGCGAAGGGAATCAGGCAGATCGCTATGCAGCGCACATGAGCGGTACAGTAGCCGATGGCCTTTGACTCTAATCCAAATGCTGTTACAATCGGTTCCGCAAAGATAAACGCAACAATCAGGATACAGATAGAAATGATTTCCGAGAGGATCACCGTATGCTTTGCTCCTGTTATGACCCGGTCTGTACGACCAGCTCCGATATTCTGTCCCGTATATGGTGTTTGACAGTGTGCGGCTGTCAATCTTTGAGCAAGACAGGATAGTGTTTTCGCCATACAAAATGAAATCGACAGGCTTCTTTGTCGAAACCTGTCGATTTTTGTTGTTGGAGCTGCTGACCAGATTTGAACCGCCGACCGCATCCTTACCAACAATCAAATTGAATTTTTTATAACATTTTCTGTTTATTTATAGTTGTTTCCGCTCCATCCCAAATCCTTTCCAGCACTTTCTAATGACAGGTTCTCCGTTGTTTCCAGAGCTGTCTGTGGCTGGTTATGTGGTCAGAAACCCTTGAATTTCCGGATTAGACCTAGCATTGTACTAACCTGAAAGAGTGGTCAAATTTGAATCAGCCCAACCAAATAAGTCATCAATCCAGTAGAAATTCCAACCGATAAATTACGCCTCTGTTTACAACAAGAAACCACACAACGCAAGACATTCAATTGAAACTGCCCGCACTTTTGAAAAGGGAAGCCAAATTCTTCCTTGCATCAAAGGCTGAAGATTCTCCGTTAATTTGCGCAAGATTACTGCAAACTAAAAATTGAACAAAGTGCCCAGAACAAACTCCTGTCAAAGTGAAGTGACCCCCAAAAGTTAGACAAAGTTTAGCGGAAAAATTGTTCAAGCAGCTGAAAGGGCTTGTTGTCTGTGAATAGCAGGCGGCAAGCCCTTCAGCTTTGCCTTATAATACGGCGGTTATTGTAGTAATCCAGATATTCAATCAGTTCCCTCTTGAAGTGTTCCATAGACTGGAAATCCTGTAAGTAGAAGAGTTCGCTTTTGAGCAAGCCAAAGAAATTCTCAACCACAGCGTTATCCAGGCGGTTACCCTTTCGGCTCATGCTCTGCCGGATGCCCTTTTTGCGGAGCATGGCCTGATACTGTTTGTGCTGGTACTGCCACCCCTGATCAGAGTGGAGAATAAGATTTGTCCCGTTTGGTATTTTCTCAAAGGCCTTGTCCAGCATGGAAGTTACCATGCCGAGGACAGGCCTGTCCGAAATCGTGTAGCTGACCAGATCACTGCTGCACAGATCAAGGATGGGGGACAGGTACAGCTTCTCTCCAAATAAGCTGAATTCCGTTACATCGGTGACCCACTTTTGATTCGGCTTCTCGGCGTGGAAATCTCGCTTTAACAGATTCGGAGCAATTTTGCCCACCTCTCCCTTATAGGAACAATATTTCTTCATCCTGACACGGCAAACCAGTCCAAGTTCTCCCATCAGGCATTGAACCGTCTTGTGGTTTAGATGGACGCTGCGTCTATGCAGTTCCATAGTGATGCGCCGGTAACCGTATCGTCCCTTGTTTTCGTGGTATATGCTTGTGATTCCTGCCTTGGCTGATTCGTACTTGTCCGCCTGCCCCATGCGCTTGAGATGATAGTAGAATGTTGCCCGGGGCAGTTGAGCGACGGAAAGCAGAATCTCCAGTTTGTGTTTTTGCCTCAGTTCTTGAATTACCTGCGTTTTCTGCGCCGGTGTCGCTCGTTTTCCAAAACCAAGGCCTGCAAGTTTTTTAAGTAGTCATTCTCCGCCCGCAGCCGCTGTACCTCCGCCAGCAAGTCTTCCTCCACCTCTGGCTTAAGTGCCTTACTTGGACCGCCCTTCCTGCTGCGGCCTCGCCGTTCCACAGCAAATCCTTCTGGCCCTTCTGTGAGATAAATCCGTTCCCAAGCCATGATTCGCTTATGATCATTGACCTCAAATCTTCGAGCTGTCTCGCTATAACTTAACTTCTCTTGCTGCATGGTTTCTATGACCATCTTCTTGAATTCCGGTGTGTACCGTTTGTTTGCTACTCCTTTTGGCATAATTAACACCCCACTTGTTAGATAGTATACCATACTTGTCTAACAAATGGGGTGCAGTTCAAAGCAAGTTCTGGGCATTTATCGCTTTAATGATGGTTTTTCAACAATTCGGCCATCGAAATGATGTATTCCTGATTCTCGACGAAATCATTACTGTTGAGCAACTTCCGCTTTTCTGTCAAAACAATCACATTCGCAGGAGCTCCCATTTCTGATTCAAACTCAGAATAATCAATCGTTGCCAATATGATCTGCGGTAGCATTTTCATCTGCACAATCATCTTTAGGATATCCTTACTACTGGCAGTGCTGGCTTCTTTTGCCCGTGGGGAATCAACAACAAAAGAAAACCTCGTCGCACCAGTTTTGAAATACTCCATAGTTTGAAAAAGAGCTACAAACTGTGCCAGAATAATCTTGTTTTCCAACGTTCCCTGTGCCTTGATTGGTTTTAATAGACGGATTGTTCCATCATAAGCAGGATCCCATGCGCCCAAAGTCATAATATTTAGCCGGACGCACTCAATATATTTCTCCTCGACATCTTTTCTATTGGGAAGTTTTCGGAGTTCTTTATTGATCTTCTTGATATATTGATCAACTTCCCGTGCTTCCACAGTAGCCTCATCCAATTGCTTTTGGAAGCGGCAGACAGAAGCAGCCAAACCACGTTGACGGATATAAATATCAAACTCATTCTTTTCTGCTTGAAAAGCTGCTTCCTCTTCCTGCATCTGTTGCCTGAGTGACACATATCGCTCTTTTGCTAAGCCAAGCTTATCAGAAACGGAATCAATCAGCAACTGAATCTGCTGACACATATAATTTTCGTTCATCATGCCATAATTTACCCGGACAAGATTGAATATTTCTTCATCGAAAATATACCCGCAATTGGGGCAAATATGGCGTTTATACGTATCATCTTCGGAAACTATATCTTTTATAGATACATGTTCTGTAATGACACGCAGATTATATTGATGTTGGTGAAGTGCAGTTTCCAAGCCTTGAATCTCATTGCGGATTGCCCCAATTTGTGTAACTAACTGCTCAATTCTTTTCTTGGGCCCCTCAAGGTGTGCTTCCAACTCGTTAACTGTATCCGCTGGCGGAAGATTATCCGTTTCCTCCCGCAACGCAGTTAAAATTGTACTCAGCCGATCGCTCTCAATCGCCAAGGTTTCCAGACGCTCCTTAAGACGATCTCTTTCTGCCATAAGCTCAACTGTTCCCTTGGTATAAATGTTGAGATGGTAGTAGAGCGATTTAATTCGATCCGCACTTTTATACTGTTCAATTGCCGCAAAACTATTGTATAACCCGCTCCACCCTTTATCCTGGTCAATATAATACGGCATGAAAGTAAACACAGGCGGTGCCATTTCAACCTTGCCGGTATCTTTGCGAGGTAGGTAAACAGAAAAATCAAATATTCCTCCCAACAGCGGTGCCAATTCCTTTGTAACATTATCTGTAATTTTCAAAAGCTTTTCACCTTCAAATACGGCAAAACGCTTTAAAAGGCGTACAACTCGATATTCTTTCCCACCTACACCTAAAGTAGCAATGTACAACTTCGACTGCTTATCCCAAACAGAGTCATAGTCAACCTCTGCTCCCAGAGTATAGTACAAGGATTTTAATAACGAGGATTTCCCCATATGGTTATCCGTACTCGTTACAACATTCAAGCCCTTTTCGAATAATTGGACACGAGCAGTACGATTCTGCAAATCCGCAATCATTAGATTTTTGAAATATACTTCTTTCACACACTCCTCCTCCATTCATTTATCAGCATACTGGCAATCAGAATACCTACATAAGTCTTGTTGTAAATAGGACTCTTATTAGGGAGAACCCCATATACACGCTCACAATAATCTTTTACAGATTCCTCATTGCTTCGTGGGTTTCCTTGGCAGACACTTCTGACCTGACGGTATAATGCAGCAAACGACTCAGCCCTTCCCCGAACATCAGGCAAAACCTTTGTATATTCAAGGGCCGCCTTCATTCGTTCTTCTTCAGAATAACTCATCCACTGATCTATTTCTTGAAATTCTGGAACGGCAATGTACATAGACTCCTCGATAATGCGGGAAAAGTCCGATTTGGATACACCTTTTTTCTGCCGCACCTCTGCAAATGTAGCATTTTTATCTAATGCTTCATAGGATTGGCAGCGAGATAGCAAGTCCATCATCGCCCCGAAAATGGTTTTAGCGGATTCAATTGTAATGCGTGGGTATTGCCCATGCAAAAAATCACTCAACTTCTGTTCAACAATCTCGCGATGCTTCGGAATCGATAGTGTAGTTCTCATGTGGACAAATTTTGATAAATCCACATCATCTACGGATATTCCTTTTCTTTTGGCAATATCCACTTTAAGCTTATCTACCATAATTGGATTGAACGACAGGAAGGGTGTGCGCTCAGCCACATATTTCTTCTCCTCAGAGTGTGGTTTTCCATCATCACCCCTAACTTTTACAGATACCTTCAGTGGGCAGTTAGTAATTAATCCAAGTTCTTTGACCATCCACACTGGATCGCTGAGTTGCTCATATAACTTGGCCACCCACGCTTCCGAAATCGCCGTATCAATACTGATGGAATCTTCGCTCGTTTTCATCTGATAGTAGCTAACCGTTTCAGGAAACACATCATCATCAAACAGAGTGATGTCGTCATAATGATCCAGTACAAGCAAGTAATTCAAATCGGAATACAATTCAATCGCCATATGCAGGGTCTGACTTACCTGCATTTCAAAACGATTATATACAAGGCTACCGGCCTTCGTGTCAACAGATACTGGCTTTCCATCTTTTATAATCTGCTTTTTTGCCATACAAATCCTCCAGTATGTGGCAGCTATACGTCATCTTGATTCGTGCGATAGGGGACTTATTTGCGCCCGATGATGCCTGCCAATACAGATGGTTTATTAGAACCTTGGGTATTGTACGTTTTCCACCTTTTCATTGTCCATTGTCACCCATCTTTTCCCGTCAACTTCTCAACTTCTGATACATCCTCATCAACTCCGCCACGCAGCTTGCCTCAGTGGTCTTGCACATCAAACCCATACGCCTGCATGACGGCGCGATCATTGTTCTGGTGGGCTTTCCGTAGCTCTGGGGGCATGGCAATCTCATCGTAGAGGTCGGCAAGGGAACTGTCTGGGTAGAGGGCGCGGGCATCCAGGATGGCCTGGGCGGTCTGCTCGATTTTCGCTTTCTAAGCATCGGTGGGGGTGGGCCAGGGGAAGTTGTTGTAGACTACATCGACGCGGAATAAAGGCCAACTCGTTTATAACCTCTCTTGTTAAATCAGCTGCGTTTGCCATAATAAGCACCTCTTTCAAAACTGGTGAGCAAACATGCGAAAATCAACCGAGCGGCCTCTCGGGATTCTCCGTTCTCATCAATAATCACTTCGTTCTATCTGCATACAGTATAGCACAATTTTCGCAAGAACGAAAGAAGGAACCGCATATCAAAATTTTCATCGCAGTAAACAAAGAGTATAGCCTCTGAATTCCGTAGACTTCCTGTGTGTGCTCCGAATATGCCCATAACTGCATATCCTATCGTTTATCGTATTGTGTCGCAATTTGCAGAAGGTGCTGAAGTTCTTTGCCCCCTGTTATAAAAGGTAGCCAAATGGTAATAAATTTAGTAATCCTATTAGGTATTCTTAAATTGGGGCAGAGTCATTAAATTGGTTAGTCAAAATAGACGCATAAACGGAAGCAGATAGTGCGAATATAGTAACTTTGTTCAGCCTAGGAAGAAAGGTTTGATCATCAGACATAAATTGTAGCCGAAGAGAATTACAGTAATCAATAAGATAACTCCAAAAAGAATCATCCATATATAAAATGTCCGCCAATGACTGATTGGATAATTATAGAGACGATTTTGCTCCAAAATTGTTTCCAATTT
>JAAVHF010000102.1 GCA_014799845.1 Oscillibacter sp. | reverse complement strand
TCTCCGGTCTCTATATAAAGGACAAAGTCGTTGATCTCCTTGTCAGTCCATCCGGCGGCTCTCAATCCCAAAAGAAGTCTAGCCACTTCCGTCATATTCATCACTTATATCCTTTCTCAGCTCACGCTGTATCAACCGGGAAAAATTTTCTTAGAACAGGCCGGAGATCTTGCCGGTGGCGTCCACGTCGATGCGCTCGGCGGCGGGCACCTTGGGCAGACCAGGCATGGTCATGATCTCACCGGTCAGAGCAACCAGGAAGCCCGCGCCGGCGGACACCTTGATGTTGCGGACGGTAACAGTAAAGCCGGTGGGCGCGCCCAGCTTGGTGGGATCGTCGGTCAGGCTGTACTGGGTCTTGGCCATGCAGATGGGCATCTTGTCGTAGCCCAGCTCGGTCAGCTGCTTGATCTGCTTCTGCGCGTTGGCAGTGAAGGCCACGTCCTTGCCGCCGTAGATCTTCTGCACGATGGCAGTGATCTTCTCCTCGATGGTGGCGTCCAGCTCATAGGAGAAGGTGAAGTCATTGGGCTGCTCGCACAGACGGATGACTTCCTCGGCCAGAGCGATGCCGCCCTCGCCGCCCTTGGCCCACACTTCGGACAGAGCCACGTTGACGCCCAGCTCCTTGCACTTGTCCTCGACCAGCTTCAGCTCGGCCTCGGTGTCCAGGGGGAAGCGGTTGATGGCAACCACGCAGGGCAGCTTGTAGACGTTGGTGATGTTGCTGACGTGCTTGAGCAGGTTGGGCATGCCCTTCTCCAGGGCTTCCAGGTTCTCGGTGCCCAGATCGGCCTTGGCCACGCCGCCGTTGTACTTCAGGGCGCGGATGGTGGCGACCACGACGACAGCGCTGGGGGTCAGGCCCGCCATGCGGCACTTGATGTCCAGGAACTTCTCAGCGCCCAGGTCAGCGCCGAAGCCGGCCTCGGTGATGGTGTAGTCGCTCAGGCGCAGGGCGATCTTGGTGGCGGTAACGGAGTTACAGCCGTGGGCAATGTTGGCGAAGGGGCCGCCGTGAACGAAAGCGGGGGTGTGCTCCAGAGTCTGAACCAGGTTGGGCTTCAGAGCGTCCTTCAGCAGAGCGGCCATAGCGCCCTGGGCGTTCAGATCGCCGGCGGTAACGGGCTTCTCATCATAGGTATAGCCCACGACCAGACGGGCCAGACGGGCCTTCAGATCGGTAACATCGGAGGCCAGGCACAGCACGGCCATGATCTCGGAAGCCACGGTGATGTCGTAGCCATCCTCGCGGGGCACGCCGTTGACGCGGCCGCCCAGACCGTCGGTGACGAAGCGCAGCTGGCGGTCATTCATATCGACGCAGCGGCGCCAGGTGATCCGGCGGGGATCGATGTTCAGCTTGTTGCCCTGATAGATATGGTTATCCAGCATGGCGGCCAGCAGGTTGTTGGCAGCGCCGATGGCGTGGAAGTCGCCGGTAAAGTGGAGGTTGATGTCCTCCATAGGAACGACCTGAGCATAGCCGCCGCCGGCAGCGCCGCCCTTGACGCCGAACACGGGGCCCAGGGAGGGCTCACGCAGAGCGACCAGAACATTCTTGCCCAGCTTCTTCATGCCGTCGGCCAGACCGACGGTGGTGGTGGTCTTGCCCTCGCCGGCGGGGGTGGGGTTGATGGCGGTCACCAGGACCAGCTTGCCGGAGCGCTCGGGGGTCTCGTTGAGGATGTTGTAGTCCACCTTGGCCTTATAGTTGCCGTACTGCTCCAGATACTTGGCGTCCACGCCGGCAGTCTTGGCGACCTCGGTGATGTGCTGCATTGTGGTCTCCTGGGCGATTTCGATGTCGGATTTGTAGCTCATGTCTTTCACATTTCCTTTCTTTGTCCCCCGCCGTTCCGGATCGCTCTGGTCCCGGGCAAAGGGGACGATTTAAAATAATAAATATATTTACCGCAGCTTTAACAACACCGCGGCAGAAAAATGGGTAGTCCGTCTGAGCCCCACCTTTCGTTAAAATAATATCAAACTCCGCAGAGTTTTACAAGTGGCAAGTATGACAAACTTTTCACAATATGCTTGTGCAAGTTTGACACCGGAGGAAAACTTCCCCGCCGCGTCCCGCTATTCCGGGATGGACCAGCCGCAATTTGTCCGGTTGAAGCATGAGATCAGCCGGGCGGGATGATAGAAGCACTCGTAGACGGCGTCCAGTCCAAAATGGTCGTAGACGCAGCCGTACAGCTCGTTTCCGAAGCTGTAAATCGCCGTCTGGTCCAGAGGCTCCTTGCCATAGAGGTAAGGATTCATCCAGTAATCCGATTGCTGCCGTTCCATTTCTTCCTCGGTGAGCGTTCCGGCTTTGATCTTGCGCACAGTGTCGCAGAAAAGCTGGAAGTGCTCTGCAAAATGCCGGTTCAATACGGGAACGGACGGGGCGCAGATGTTGGGCTCATGGTCCGGTTCCAGCCGCCTGGAAATCACACCCTCGGCGTTGTTGCAGAATTTGATCGCCAGGCCTTCCCAGGCGAAGCCGATGATGTAACGCTCCAGCAGGCTGAATCCGCTGTAAAAACCATCGCTATCCCCCGCCATTTTGAAAGCCTGCATATGGTGCATCTCATGGAGGACGGTCCGGGGCAAGTCCTCCATGGAACAGTGTTCCTCTACACCGAAGAGGTCCAGGTGGATCGCTCCCTCGCCGGGGTAGCCGAAGGAGCGTCCAAAGCTGAGGGTGGAGACCACCGACGGGTCCGGGATCATTTCCGTTCCCTTGGGGAACATTTTAGTTAGTCTTTCCTGCATGTCCGCCAGAAAATCGTCTGTAAAAAACGCTTTCAGGCGCTCATACCGGTCATAGTATTTCTGCGGATTGCCGATGCAGTCCAGCCATTGGCGGTGCTTCTCCCGCAGATGGTTTTTCCGATGGTTATCGCTGAGGTCAGGGATCTCGTCAGGGAGAATCGTATTCAGCCGGGAGAAATAGTCGATCAGATGCTCCGCTGAGGAGATTTCATAGCGGCGCAGCTCAAACTGATAGTCCTCATGGGCAAACAGCTTCCTTACCGTTTCACGGTCTCCCGGATGGGTCCGCAGGCCGGACACATAGTCCAGCATGAGGGGGATGCTCGACATCCTTAATTGCATAGCTCTTCCTTTCACGATCCCTGTGCAGTTCGGGGGGGCTATGGATCCCGCCCCCGGCTTTACGGGGTTTCCTGCGCGGAAGTATTGACAGTCAGGGCCGTGATATCGCCGGTGCTGCCCTTCACCAGGACCGCGCTGCCGGAACCCGCCTCGGTAAGGGTTTCATCTTTTTTCGCGTTCTTGTCCAGATAGCTGGAAGCCGCGCTCAAATCAGTGGCATCCGAGGTCTGATAGATGGTGAATTCCACTGTAGTATCGCCGCCCAGCTTTTTGTAAACCTTGCTGACGGCAACGATCTGCCCGTCTTCCAGCAGGCTCTCAACGCCCGCCTGATGACCGATGGCGGCATTGATGCCGGCGACCTCCGAAGAAGCCATACCGCTGGCATGGTTCTTGGTGTTGTAGTCGTATACGTAATAGCCGCCCACGCAGGCAAGGCCAATGGCGAAGAGGGTGACCAGCAGCGCAATCTGCCGCTTCTGAAATTTCAGGTTCTCCCCGTTGTCATAGACCAGCCCGAAACGCTTTGCAATAGGGATCATCAGTGTCAGGAACAGGGTGAGGAGCACGGACTCCAGAGGGAACAGGGCAAGGTTCTTGATAATGCGGGGCAGCTGGAAGATGAGATAGGATTTACCCAGTATCATCTTGTAGTACAGCCACATAATGGGCGTGTTCATCACGATATTGACAAAAAAGTCAATACAGAACCGGGAGAGGATCACCCGGGTAGCGGTAACCCTGGCCCGGTAGAGGAACAGTGCAAAGATCAGGGACCCGGCGATCTCAATAAAGATAAACGGGAAAAAGTACGCCCCCGAGGGAAACAGCAGACAGCCCAGCGTATCGGAAATCGCGGCGGCTATAACAGCCACTACCGGACCAAAGACCATGGCGCCGAACGCATTAACGAAAAACGCGATGTTGATTTTCAAATCAGCCGCGATGGGAATGCCCAGGCTCTTGAGCGCCACACGCAGGGCGATCATCAGCGCGGCGAACACCAGCATCCGGGTGTCCCTGAGTTCCGCGGCGGCATCTCTCCAGTACGCTTTGGAAAAGGGGGTTGCGTACAGGGCGGTAGACTTGTTCGCACGGTTCATCGGGCCAGCACCTCCTTTCCGAACATCTGGAGAGGGCTGGTCCCGGAATACGGGACGCTGGGGTGTTGGTTACGCTCCATTTGCGTTTCCTCCTTAAATTTCCGCCCCGGCGGGGCTGATGTTTAGGAGGTAAAGTTGGCCGCGGCATGGTCCGTCCGGAAGAAAAAACATGCCAATCCAAGCCGTACTCACGACCGGGATTGGCATACATTACATCCGTTGGGTATGCGGTAGCGGATGCAGCATACCATCGTAGACCCTATTTCACGGGGGCCTTTCGTGCAAGGGCAACTTCCCAGCCGCTTGCCACTTTACGCGATATGCTTACTCTACCAATCCTATTGGGTTATTGCTGCCGGAGCCCTCACCCCGGCAACAGGGTGATTATACACCATAGGCGCTGTGATTGCAATAACTTTCACAAAGAAATCTGGAAAAATTTATTGTCCGGTCAATCCGGCCCCGATCTTCTTCATGCGGTTAAGAACGATATCCCCTACATTTGCCAGATCCTCCGCGGTAAAGGCATAGCGGAAGTTATCGGAAAACAAAATCTGAGCATTAGGAGGGAATTCGTCGTCGCCCACCCAGAGAAGGAACTGGATCGTCAATCCCTCCATCAATTCCAGCTCCCAGCCGCAGTCGCTGCGGCTGAGGCGTTTGGCGGGGAGCTTTTCCATAACCCTGTTCAGCAGATCCGGTTTGCTTCCATAGGAGAAAGCAAAGCGCTTGATGCACCGGCCGGTGAACTGCTGTAAGTAGACTTCGCCCCAGGGGAATTCCCGGTAGGTCAGGTATTGGCCCAGGGGCTGGGCCTTCCGCCCGTCCAGAAGGTATCTTAAAAAGAGAATTTTTTCCGCGTTGGTCAGGGGGGAGGGGCCCACGATCATATAATCTGGATGGGAGACCAGAAACTGCTCCCCCAACAGATTCATAGTGATAGTGCGGGCCTCCCCGTTGTAGGGGAGGCCGCACCGGGCGGCCATCTCGGCGGGGTCCAGTTCTTTATATTTTTCCAGATAAAACTCTAAGGGCTTTTCTTCTTTATTATTTACGATGTCCATGGCAGTTATCTTCGCGCCGGAGGGCGCGAACGCTCCATTCTTCTTTCTTCTGCGCCGCCGCTTCGCGGCGGCTACAGCTTTCATCTTGTTTTAGATTTGCCCCGCTGGGGCTTACTTTTCCCTCGCGGGAAAAGTAACAAAAGCGCGCTTAGGAAACTACGTTTCCTAAGAACCTTCCTGAATTACGGGGGCTATTTGTTTTGCGCTTGTCCTGTAGTCTGTCCGGTCTAACCGAGCTGTGCTCCGTATATGGGGTGAAGCGTCTATCCGACGATGTTGTTGGTGGTCCCTACCATATCGCTTTGGGTCCTCCCGGGGCAGTTGCGACAGACGGTCCCCCTTGCAGGGCAGTCTCTCTTTAACAGGCCGGCAGGCGGAGTCCTTCAAGTACCAAGCCATCAGAAGGACAATT
>JAAVHF010000101.1 GCA_014799845.1 Oscillibacter sp. | reverse complement strand
AGGACTCGGCGTCCGCCTTCAGCTTTTGCAGGATCATGGCGGAGATCTCCTGAGGGGTGTAGTTCTTGCCGTCGATGCCCACGCGGTGGTCGGAGCCCATCTCGCGCTTGATGGAAGCGATGGTACGGTCGGGGTTAGTGATGGCCTGGCGCTTTGCCACCTGGCCCACCATGCGCTCGCCGGTCTTGGAGAAGGCCACCACGGACGGGGTGGTGCGGTTGCCCTCGGCGTTGGCGATGACGACGCTCTCGCCGCCTTCCATGACGGCTACGCAGGAATTGGTCGTACCCAGATCGATACCGATAACTTTAGACATAATGTTTGTCCTCCTATATATAGAAAATATTTTTTAAACAATGGAATATATTCAGTTCGCAACCTGTACGGCGGCGAACCGGATCACTTTTTCACCCAGCAGGAACCCCTTCTGGAAAACCTGGCTGACCACGTTTTCCCCCAGCTCCTCACTGTCAATGTGCATCACGGCCTCATGCCGCTCGGGGTCGAAGCTCTCGCCCATGGGGTCCACCACGGTAATGCCCAGCTTCTCCAGCACGCCCTCCAGCTGGTGGAAGATCATCTCCATGCCCTTCTTGTGGGCGTTCTCCTCGTCGCCGGACTGGCTGACGGCCCGCTCCAGATTGTCGTAGACCTCCAGGAAATGCCTGACGGTGTCCAGCTTGGCGTCCTGATAGATGGTCTCCTTCTCCTTGGCGGTGCGCTTGCGGTAGTTGTCGTACTCCGCCGCCAGGCGCAGGAACTTGTCGTTGGCGCCCGCCAGCTCCTTGGCGAGGCCCTCCATCTTTTCCATTTGCTCCCTGGTGACGGTAAAGGTCTCCGGCGATTCCTCCGGGGTCTTTTCCGCAGTTTCTCCGGCGGGGGCCGCCGCGGTCTCCTTCTCCTCGTCCATGGGAGCGGCTTTTTCTTTCTTACTCACGATCTATTCTTCCTCCTTCGGGGGTAACTGATTAGGTTTTCCAAACATTTTGCTGAGGCTTTCCGCAAAATAGGTCAGCCTCGCGGCCACGGCGGCGTAATCCATCCTTGTAGGACCCACCACGCCGATGAGCCCCCGCATGTTCTCGCCGATGTCGTAGCTGGCCACCACCACGCTGGCGTCCTTCAGCGCCTCGTTGACGTTCTCCGGGCCGATGAGGATCTGCATGGGCGTGTCCGCATCCAGCACGGGGAGTTCCGCCTTCTGGTCCGTCAGCAGGCTCATGAGGCTGTTGACCCGCTCCGGGTCCTGGAACTCCGGCTGGCGCAGCAGCTGGGTCTGCCCGGTGGTGAACACCTGCCGCCGTTCGCTCCGGTCCAGCACCTCCGCGGCGTACTCGATGGTCACGGACAGGGGCATGAACAACTCCGCCGGAAGCTGCCCGGTGAGGCTCATCAGCTTCTCGCCCATTTCCTCCCGGCTGATGCCGGTAAAGTGGGTGTTCAGCAGGTTGGCCAGGGCGGAGAGCTTCTCTCCGTCCACCGCCATGGGCGTTTGCAGCAGCTGGCTCTTCACCCGGCTGTCGTTGGTCATCACCACGGCGATGAAGCTTCCCTCGTCCACCGGCAGCAGGTCGCAGCGCCGGACCGTGACGCTGCTTTTGCCCACCGCCGCCGCGTAGGCGGGGTAGCTGACGATGGAGGACACCATCTGCCCGGCCTGGGCCATGACGCTGTCCAGCTCCCGCATCTTCCCGCCCAGGGCAGCGCTTATCTGGGCGGCCTCCTGGTCGGAGACGGCACGGCGCTCCATCAGCTCGTTGACGTACAGCCGGTATCCCTTAGGGGACGGGACCCGGCCCGCCGAGGTGTGGGGCTGCTCCAGGTAGCCCATTTCCACCAGATCCGCCAGCTCGTTGCGGATCGTGGCGGAACTGACGGACCCGCCCATAGCCTGGGCGATGAACTTCGAGCCCACCGGCTCGGCGGCGTCAATGTACCGCTCGGTGACCACCTTCAGTATTTGCTTCTTTCGGGCGGTCAATTCCATGGCTTTTTCTCCTTTAGCACTCTTTCTCTTTGAGTGCTAAAAGCAGTGTATCACCATTGGTTCCTTCTGTCAATACGATTTGTTGCCTTTCATTTGAACAATTTGTAAATTAAGCGGTACAAGGCAAATTTTTCTTCACAATGGCTCCGGGCTCCCGCGCCCGGACGGCGGCCTACTTTTCCCCCGCGGGAAAAGTAGGCAAAAGCGCGCTTAAACCTACGGTTTAAGAATCCCTAGATACTGCACGGCCACATCGAGTGGCCGTGCAGTATCTGATTGTGCATGACCGCTCCGTGAAGCGCCGCAAGCGGCGCTTTTAGCGCTAAGGCCGCCGCAGGCGGCCCACGGATGCGGTCATTGCACAATCTAGGGCGTCGCCGCAGGCGACACCTCATTACGGGGGATATTATTTTTTGCGCTGATCCTGTAGTCCGTCCGGTCTGAACCGAGCCTATGGTGTAGTTTCTTCTGCTCTGCGTCTGTTTCAGGACGTTGACGCAGACCCTACCGTCACACACGCCGGATCTCCCGGGGCATATGTTGATGGATTTCCCGTCTAACCACCATTCATAAAATAGAGCAAATCCCCCGTGCCGCAAGGCGCGGGGGATTTGTTTCCTTATAGACGTTTGATATAATCGCAGATCAGCCCTGCGGCCTTCTCCGCGCCGATGGAGCTGTCCACAGTCAGCTCATACTGGTGGGCGTCTCCCCACTCGCATCCGGAAATATTCTTGTAGTACGTACCTCTGGCGGAATCGGAGCGGGCAATGCTCCTGCGTCCCTCCTGCTCCGTATCGCCGTACATCTTCATCACCATTTTAACCCGGTACTCTTTGGGCGCATGGATGAAGACCCGCACCACATTCTCCCGGTTCCGCAGCACGTAGTCCGCCGCCCGGCCCACAATCACGCAGGAACCCATGTCCGCGATCATATTGATGGCCTTCTCCTGAGCCAGGACCGCCTGCCGGACGGCGCTGGTGCTGAGATACAGCTCCCGCATCACAGCGTTCTCATCGGAGTTGATGCCGGAAATGAACTCCCTGGCAAGGCCGCTCTCCTGGGCGGCCAGGGCGGTCATCTCCTTATAATAGCAGGGGATGCCCAGCTCCTTTGCCACCATCTGGCCGATCCGCTTCCCGGCGGTGCCGTGCTCACGGGCAATGGTGAGGATCACGCCGGGACGGGAGGGCTGGAGCACCGTTTCGCCGCCCTCCGCCTCGCGGGCCGCCGGCGCGCTCAGCTGCTTCCACACCCGGGCTATGACCACAGCGGTAATTACCATAGCCACCAGGTCCGCGGCGGGCGCCGCCCAGAAAATACCGGTCACGCCCATCCGGGTGGGGATAATCAGCGAAAACACGATCAGCAGCACGTCCCGCAGGATGGACAGCGGCACGGCGCTCTTCGCGTGGCCGATGGACTGGAGGAACATGGCGCAGGCCTTTTGCAGGCAGGTGAAGAGCAGCAGGGACAGATAGATCCGCAGGCAGTAGACGGCAAAGGTGGTATACAGTTCTCCGTCCGCGCCGAACAGCCGGATAAAGGCCAGCGGAAGTCCCTCGAAGAGAATCGTGGCGATTACGCAGACCGTGGTGGTGGAGATCACCACCAGCTTGAAGGTCTCCTTCACGCGCCCGTACAGCTTCGCGCCGTAGTTGTAGCCCATAATGGGCAGGGCTCCGGCGGTGATGCCGCAGGCGATGTTCAGAATGATCTGGAACAGCTTCATGATGACCACGAAGGCCGACAGCGGGATGTCTGAGCCGTACTCGCTCTGCGCGCCGTAGGTCTTCAGCAGGACGTTGTTCACCACGGTAGTGGCCACGATGCACAGCTGGGTCAAAAAGCTGCCGCAGCCCAGGGGCAGGACCGGCTTGAGGTGCTTCCAGCTGGGGATGAAGTCCGAGGCCCTGACCCGGAACACCCGGCTTTTCCGCAGATAGGCGGCGCAGATGAGGAAGCTGACGAACTGGCCCAGGATGGTGGCATAGGCCGCGCCCTTGATGCCCCAATCCAGCACGAAGATGGCTACCGGGTCGCCAATCATATTGATCACCGCTCCCACGATCATGGCGGCCATGGAGTATCTGGGACTGCCGTCGGCGCGGATGATGGAGGCCAGGGTGTTCTGCACCAGGGCCAGGGGCATCATGATAAAGATGATGTTGCCGTAATCCCGGGTCAGCGCAATGGTGGCCTCGGTAGCGCCCAGACCGTAGAGGATGCTGTCCCCCAGGGCGTAGCACACCGCGATAATGACCACGCCGGAGAAGAAGGACCCAAGGATGCTGTTGGCGACGCTCCGTCCGGCCCCGGAGGTGTTGCCCTGGCCCTGGGACAGGCTGAGGAAGGTGGCCATGCCGTCGCCGAACAGGACGGACGCGCCCCAGCCCACCACGGTAATGGGAAAGATGATGCCCGTAGCGGCATTGCCCAGGTAGCCGATGCCGTTGCCCACGAAGATCTGGTCCACGATGTTGTACAGGCAGGAAATAATCAGCGCCAGCGTGCTGGGAATGGCGAACTGCAGCAGCAGCTTCCCGACTTTTTCCTTCCCCAAATAGTTGTTTTCCTGCATTGAAAATGCCTCCTTTTTACTGTATACGGACAAAAAAAGGGCGCATGCGGTCCGCATGCGCCCTTTCAAGCGAAACGACACATGGGGAGCATTACCGTACCGTGATCAGATTTACGTGCAATGCACCACATGTGTCGTTGAATGGCCGTATTGAATTGACGTGCTTTAGTATAGCAAAGATTTTTTGCAAACGCAAAGGTCAATTTTCACAAATTTATATACGAACAAACGTGTGCTATTTTTCACCAACCTGTCGGATTTTGTCGGGCGGCGGGACCGCTTCACCGGCCTGTTTTTCGCTCAGGGCGCGGTAAGTATACCGGATCACAACGACGCAGACAAGGAACGTCAGCACATCCGACACCGGCATGGAGTACAGTACGCCGTCCAGCCCGAACCGGAGGGGCAGCAGCAGCGCGAACCCCACGCCGAACACCACCTCGCGCACCAGGGAGATGGCCGTGGAGGCGAACGCCTTGCCCAGGGATTGCAGGTAGATGAAGGTACCCTTGTTCACCGTGGCCAGCGGCATCATGCACAGGTAGACCCGGAAGCACCGGATGCCGTACGCGGTGTAATAGGCGCTTTCGTTGGACGCGCCGAAGATGCCGATGAGCTGCCCGGGGAACAGCTCCACGATCAGCAGCGCCGCCGCGCCCACGACGGCCTCCAGTGCCAGCAGGCGGGTAAAGATGGCCTTGGCCCTGTCCCCGCGGCCCGCGCCGATATTGTACCCCACCACAGGGATGCACCCCGCCGCCAGGCCCACGGCGATGGAGATGACGATCTGGAAGAACTTCATGACGATGCCCACCACCGCCATGGGGATATGGGCGTACTCCACCTGGCCGAAAACCGCGTCCAGCGCGCCATACTTTCGCACCATGTTATTGATGGCGGCCATAGCGGCCACCAGGGAGATCTGGGACAGGAAGCTGCAAAGGCCCAGGGGCAGATACTTTTTCGCCAGATGGCCGTGAAAGCGGAAGCTGCTCTTCTCCAGCCGGACCGCCTTCATATGGCACAGATACCAGACCGCCAGGATAGCGGTAATGATCTGGCCCAGCACGGTAGCCACCGCCGCGCCCATCATGCCCCAGCGGAAGCCGAAGATGAGGATGGGATCAAAGATGATATTGAACACCGCCCCCGCCAGCGTGGAGATCATGGCGAACCTGGGACTGCCGTCGGACCGGATAATGGGATTCATCGCCTGACCGAACATGTAAAAGGGAATGCCCAGGGTGATCCAGAAGAAGTACTCCCTGGCCTGCCGGAAGGTCTCGTCGTTGACCCTTCCGCCAAAGAGGGTCAGGATCGGCTCCTGGAACAGCAGATACAGGGCGGTGAGCGCCAGGCTGGCGGCGGCGCACAGCAGCACGGCGCTGCCGATGCTCTTGTGGGCGTCGTCCTTCCGGTTGGCGCCCAGACTGATGCTGACGAAGGTGCAGCAGCCGTCTCCGATCATCACGGCGATGGACAGGGCCACCACCGTCAGGGGGAATACCACCGTATTGGCGGCGTTGCCGTAGGCCCCCAGATAGTCCGCGTTGGCGATGAAGATCTGGTCCACGATGTTGTACAGCGCCGCCACCAGCAGGGATATGATGCAGGGAACGGCGTACTTGCGCATCAGCCTGCCCACCGGCTCTGTTTCGAGAAACGCGTTGGATTTATACTCGTAAAGAACCATTTACAAAACAACAAAATTTGCGGACAGTCATCGAAAAATTAAACCTTTGTGACAAAATCCAACAGCACGAAGAAGGCACGATTTGACAATCGTGCCTTTTTTATGCCCAAAAGGAGGCGCAGCCATGCCGGATACAATTACATCCAACTACTTTTACGGCGACGAAGCGATGCAGTTTACCTACTTCCGCATCCCTAGCCAACTTATCACTAGCCCCCGTTTCAAGCACTTATCCACAGACTCCAAACTGCTCTATGGTATGCTGCTTGACCGCATGGGCCTGTCTATCAAAAACGAGTGGTATGACGATGACGGGCGTGTTTACATCTATTACACTGTGGAGGAAATTTCCAACAATTTGAATTGCGGAAGAGACAAGGCTATGAAGCTGCTCTCTGAACTGGATACCGACAAAGGCATCGGCCTGATAGAGCGGATCAGGCAGGGCCAGGGTAAACCTACCCGGATATATGTCAAGCGTTTTACTACGCAGGAGATACCGCCTCAGCCAGCAAAGAAGAAACCTTCTTCTTTTGCGCGATGTGCAGAAGTCGATTTTTCCGACGTGCAGAAGTCGGCTTTTCCGACCTCAAGAAGTCGGGATTTCCGACGTGCAGAAGTCGAGAAAACCGACCCAAATCATAATAATAAAAATCAAACTGAATTTAGTCATACTGATCCATCCACCTATCCCCCTGCCCCCAGCGCGAGGCAGATGGAGATTGAACGATGCGAAGTGAGAGAAGAAGTCAAAGAGAGCATCGAATATGAACATTTGCGGCAGGAACTTCCCTACGATGATGTGGAGAGTCTTTTGGAACTGATTGTAGACGTGGTGAGCAGCGGAGCCTCCACCATGCGGATCGGCGGTGAAGTTTTACCTGCGGAGGCCGTCAAGCAGCGTTTCCGCCAGCTTGACGGTGAGCATATCAAGTACGTCATAGACTCGCTGCGCAAAACCACTACAAAAATCAATAATATCCGGGCCTATCTTCT
>JAAVHF010000100.1 GCA_014799845.1 Oscillibacter sp. | reverse complement strand
GATGAGACCGCCACGGCCCGGGTGCTGGAGGAGAACAGCGGCCTGATCTGGGCGGTGGTCCGGCGGTACTTCGGCAAGGGCGTGGAGCCGGACGACCTGTACCAGCTGGGGTGCCTGGGCTTCATCAAGGCGGTCCGGGGCTTTGACGCGGACTACGGCACCCAGTTTTCCACCTACGCCGTGCCCAAGATCGCCGGAGAGATCCGGCGCTATCTCCGGGACAACGGCCTGATCAAGGTAGGGCGGAACCTACGGGAGCAGAGCATCAGCATCTATACCGCCCGGGAGCGGCTGCGCAGCCAGCTGGGCCGGGAACCGGCTCTGTCGGAGCTCAGCGGGGCCACCGGCCTGACGCCGGAGGAGATCGCCATGGCGGAACTGGCCGCCGCGCCCCCCGACAGCCTCCAGCAGGAGAACGCCGACGGCCTGACTTTGGAATCCACCCTGGCATCCCCGGCTACGGAGGAAAATCTTCTGGAGCGGATCGCCCTGCGCTCCGCCATCGATGCCCTGCCGGAGCGGGAAAAGGAGACCATCCTTCTGCGGTTTTATAAGTGTCTGACCCAGCAGCAGTGCGCGAAGATCCTCGGCGTCAGCCAGGTACAGGTGTCCCGGCTGGAAAAAAGAGCCATCGAAAAACTGCGGCAGACCATGGGGTAGAGGCGCTCAAATCCATGACTTTTACAATAAATGTAGAAATCATAGATTCCTCCTTGACAAACGGAGAAAAATTGGTTATAATTCCATTTGTTAAGCCAATAGTTGGCCCTAGAGAGCATCCTGGATCAGCCGGATGTATCGGAGGGAGGGAAATAGATGTCTGAAGTCCATGTCAAGGAAAATGAATCGCTGGACAGCGCGCTCAAGCGTTTTAAGCGCAGCTGCGCCAAGGCCGGCGTTCTGGCGGAGGTTCGCCGCAGGGAGCATTACGAGAGCCCCAGCGTCAAGCGCCGCAAGAAGTCCGAGGCAGCTCGGAAGAATCGCAATAAGCGGTATTATTGATGTGCAATCATAAAAAGCGCCATGCAGACAGACCGCTGTCTGCATGGCGTCTTTTTACCTGTATGGGGATATGAAAGGCGTCATCCGGAAATATGGAGACAATGGGGGGATTTTCCTTGTCAAAGAGACATACATATGGTATACTGTCACATATGATGTACCATATATTTGGGGGCCTGTCCTCCGAAAAAAGAAAGGATATACGCGATGAAACGGATTTTTGCGCTGCTTCTGGCGTGTCTGCTTCTGGCCGGAACAGGTCCGGCGGCCTACGCCCAGGAGGGCCCCGCAAGGGACGATGAACCGCCGGGCTGGCTGAGGATCAAGACCAAAGAGGAGCCGCGGCCGGGTGATGACGAAATCCCGGACGGGTCCGGGAGCGCTCCGGAGGAATACGTCTGGTCCGATTACGTGGCCCCCAGCTGGTTGGGCATTGCGCCCAGAGAAATCCCGCCGCAGGAAGAACCTGAGCAGCCCGCGGAAGAGGAGTCCGGTTTTGAGATCGTGGTCAGCTTTACCGGAGATATGATGCTGGCTTCCTATAAGAATGAGACCACTGCCAGCAACTTTAATGCCTATGCCAATAAGAATGCGCCGGCGTATTTCTTACAGAATGTGAAGCCCATTTTTGAAGCCGACGATCTGACCGTGGTGAATCTGGAAAACGTGCTGACGGACCGGAACCTGACGGAGAGGGATAAAAGCGAAACCACTGCCTACTGGTACCGCTCCCGCACCGCCAATACGGAGATCCTGACCTCTTCCGGTGTGGAGGCGGTATCTCTTGCCAACAACCATACCGGAGATTATGGCGACGAGGGAACTAAGGACACCATCAAGGCGGTGAAGGCCGCTGGCCTGCTGTACGGAAACAACACGGAGACCTTTTACTTTGAGAAGAACGGCTACCGTATCGCCGTGATCTGCAACGGCCTGTGGAACGAGGGGCAGGCCGGCGATATCGTTCGCCGCATTCATCAGGCGGAGAAGGATTCCGACTTCCAGATCGTCTTCTACCACGGAGGAAAGGAGAAGGTCCACGAGCCGGAGGAGTGGCGGCAGAGGGCGTCCCGCCGTCTGGTGGATGAGGGCGCGGATCTGGTGATTGGCAACCATCCCCACGTTCTCCAGCCCCGGGAGACCTACAACGGCGTGGATATCATCTACTCCATGGGGAATTTCTGCTACGGCGGCAGCAAATACCCGGAGAACCGGACCATCATCTACCAGCTGAAACTGCGGATCGATGGGGAGGGCAAGCTGGAGAGCAAGACCGGAGAGATCATTCCCTGCTACGTCTACACCGGCGACGCGGGCAACAACTATTGCCCCGGTATCATCGGAGACGAGGAGACAAAGCAAAAGGTTCTGGATTTTATGGACGGGAAAAGGAACAGTCCGCTGTAATAGGAACCCAGATGAAAAACACCCATGGGAACATCCCATGGGTGTTTTTCGTATTCGGTCACACAGTGATCAGTTCGTATGTCCGGCTGCCCAGGCCGATTTTTTCGGCATGCTCCAGACAGGACCGCCATTCCGACTCAGGCGTGGAATTGACAAAATGGTCATGATGGTCCGCAAAGCCGGGGGAGGCCAGATTCTTTGCCAGCTGACTGCCGGGGAGGGGCGCCGCGGCAAGGCAGGCGTCCACGCAGGCCTGGTCCAGTGCCAGAGGGTCAAAGGACGCAAACATGCCAATGTTGGGGAGAATAGGCACGTCGTTCTCCGCGTGGCAGTCGCAGTTGGGGGACACATCCACCACCAGGGAGATGTGGAACTGAGGCCGTCCGTCCACAACCGCCAGCGCGTACTCCGCCATCCGGCGGTTGAACACCTCCACCGCGTTGCTGTCGGTGAACTGGATGGCGTCAAAGTTGCACGCGCCCAGGCACCGGCCGCAGCCCAGGCAGTGGTCCAGATCCACGGTCATTTTCCGGCTGGCCGCGTCAAAGACAAGCCCCCCGTTGGCGCACTCCCGCTGGCACTGCTTGCAGCCCCGGCAGTGGTCGGCCAGAATCTCCGGCTTGCCGTTGTTGTGCTGCTCACATTTACCCGCCCGGGAGCCACAGCCCATACCGATATTTTTGATCGCTCCGCCGAAGCCCGCCATCTCGTGGCCCTTGAAGTGGTTGAGGCTAATAAAAATGTCCGCGTCCATGATTGCTCTGCCGATCTTAGCCTCTTTCACATACTCACCGCCCCGGACGGGAACGGAGACGTCATCGGTCCCCTTCAGTCCGTCGCCGATCAGCAGGGGACAATTCACGGTAAGGGGGGTAAACCCGTTCTGCCAGGCGCACTCCAGATGCTCCAGCGCATTTTTCCGGCTGCCGGGATACAGCGTGTTGCAGTCGGTGAGAAAAGGCTTGCCGCCCAATTCCTTGATCAAATCCACCACCGCGCGGGCGTAGTTGGGGCGCAAAAAGCTGACGTTGCCCAGTTCACCGAAGTGCATCTTGATAGCAACAAATTTGCCCTCCATGTCGATCTGGCCAATACCGGCCTTTTTCAGCAGCTTCTGCAGCTTGGTGGGCAGGCTGTCGCCATAGGGCGGGGTATGGAAATCCGTAAAATAAACCTGAGAAACAGACATAAGTAGCTCCTTTCTTCTCGAAAAGCTGAAAGTATAGGGAAACGCATCAGCGCCTGTTTCTTAGTATTATACAGATTTGGAGCCGGGGTGTCAATGCGAATGTCGGTGTGGCTCGCCTATCCAATAAACATCTGGGTCCAGTAATTTCCGTTGGCGCAGTATCCCACGCCGATCTGCGTATAGGAGGCGTTCAGAATATTGGCCCGGTGGCCGCTGGAATTCATCCAGGCGTCCACCACGGCGGCAGGGGTCCGCTGGCCATAGGCGATATTCTCTCCGGCGGTGCGGTAGCTCAGACCGAAAGCCCGCATCATCTGGAAGGGCGTGCCGTAAGTAGGACTGTTGTGGGAAAAATATCTGTTTTTTACCATATCCTCCGACTTGTACCGGGCCACCCGGGACAACTCCCAGTTGGTTGTCAGAGCTTTCAGGCCGTTCTGTACGCGGATTTCGTTCACCAGGCGGATGACCTCGCTCTCATATTGGAGCACGGTATCACTCAGCTGCGGGATGTTCAGCACCTGTCCGGGGTAGATCAGGTCAGGGTTGGCGACCTGTGGATTGGCGGAGATGATCTCGCTGGTCCCTACCTGATACTTGACCGCCAGCTTCCACATGGTGTCTCCCGGGACCACCGTATGAGTGAGGTTTGCGGCGGACGCGGAGACGGTGAGGGCGGCGGAGAGCAGCGCGGACGCCGCAAATACGGCAAATTTCTTCATAGTTTTACCTCCTTGACGCATGGTTACCAATGGAACAAGTAAATTGTAACCGATTTGTAACTATTTTGCAAATGTAATTCCTTCCAGCGGACCGGCACCGTTTTCCGCCCTTGCGTCCGGTGGTGGATTCTGGTATAATGCAGGAAAAGCACCGTGGGAGGAACAAGCATGGCAGTCAAACGAAAAACCGCTGACAGCGGCTTTATCCAATTGAAAGAGTCTCTGGCCTCCGGGGGGTTAGGGACGGTATACATCTTCCACGGCGAGGAGAGCTATCTGCGGGAATTCTACCTTTCGGAGATGAAAAAGCAGCTGGTGGCCGGGTTTGAGAGCTTCAACTTCCACAAGCTGGAGGGCAAGGGGCTGACTGTGCAGGCCCTGACGGAGACTGTGGAGGCTATGCCTATGATGGCCCAGCGGACCATGGTGCAGGTGGTGGACTGGGACCTCTACAAGCTCAACGAAGAGCAGCGCAACGGCTTGACCGCTCTGCTGGAGGATTTTCCGCCCTATTGCTGTCTGGTGATCGTCTACGATCAGATCGAGTACAAGCCCAACAGGACCTATAAGAAGCTGTACGCCGCTCTGGATCAGCACGTCCGGGCGGTGAAGTTCGAGGAGCAGAGCCAGAACGAGATACTGAAATGGGTCTCCCGCCGGTTCAAGGCCGCGGGCCACACCATCGACGCGCCTACGGCGGAGCATCTGCTGTTTACCTGCGGAAGCCTGATGAACGGACTGATCCCGGAGATTGGAAAAATCGCCGCCTATGCCAAAAATGAGCGGATCACCAAGGCGGACATCGACGCGGTAGCCGCGCCTGTGCTGGAGGCGCAGGTGTTCGAAATGACGGGCGCGGTATCCAAGGGGGACTTTGACCGCGCCGCCGAGGTGCTGGGCACCCTGCTGAAATTGCAGGAGGAGCCCTTCATGCTGCTGGCCCTCATGGGCAAGGAGCTGCGCAAGCTCCATACCGCCCGGATCGCGCTGGATACGGGGCGGGATAAGTTCTGGCTGATGGAGCGGTGGAATATGCGTTCAGACTACCCGGCGCGGCTGCTGCTGGACAACGCCAGAAAGGTCAGCAGGGAGTGGTGTACCCGGGCGGTAAAGCGGTGCTATGAGGTGGATTTGCGGATCAAGAGCGTGGGCGGCGTGGATGGAGCGGACGAGCTGAAGCTCCTCCTGATGGAGCTGGCCCAGGGGGCGAAGTCCTAGAAAGACAGCCGATGCGCTCTGTCGTGCGGGGATTGTCCGGCTTTGCCGCGCGGTAACGGAAGGGAGGCTTTATGAGAAAGGTCCGGGAGGTCATTGTTGTTGAAGGCCGCTATGACAAGAACACGCTGAAACAGGTCGTGGAGGCCACCGTGGTGGAGACCCGCGGCTTTGGCGTGTTCAACGACAAAGAGCGGCTGGCACTGCTGCGCCGCCTGGCGGCGGAGCGGGGGCTCATCCTGCTTACCGACAGCGATGGGGCGGGATTTGTGATCCGGAATTTCCTCAAAGGCTCCATTCCCAAAAGCCAGCTGAAACAGGCGTATATCCCCGACGTTTACGGCAAGGAACGCCGGAAGACGGTCCCCGGCAGGGAGGGGAAGCTGGGCGTGGAGGGCATGCCGCCCCAGGTACTGCTGGAAGCCCTGGAGCGGGCGGGAGCGACTTTTGAGGACGGAGAGACCGCGGAAAAACGGCAGGCCGTCACCAAGGCGGATTTTTATGAGCTGGGCCTGACCGGCGGGGCGGACAGCGCCGCGAAGCGGGCGGCGCTGCTGAAAAAGCTGGGCCTGCCGGAGAGGATGACGGCCAACGCGCTGCTGGAGGCAGTGAACCTGCTGTATTCCAGAGAGGAGTTTTGGGAGAAGTGCTATGGTGGATTTGAAGCGGATCGAGCCGCTCTTTGACGGCTGGGAGGAGACGATGGTCTGGTCCTGCCTGCAAGGCGTTATGGGGCGGGCGGAGGCCAACGGGGACTACACGTCCGGGATGATCGTCAGCCGGGATTTTACCTTCCTGGCCGGGGTTCCGGACCGGGGGCTGCTGGAAAAAGCAAAGGGGCCTATTCTGGTTCCCAGGACGGAGGATTGGAATGCTCTGATCGAGGCCGTTTTTGGTGAAAAAGCGGTAAAGGAAACCCGGTACGCTATCAGGAAAGAACCGGGTGTATTTGACCGGCGGCGGCTGGAAGCTTTTGCAGCCGCCCTGCCGGATGGGTACGAACTGCGCCTGATCGACGAGAAGCTGGTCCCGGTCCTCCTCTCGGAGAACTGGTCCAGGGATTTCTGCGCCGCCTTCGACAGCCCGGCCGATTGCTGTACGCGGGGGATAGGCGTCGCGGCAATGTACGAGGACGTTCCCGTGGCGGGAGCCGGATCCTACATCGTCTACCAGGGCGGTATTGAAGTCGAGATCGATACCCGTGAGGACCACCGCCGGAAGGGATTGGCGGCAGCCTGCGGGGCCAGGCTGATTCTGGAGTGCCTGGACCGGGGGCTGTACCCCAGCTGGGACGCCATCGATCTCCGCAGCGTGTCCCTGGCGGAGAAGCTGGGTTATCACCGGGGAGAACCTTATATGACATATTGGATCGGCTAAAGCGTACACGCTTTCCTGACATGCGGCAAAGGCCCCCGGCGCAAATCGCGCCGGGGGCCCGCTTTATACGACTACTCGATGAAAAGTGCGATATCGTTACCGGGTGGAAATCCAGGAGTTGCAGTTGGTTTAGTCTCGATATTAAAGTTCTTTTTGATACTTTTTCTTTCAATTATAAGAACGCTGGTTTAGTCCTAATCAATGTCGTGTAGTTTTAAGCATTTCCAGCGTTCCGCTACCTTTGCTGATACAGTTTTAAGCAGTTAGAAACTGTATCGATTGTGTACTAATTTGTGTACTGCGCTCTCTTCAATCATTAAATTGCTTGATACGAAAGTCCATGCCGCCAATCTGCTCTATGCGTTCGCTTGCAAAGGGCTGCATGTCCTTTCGCACAGTAACGATACTTAACCGATCGTATCCAAGGCGGTGATAGAGCCGCAGCGCAGGGATGTTGTCTGGAATCACGTCCATACAGATTCCCTCCACGCCACGCTTTCGCAATTCTTCTTCCACAAGCCCAATGGCTTTGGTGGCAATGCCCTGTCTTCGCAAACTTTCCTCCACAAAGATATCCTCAATCCAACAAACCTCTGGCCCCCGCCAGTTGAGACGTATAAATCCTACTGACACCCCATCACTGAGAATGTCATAAAGCTCATTATCTTCGCTGGTCCAGCTGGCGAGATTTTCCCGAGCTGTTGCATCATTAATCTGTGAATGATGCACACGGAAAAACGCAATGATGGAGTGAATCATTGTTTTTTCGCTTGTGCCGTCGTATCGCTTGAGTGTAATTTCCATCTGATATTTCTCCATAAATTCCAGTTTATCGTTCTTGTGTACCTTTTGTGTACCAAGCACCGCCCGAACCCCTGAAACCGCTGCACCACAATGGGTTCGGGCGGTTGATACCCTTAACTTTCAAGAAAAAGCATCAGGTTTCCGAAAGGGACAGATCCAATATTTTCTGGCACAACTCCGCATAACTCAGTCCAATGGCCGCGGCCTCCTTGGGCAGCAAACTGCCGGGGGTCATGCCGGGGAGCGTATTGATCTCCAGACACCAGGTCCGCCCTTCCTCGTCCAGAAGAAAATCTGTCCGGGAGTAGGCCCGGAGCCCCAGGGCGCGGTGAAGCTTTAAGGCCAGATCCCCTATGGTCCTTTGCTGCTCAGGGGTGATGGGAGCGGGACAGATCTCCAGACTCTGGCCCGCCTGATATTTGGCGGCGTAGTCAAAATAGCTGCCGTTTTGGGAGATCATCTCCACTGCCGGAAGGTACTCGTCACCCAAGACCCCTACGGTGAGGTCCCGGCCCCTGATCTTCCGCTCCACGATCACATGGCCCCCATAGTGCAGCATCTCCTCCAGCGCCGCCGCCAGCTCCTCCCGGGTGTCCGGCAAAGCCAGACCCAGCGACGAGCCGCCATTGATGGCCTTTACCGCGGAGGGCAGGGGAAGCTCCTTCGTCAACCGGGGGATGTCCTCCGCCCGGTAGATCAGTTCCCGCCAGGGAAGGGTGGGGATACCGGCATGTTCCATGACCTGCTTGGTAACGGCCTTGTTCATAGCCATGCCGGACGCCAGATGCCCGGAGCCGGTGTAGGGAATCCCCAGCAGGTCAAAAGCCGCCTGGATGCGCCCGTCTTCGCCGCACTCGCCATGGAGGCCCAGGAACACCGCGTCCGCCTCTTTGCAGACCTCCAGTACGCCGGGACCGAAAAGGCTTTTCGACTGGTCCCGCCGGGAGGCGCGGACCGCCGCGAGATCAGGGGCCTGAGCCGTGATCTCCTCCTGGCCGCACAGGCCGTCCGGCGCGGCAAAAATGTCCGTCAAGTCCCCTTTCCAGTCCTCCAGGCCCAGAAACATATCGATCAGTACCGCCCGGTGGCCCAGGCTTCGCAGCGCCCGGCAGATCCCCTGGCCCGACACCAGGGATACCTGGCGTTCCGGTGACAATCCGCCGGCTAATACAACAATATCCACAGCAAAAATCGTTCCTTTCCCTTTATTTCTCCTCAGAATCTGCCTACGGCAAACTTCTCCGTCATGGCGAAGAACCGGTAATCGATCCCGGAGTCCTGATCTCCCCAGGTCGTGTCAATGTGATAGGTTTCCCCGTCCAGCTCCGCCACCGTCCAGATATGGTTTGTGGTGGAATAGGTACCGCAGCGGATGCCTTCCAGCTTCAGAAGCAGATTATAGGCCGCCGTGTAGCCATCGCAGACGGCCAGCCCTGTGGCAAAGGCCTGATAGCCGCTGTGACTCATGAGACTGTCCGTATGGTCATACCGGCAGTGGTCACAGATCCAGGTGAAATACACTCTGGCCTTGTCATACTCTGACATATCCTCCGTGATGGCGCCCTCCGCCCACATTTGATCATGGACCCCGATAGCATACGCCATGGTCTCTTCCCGGAAACGGTCAATCTCAGATTCGTCATAAAGGCTGCTGGAAAAAATGATCTCCACCCGGCTCCTGTCGCCGTTGAGAGAGTAGAGCGCGGTCACGCTGTTGTAGGTCTGCTCTACATAGTCCCGCGCGACATCCAGAAAGGCGCTCAGCAGCTGGTCGGCAAACTGCCTGGTTACCGTTCCGTTCGGGTACTCCAGCCGGATTTTCCGTTCTCCGCTGGCCAGCATATACCGTATGTCGGCATCGATTTTCTCACGGTCGCCGAGAGCGGGGGAGGCGTAGAAGGTACCGTCGCTCTCCACCATCTCTTCCAGCGTATAGCCCTTTTTGCTGTAGGAGGGAAGGACTTCCCAGTCCAGCGTCACACGCAGGTCCGCGTAAGCCAGTCTTGCCACCATGGCGGCCGCCTCGCTGCGGGAGATGCGCCAGTCGGGCCGGAAAGAGCCCGTGTCGTCCGAACCGCCGGCTACGCCCCAGTCGTACAGCAGGAGAATGTCGTCCCGGTAGGGGGTGTCTTCTTTCACGTCCTGGATATAGAGGCCCCGCCCGTAACCGGAGGCCACCGCTTCCCGGTTGACCGGTTCCAGCAGGCTCTGCGGCAGCGCGCCCGCCAGCACATGGGCCATCTCCGCCCGGGTAGCCGGGCGGTCATAGCTTCCCTCAAATTCCTGTCCGATAACGTCCTGCGACTGAAGGTGGGCCACATAGGGCAGATACCACTCTCCGCCGCTGCCGGCGAAAGCGTTCCGCCCGGCCTCGCTGTCGCCGGATTCATAGAGGCTGCGCAGCCGGGAGACCATCGTTGCCACCTCGGCCACCGTCAGATCGCCGCCGGGGTCAAAGTGGTCCGGCGTGCCCTTGCCATTGGTCAGGCCCAGTTCATATAGGGCCTTTACCGTGTCATAGAACCAGGAATCAGGGGATATATCAGAAAATTGCCCCTCATATGTACGGATGGGGGTGAAACCCGTTTCCATTGCCTGAGCCCTGGCAGGCAGAATGCCAAAGGCCAGGATGGCCGCCAGGACCAGCGTGCAGATCTGCCATTTTTTTCTCATTGTAGTCCTCCTGTTATGGAGCCAGGATGTCCATGTCATCCCGTGTCAGCTCTCTTTGGTAGGGGTTGAAATAGGTATTGACCAGCTCCAACACGGCGTCGGGGTCCAATATGTAGTAGGAGCCGCCTTGATAGTACCCCGCGCCATCGCCGGGCAGGGTGTGGAAGGTAATATTGTCGCTGCCCGCCGCCAGGGCCTGTTCTCCCAGCCAGACCAGGTTGGCCAGCTGAAGGTCCGTGTCTACCCACTTCTGGACAATTTCCGCCATGGGGCCGATCTTATCCAGATTGGAGATCTGAAGCGTCTGCCTGGCTACGGCCTTCAGAAATTCCTGCTGGGTGCCGATCCGCCCGATGTCGGCGGTGGCGTAGCCTGTGCCGTCATTGTTCTGCCGCCAGCGGACCACCTTCAGGGCTTCTTCACCGTTCAGGTGCCGGAGTCCCTTGGAGAAATGGATGTGCAGGTTCTGCCAGTCGTCATCGTAATCCATATCCACGGGGATTTCGAAATCCACCCCGTCGATGGCATTCACCAGCTCCTCAAACGCCCGCAGCTTCACGGTGACATAGTGGTCCACCGGGATGCCCAGCAGGCGGGACACCTCGTCCATGGTCTGGGTAAAGCCGCCGTGGTGATAGGCGTTGTTCAGCTTTTTGACCGACCAGTCCACATTAAGCAGGGTGTCCCTGGGAAGGCTGACAACGTTGATTTGTCCGTTTTTGGAGTCCAGCGCCACCAGAAGGTTGGTGTCGCTGCCGCCGTTCTCATCGTCCAGCCCCCCCAGAAGGATGGTGTGGAAATGTTCCTTCCGCTGATTTGCATTCTGAGAGAGGGAAGATCCTCCAGGCTCCTGGGCATCGGTCTCCTCCGGGGCCTGCGCGAACCTGCTCCCGGGCGTATCCTCCTTGGGAACAGGTTCTTTGGAAAAGCATTTGTACAGCCCGATCAGGGCGGTCATGACAAACAGGATGCAGACCGCCGCCACGGCGGCAGCCTGCAGGCCGCTGGTTTTTCTTCTGCTGCGCCTCATGGGTCAACTGCTCCTTATGCTGCTGAAAAGATTGGCGCGGCGCTGCCGCGTTGACCCCCATTATACTCGCAAAAGAAGCATAACACAAGCACATCAAAAAAATTGTCACCATTTTGTTCACTTTGTATCAAAGTTGTCTCTTCCCAGCCGCCGCAGCACCTCCTCCAGCTGCTCCGACTGACGGGAGAGGGACTCCAGTATGCCGGCGAGCAGCTCCTCCGTCTGGTTTCGGGTTACAGGACGGGTGGTGCGGATGGGGTGGATGTAGCGGTGGACCGGCGTCTGAGAGACAGTTCTGGAAGACGGAGAGGTCCGCTGGACCGCGGCGGTCCGGGTCAGATGATTCTGCTTATGACAAGGCTTCATGGATTTCTTCCTCCTGATGGTTTTTCATCTTCTTGCTGCCAGGAAAAGGAACAAACGAGCGCGCTTCCCGCCTGCCGGCTCCTTGCAAGTCCACAATTTCTGTGAGGACGCCGGGCCGCTCCGCAAAGAGCGGCCCCCGGCGGGATGAATATGGCTTCCTACAGTCATGGCTCGCCCCGGTATTTGCGCCGGGTGGCGATCCCGCCGCGGATGTGGCGCTCCGCCTTGTTCTCGTCCAGCACTTCCTTTACCTGTAGATAGAGGCTTCTGTTGTAAAGGGGCAAGCGCTCCTGGATATCCTTATGTATGGTTATCACTAATTAGAACGGTACTGTCCAGCCCTAAATCACCCAACAATCGAAGATAAATGTCAACATTCCCTCCTTTATCCACTTCGATCTTCTGTATAATACGCTTGAGCTGGGTGTTGGTCATCTCGTGTACATCGGTGATGTCCTCGATCTCCTTGAAGGTGCCGCTGAGGATGCTTTCAAGCTGTTCGCCTTTGGTCAGGTTGCAGGATACCATTTTCAACTCGTTTTCCAGACGGTCGATCTCCTTGCGCATACCGCCGATCTTGGCGTTCAGCTCGTCACGGGAGATCAAATCGTCGGCGTACATATCCATGTACTTCTGCCGGGTTTTTTGCAGCTTGGCAAGCTGAGCGGTCAGCTCCTTTTCATAGTTCAGATTTTCGTCCTTGGCCTTGTAAACCCTCTGGAACTGGCTCACCACATAGCTGATGACGGACTTCTTCGCCTTCAACACTCCGGCAAAGTATTCCTGCAAGACCTCGATCAACTCCTCCTCGTCCACGGTGACGGCATTGGGACAGCTATCGGCTCCACGTCCATTGTGGCCGGAGCAGACCCAGCGGACATAGGTGTTTTTGTAGGTGCGGACGGTGCGGCGGAAGGACCAGCCGCACTCTTTGCACTTGATAAGAGTAGAAAACAGGTGCTTGTTGCTCTGCCGCTCGCGGGTCATTTTGAAAGCGCTGCGGCGGGAATGCAGGACTTCCTGGGCCAGCTGGAAGGTCTCGTCGTCGATGATACGCAGTTCGGGCTTGTCCACGACAATCCAGTCTGTTTCATCTTTGGCAGTCCGCTGCCCCGTCAGGAAGTCCATGACCTCCTGCTTGCCGTTGATGACCTTTCCTGTATACAACTCATTTCTCAGGATGTGGCCTACGGCGTTCTGGCTCCACTGACAGCTGCGCTTTGTTTTTAACCCGCGCTCATTCAGCATGTTGGAGATTTTTGCGGAACCGTAGCCCTCCCGGGTGTACCAGTGATAGATCTGACGGATGATGGATGCTTCTTCCTCGTTGATGGTGAGGTTGAAGTAATCCCCGATGGTCTTGTCGTATCCGTAGACAAGATTAGGAACCCGGCCTTTCTTGGCGTTCAATTCTTTACCGAATTTGATGCGCTTGGAGGTGTTGGCGCTCTCCTCCTGGGCAAGCGCGCCGAAAATGGTCAAGACAAACTCGCTGTTGCCCATGCTGGTCATGTTGGCGGTGAGGAATTGCGTTTCGATCCCAAGGGCTTTCAGCTTGCGGATGTTCTGTAGGAGGTCAACGGTATTTCTGGCAAAGCGGGAGATGTCCTTGACTACCACCATGTCAAACAGGTGATGCTCAGCATCCGCCATCATCCGGAGGAACTCCTTACGGTTCTTGATTTTCGTGCCGGAGATTCCCTCATCAGCGTACAGGCGGACTAATGTATCTCCCGTGCGCTTGGTGTACGCACCAAAGAACTCCTTCTGGGCTTCCAGGCTGTTGAGTTGGTCTTCTTTCTCGGTGGATACCCGGCAGTAAGCTGCGATTTTCATAGGCAAACCTCTCTGTCAAAACTGAATCGTTCTGCTATATCCGCATTATAGCATGAACCACATAGAGAATCAATCTCGGATGCTGCTCATGATTTGTCGGATATTGGAGGAATTAGAGCCTATGGGACCTGATACGTAATACTGTTTCTTGATAAAAAGATTTAAAAATCTTTTTATGGCGGCGCGGCACGCCGGGCCGCTGGCCGCGGCCCCATAAAGCGATTACATCGCTTTATGAAGAATTAGTATAAAAAGAGGGACACCCTGCATCATGCAGGGCGTCCCTCACAGCAGCCGGACGTTTCATTCAAGGCGGGGATGGCGCCGGCGGCCTGTTGGATAGCCGCCTCCACCTTCCCGGCATTGGCCTCAATGAAAATTTTTAATATGTAGCCGGCAGTCGCTGCCGTTGGATTTGGGTCGTGGAACCGGTAGTTGAGTTTGCGCTGTTTCACAGCGGCTCGCCACCCCCTCCCTTGCTGACTTGTCCAATTCTATGAGAGCAGAGCCTGAAATAGTACGCTGAAACAATGCATTCTATTGCGCTCATTTCATCAAAAGAATATATAGTCAATTGCAGGAGAATGCGGTGCGGGTCACCTTATGAATGGGATATATGCCTCCTTCGAGCATTTGCCTCACCCTGCGTGGAGAGAATCACCTATTCAACAGTATAGCCCCCCAAAATTTTTCGGTGCAATTAGGACGATTAAGCGAGTCAAAAGGCTGCCCACGAGAGATTAAGGGTTGTTTACCTCTTGCCTTTCTGTGCTAAACAACTACAGCTCAAACTCCGCGAACCGCTCGTCCGTGGACGCCCCCTGTACCGCGTTTTGGGCGTAGGTGAATTCCTCGCTGCCCAGCAGCGCGCGGACCTTCACGTCCGGGTTCTGATACACGATGTCCAGCACCTCGATGAAATCCCGGATGACCTCCCGGGGCGTGATGTGGCTGTCCGCGCCGATGCGCCCGAACTCGATCTCAATGAAATCCACCATGTCCTGCTGGGTGACGATCTGAGGATACTCGTACAGTCCCGCGTGGATGTCCGCCAGCTTCTCCACCAGGATCAGCATCTCCTCCAGCGTCAGCGGCTGGAGCCGGATCACCGGGGAGAGAAGATCCTTGTGCTGGCCGGAGAAACGGCCCTCCGCCAGCCGGGAGCGCAGGGCCTCGTAGCTGTAAACGCCTCTCCGGGGGTCCTCCATGCACTGAGGCGTGCCGCAGAGGATGACGCCCAGATGCTGGGCCTTGCCCTGCATGGTGTCATTATACATGGTGAGGATCTTTTCGTAGTTATACTGCCGGGTGATAGCGTTGGGGATCTTGTAAATGTTCACCAGCTCATCAATAAGAATCAGCATCCCGGCGTAGCCCGCCTGCTTCAGAAAGCAGGCGAAAATCTTCAGATATTCATACCAGTCATCGTCCGTAATGACGATATTGACCCCCAGCTCCTGCCGTGCCTCCGTTTTGGTGGCGTATTCGCCACGAAACCATTTAAGCACCTTGGCCTTGGTCTCGTCGTCCCCGGAGACATGGGCCCTGTAGTAGAGCGTCAGCAGCCGGGCAAAGTCAAAGCCGTGGACCAGCTCGTTCAGGGAACCAATGACGGCGGAGATCTGCTTTTCCACCAGCGGGGCAAGCCGCGCTTCGGTGATGCTCAGCCCTGAGGAGGCCATGGCCTCCTGCTGCACGCTGCTGATCCAGCGGTCCAGGATCAGGGACAGCGCCCCGCCCTCCGGCTTAGTTTTGGTGGACATATTGCGGACCAGCTCCTTGTAGGTCGCAAGTCCCTGTCCCCGGGTCCCCTGGAGCCGCCGTTCCGGCGAGAGGTCGGCGTCCACCACAACGAAATTCTTCGCCATGACGTAATTACGGATGGTTTGCAGCAAAAAGCTCTTGCCGCTGCCGTATTTGCCCACGATGAAGCGGAAGGACGCGCCTCCGTCGGCGATGATCTCTACATCGTGAAGAAGAGCGTCGATCTCGGCCTTCCGGCCGACGGTGACATAGGGCAGTCCCACCCGGGGCACAACGCCGCCCTTCAGGGAGTTGATCAGCGTTTGAGCGATTCGTCTTGGTATTTTCATGGGCGTACCATCTCTTTCAAATCATCAATATAGTCCTCGATCAGCTGGGGGGCGTCGTCCAGGACGGAATCCAGGAAGGTATCGTACAGCTTCTCATTGATGCCATCCACCAGAACGGACAGCAGATAGCCCTCTGCCTGCACCCAGCCGGTGTCCCCGCCGTACAGGAGGCTTTGCAGCAGACGGTACTCCGCGGGGTCCAGCGGAGTATCGGCCTGAGCGGCGGGTTCCGCCGCCGGGAAGAGCTGCGCCTGCTCATATTCCGTGGGGACGGGCTCTTCCGGCAGGTCCGCTTCCTCTTCCACGATCAGCTTCTCCTGGGTAACGGCGGCATCCTGGCGGATTTTGGTGAGCTGGGCGTAGTTGATGGTGATTTTTTTCGCCTCGGCGGCCTGTTTTTCCGCCAGAAGGGATTGGATCTCCTCCTGGATGATCCGGATGATCCACTTGGTATCTATTTCGGCCTTGACCGGATGGCGGTAACCGAACTCCTGACGCATGACGGAGTCGATGGTTTTCAGCAGAGCGTCCAGTTTTCTGCCGGAGCTGGGGGGAGCGGTGCGCTTCCAGACGGACCAGAGGCCGTTTTTGCAGCGGCAGATACACTGCTCATCCACAATGTATTCATAGTTCCGCCGTTTCAGCGGGTCACAGAACACGGCGGCGTCAAACGGACGCGCCTGCTGCAGGGCGCAGCTGCCGAAATACTGCTCCACCATGGTCTTCTTGCACCGGGAGGCGTAGTGGGCCGACATCCGCCGCAGCACCCGGACTATCACCGCGTCCATATCCTCCCGATAGGCCGCGTAGAACTTGGAGCGGTCCAGCCACCTGGGGGCCAGCCAGCGTACAGCTTCGGCAGCCGAGGAGGCGTCCTGCTCCTGAATATGCTCCAGCACGGCAATGCTTCTGTCGCGTATCACCTGTGACGAGCCGGACAGAAGCTCCGGATCAAGCCCGTAATAGACCACATAGTCCGCGAGCCATTGCGCCGTGTATGGAAGAATGCGGCTGTCAACCTGGCCGTAGACCTCCTGAAAGCTTTTCAGTTTACCGTAACCGTCCATGGGGTCCGCAGCGCCGATCTGATTGATCAGTTCGTAAATATAGAGGAATGCAAAGGACAGGGAGGTCTTCCGGACATCCCCGCTGCGCAGCTTTGTCCGCCAGGAGAAGTAGCCGCGAAGCTCCTGGTCCGACAGGGACTGATAGGTGGGATAATAGCAATGGACGCTGCCGCGGTAGTCGTAATCATCCTCGTAGCCCGCCAGCAGCTTAGCCTGCTTCATAAAAATGGATTCCCGGGACTGCCAGTTTTGATGGACCCCGTTCTCCAGGGAGCGGGCGGCGCGGATCACGGAGGGGAGGCGCTCGGTGCGCGGGGCCGCTTTTGGCTGAATGGCCTCTTCCGTGAATACCGTGCTGCGAAACCATTCCGCGGCGGCCTTCATTGGATTTGTATTCGTGACGCCCGCCACCTTTCGTTCAAATGTTCGGTGTCATTATATAACACAAAAAGCGGACAGTCAAGGCGGCAAAATGGGAAATGCTCCCTTCAAAAACCACCGGCGGGGCATCTCCGGCCGGCGTTTTGCCGCCGGAAAAGGATTTGACCTGATTTGGCTTCGCAATTCCTGTCAGGCCGGGTTGCAAGAGTGCGGAAAATCGGGTATAATACTGCTGAAATCAATCAGACAGGAAGGATCATAATGGCAGCAAAGAGAATCAGTCAGAAATGTTGGATCAGCCGGCTGCTGGTATGTGTCATGGCGCTGTGCCTGCTGCCGTCCCAGGGCGCGGCGGCGGATCAGGGCGTCACGGCGTCCGTTACCATCGGTACCGGGATCGCGGATGCGCCCTCGGCGGCGATAGACGTGAGATGGGATGACGGCTGGTTTGCGGAGGACGCCGGGGCGTACCGGCATGAGCTGGCGGAGGCCGCTATGGCGCTCAGCGGCGCGGCGTATGTAAAGACAGGCAAAAAGACCGGCGCCCAGAATGCGCTGGAGGCGTTCGGATTCAGCCAGGTAAAAGCCTACAACTACCATCTTTCCCTGGAGTCCGCCGGACAGACCGCCTATGTTTTCGGCACAAAATCGGTGAAGGACCGGAAAGGCGGGACCGTGCCTCTGGTGGCCGTCATCATTCGCGGGACGGGGGAATATACGGAGTGGGCGGGAAATCTTAACATCGGGAGCGGAGACGACCACGAGGGATTTGCCGGGGCCCGGGATGAACTGCTGGAGAATATGACAGAATATCTGGCGGATATCGGTATCAAAAGGACAGACACGGTGAAATTCCTGGTGACGGGCCACAGCCGGGGCGGAGCGGTGGCGAATATGACGGCCGCGTACCTGATGGACGCCAAGCGGGCGAAGAAGGCAGATGTCTATGGCTATACCTTTGCCGCCCCCGCCGTTTCCGTAAAGGCAAAAGAAGAGGGATACGAGAACATCTTCAATATTGTCAACTGCGAGGACCTGGTGACCCAGGTTCCGCTGTCCGCCTGGGGATACCACCGTTACGGTGTGGACCTGCCGCTGCCATGCAGGAACAGCGCGGGGGAGGCATATGACGGGCTCTACGAGAAAATGAACCGCCGGTATATGGAACTGACCGGACAGCAGTACGCCGGTTTTCGGGATGGGGCGGCAACAGAAAAAATGACGTCAGCCCTCCAGCGGCTGTTCCCAAACGTCTCCGGCATCAATATGGCGATCGTCTCCGGGATTCTGCGGGGAGATATGAGCGGCGTGGCTGAGCTTGTCAGGCAAAACGGCGTTGCCTCGTTCCTGCTGGGACGGGCGGCGATGCAGGTGACGTCAGAGCTGGTCCCGCTGATCCAGCAGGAGCAGGGCGGACTGACCTCAGCCCACTGTATGGCGGGATATTACAGCTGGCTGACGGCTATGGAGGAGGCATAACAAAAAGGGACGGAGAAAAATCTCCGTCCCTTTTTCTGCCGGTATACGCAGGATCTAGCTCAGTACCTCGTCCAGCGTTTTCAGTAGATTTTCGATGTCGATGGGCTTGGAGATGTGGCCGTTCATGCCGCATTCCAGCGCTGCCCGCCTGTCCTCCTCAAAAGCGTTAGCCGTCATAGCCAGGATCGGAATGGAGGCCAGTTCCTGGTTTTCCAGCGCGCGGATGGCCCTGGCCGCCGCATAGCCGTCCATCACCGGCATCTGAATGTCCATCAGCACCAGCTGATAGTAGCCGGGCTGGGAACGGGACATCATCTCCACAGCGATCTGTCCGTTTTCCGCCTCCTCCAGCTGGAAGCCCGCTTCGCCCAGAATGGCCTCGGCGATCTCACGGTTCAGCTCGTTGTCCTCCGCCAGCAGGATGCGGCCCGTGTGCCGCCTGGCCGGAGCCTGAGCGGGCGCCGCATTCTCCGTTTCCGACGCGTTGACAACAGAGCGGAGGCAGCTGCGCAGTTCTGACGGGAACAGGGGCTTGCTGCAAAAGGCGGTGATGCCGGCCTCCCGGGCTTCCTCCTCGATGTCGGACCAGTCATAGGCGGTGAGGACGATGATAGGCGCTTCTTCGCCCACCTCCTTCCGGATGCGCCGGGCGACCTCCACGCCATTGAGGTCCGGCAGCAGCCAGTCGATGATGTACACAACATAGTTATCTCCCCGGGAGAGGGCCTGGTGGGTGCGCAGTACCGCCTCTTTCCCGGACAGAGTCCACTCCGCCCGCATGCCGATCTGCTGGAGCATGTACGTAACGCTGTCGCAGGTGTTGAAATCGTCGTCCACTACCAATGCCCGGCAGCCGCTCAGCTCCGGGATGGTCAGGGGCTCCCTGCCGCCGCCGCACAGGCGGAAGGTCAGGGAAACGAAGAACTCTGTTCCCACGCCCTGCTCGCTTTTCACAGAGATCTTGCCGTTCATCATCTCTACGATGTTCTTGGTGATGGCCATGCCCAGGCCGGTGCCCTGGATGCCGCTGATGGTGGAGTTCCGCTCCCGCTCGAAGGGCTCGAAGATATGGGAGACAAACTCCTGGCTCATGCCGATGCCCGTGTCCCGGATGTGGAACTCGTAATTGGCGTAGCCGGGAGCCGCGCCGGGCTTCTGGATGATGCGCATGCTGACAATGCCCCCGGCGGGGGTGTACTTCACCGAGTTGCTCAGCAGGTTCAGCAGCAGCTGGTTCAGCCGCAGCCGGTCGCAGCAGATCTCCTCATCCACCACGTCCACCGCGTCAATGTACAGCTCCAGACGTTTGGCGTGGATATCCGCCTGAATGATGCTTCGCAGGCTGTGAAGGATGTCCGGCAGGCTGCACGGGGCCTCGTCCAGGTGCATCTTGCCGCTTTCAATGCGGCTCATATCCAGAATGTCGTTGATCAGGCTCAGCAGATGGTTGCCGGAGGTCATGATCTTTTTCAGATACTCCTCCACCAGCTCCGTCTTTTTGATATGGGTGATGGCGAGGGCGGTAAAGCCCACAATGGCGTTCATGGGCGTGCGGATGTCGTGGGACATGTTGGAGAGAAAGACGCTCTTGGCCTTGTTGGCCCGGTTGGCCTGGAGGAGGGCGTCCTCCAGCATGCTCTTCTTTTCCAGCTCGTCCCGGGTTTCCTCGTCAACGCTGCGCAGGCCAAGCACCACGCCCCGCTGCTCGTCCCATGCGCCCGCCCGGACGGCCTTCATCTGGAAATACTCCACCTCGCCGTTTACGACGGTGCGGTAGTTGGCGTAACACAAGCTCTTTTCGCCCAGCTCCCGCTCCAGAGATTCCCGGGAGACCGCCTGGGTCAGCAATGCCCTGTCCTCCGGGGCGGCATACCGCTCGATATATTGCGCCATGCTGCCATCAAGAGAGATGTTCCCGCCGAAGATATCCTCCAAAGCGTACTTGCCGTCCACCATCCGGAGGGGATAGCCCCGCCCCGTGGCCAGATCGAAATAGCATACCAGGTTGTAGTCGATGCTCAGCGCCTGAAGCAGCGCCATATGCCGCCGCTCCTGTTCCTCGCGCTCCCGCTCCTCACGCTGCTTCTGGGCGGTGCAGTCCAGCAGGAAGCGCTGATAGATCAGTTCGCCGTTTTCCTCCGTCAGCTTGATGTTGCCCATCACATGGAGCAGCCGTCCGCTATGATGCCGGACCCGGTACTCCACGCTGACGCTGTCGCCCACTTTGTGCAGGGACTGGATGCATTCCCTGAGCCGGGGCTTATCGTCCTCCAGAACAGAAGCGGCCACCATCTGAAAGCCGTCCTCCAGCAGTTCTTCCCGGGACTTGTAGCCCAGGATCTGGAGAGCCGCCCGGTTGATGCTGAGGACTTTGGTCCCGTCCAGACTGTGGGACATGATGCCGCAGTCCATATTGGTAAAGATAGCCTCAAGATTGCGGTTTTTCTCTATGATCTCCTGCTCAAAAGCCCGCTCTCTGGTCACGTCGATGCCCACGCCCACAGTGCCCATGACCGATCCGTCCAGGTCGTACAGAGGAGATTTATAGGTGGTCAGCAGCCGCTGGCCGTCTCCGGTCTGGACCGTCTCCTCAGATACGAGCGTCTGCCGCGTCTCCATGACCACCCGTTCTGATTCGATGCAGGCGGGGTCGTCCTGTTCCACGTCCCAGATATAGGCGTGGCCCCGGCCCTGGACCTGCTCTCTTGACTTATTGACAGTCAGGCAGAAGCTGTCGTTGACCTTTTCGTGGATACCGTCCCTGGTCTTATACCAGACCAGACTGGGGATGCTGTTGATGGTGGACTCCAGATACTGGCTGGTCTGCCAGGCGTCTTTCCGGGCCTTACAGGACCGCTGCCGCCGGACAAAGCGGAACCGGAATTCCGCCTCCGATATGGGCAGCTTCCAGATATCATCTACGCTGTCCAGACCGTCCGAGAGCGCCGGAAGCTGTTCCGGTTCCAGCAGAAGCACCAGCTCGGCGCCTTCCTTCTTGCCGGAGGCCAGCGTCAGCAGGGCTGCCGCCGGGTCCAATCCGCGCAGATCCGCCAGGATCACGTCCGCCTCAGCGGCCAGCGCGGCATCCGGCGCATCGCTCTCCACGAAGACGTGGGTAAAACGGGCCAGAGAAGGTATAGCCTTGGCAGTCTCCCATAGAGGACTGCGATGGCCAGTCAGATAAAATTGCAGACGGCAATGATACATAATATGATTCCTCCGCAGCTTGCATACAGTAAGCATAACCTTCTGCATTTTATTTTAACGGTCAAGGTACCAAATGTCAACAATGGAATTTGATTTTTGCGGGTTCAGCGCATATCCGGGATGCGCGGCGGCAGGGGAGAGGGACGGGCAAAAAAATATCCGCAGGGGAAAATCCCTTGCGGAGGCAGGCCTCGTATGGCCGGACGCTACGCCGCAATATCCTTTCTCGCGTATTGCCGGATACCGCAGGCGATTCCCAACGCGCCCAGAGCGCAGCCGGTAAGTATTGGCCCCGCCAGAGCCTCCCCGGCGAAGATCCGGGACGCGTCGGCATAGTAGTAGGGCGTGACGAACCGCAGCGGTTCCAGGCCCGCGTCCATGTTGATAATAAGCCCCAGAAAGTACAGCGCTGCCGCCAGCCCCATGGCGAGGCCGAAGCTGCCGCGCCGCAGCAGGGAGGACAGCCCGAAGCAAAGACCGCCCACTTCCAGCTGCATCAGCAGCAGCGCGCCGTGATACCGCAGCAGGCCGCTCCACTCCGCGTCCTCTCCGATCACCAGAATGCCAACCGCGCCGCAGGCAAAGCAGATCAGATTCAGCGCCAGCACCATAGCCGCCAGCGCCGCCAGTTTTTCCGCCGCGATCCTTATCCGGCTTACCGGATGGGTCAATAAAAATTCCGCCGTGTGGCCGCCCTCTTCTCCGGCCAGCAGTCCCATGGCGGTGAGCGCCGCGAAGAACGCCCCGCCCAGCCCCAGGATGTTGCCGCACTCCGCCCCATAGAAGCCCATGAGGGTGCCGTATCCCAGCCTGTCCAGCCCGAAAGCGGCGGAAAATTCCCCCATATTGGCAAACAGGGCGGATACATCCACCATGGAACTCTTCATGGACGGGTACAGTCCCACGCATACCGCCATCAGCCCGCCGATGACCGCCGTCCAAACCAGAAAGCTCACCGCGCAGGAGCGCAGTTCCTTGCGAAAAATGGTCATAACCGTACCTTCCCCTCGTAATAGTCGAAAAATTTGTTTTCAATATCCAGTTCTCCGGTAGTTCCCTCTACAACCAGCCGCCCCTCCCGGATGATTGCCGCCCGGTCGCAGTACCGCTGGACCTCGTAGAGCACGTGGGAGGAGAGAAATACCGTGGCTCCCTCCGCTCTCCGCCGGTCCAGCAGGGACCAGAAGGCCCGCTGCACCAGCGGGTCCAGTCCGCTGGTGGGCTCGTCCAGGACGTACAGCTGTGGCCGGTGCTGCATGGCGCAGACAATAGATACCTTCTTCCGGTTGCCCAGGCTCAGTTCCCGGATTTTCTTCCGGCTGTCCAGCTCCAGAGCTTCGCAGAGGGCGGCGGCCTCCGCCCGGCAGTCCCTTTTCCGCAGGTCCGCCGACAGCCGGATCACCTCCGATACCCGCATCTCCGGATAGAACATGGCCTCCGACGGCATGTATCCCACCTGCGCCAGAATGGCGGTGCGGTCCCTCACGCAGTCCAGTCCCAGGACCTTCGCCGACCCGGCGGTGGGGGAGATGAGGCCCAGCAGCGTGCGGATGGTGGTGGATTTCCCCGCGCCGTTGGGACCGATGAAGCCGAAGCACCCGCCCGCCGGAACATGGAGGGTCAGGTCCGTCACGCCCCGGGCCTTGCCGTAGGCTTTGGTCAGATTCTGAATATGGATCATAGGTATTCCTCCTTATACATGTGCGCGCGGAGCATATCCGCGTACTTTTTGTATTCCAGAAACAGCACTTCGATTTCCTCCGCCGTGTAGGCGTTGGTTCTGGCCATCATTCCCTCGGCGGCCAGGGTGAGCAGCCGGATGACCTCCCAGGGGTCCACGCCGTCCTTGAATTTGTAGAGGTCCATCCGGGCGAGAAAGTCTCTGGAGGTGCTCTCCAGCAGGCCGTTCAGTCCTTTCCGCAGCTTGGGGGAGAGTTCGATGTCCCGCTCATAGTAGGCCCGCATGACGAAACGGAACAGACCGGGATAGCGTCGTACCATGTCCATCTTGATCTTCTGCCCCATCTCCAAAGCTAAAAAGAAATCAGTTTCACCGAAATCATAGGTTTTCTGCATATACTGCCGGATGCATACGTCCAAAGCGTATTGGAACAGGTAGAGGTACAGCTCCCGCTTGTCCTTGAAGTAGTGGAACAGCAGGCCCTTTGAGATGTTGGCCCGCTTGGCGATGGAGTCGGCGGAGGTCTTTTTGAAGGTGTTTTCCCCGAATTCCAGCATGGCGCTGCTGCGGATCAGATCCTGCCGCTCAGGGGGGAGGTTGAAAAACTTAGGATTCACGGCGTTCCCTCCTTTCAGCTTCACCATACCGCCGTTGACCGTTTTGGTCAACCCCCTGCCGCGAAATAAAATTTTCCATATTGCCGCTGCCGTGCGTGGAGAGGACAGGGGAAGGGCCGGACGGAACGTCCGGCCCTTCCTCCTTATGTGCGGAATTGTTATCCGATCTCGCCCAGGCGGATGGCGTCCGCCAGTTCCTTGGCGTAGTAAGTAATCAGCATGTTCGCCCCGGCCCGGAAAATGGAAACTGCCGTCTCACACATGATCCGCCGCTCGTCCACCAGTCCGGCCGCCGCCGCTGCCTTGATCATGGCGTACTCACCGGAGACCGAGTAAGCGCACATGGGCAGATCAAAGGCGTCCGAACATGCCCGGATCACGTCCAGATAACTCAGGGCGGGCTTGACCATCAGAATGTCCGCGCCTTCTTCCGCGTCCAGACGGCATTCCCGCAGGGCTTCTTTGCGGTTGTGGGGGTCCATCTGGTAGCCCTTCCGGTCTCCGAAGGATGGCGCCGAACCGGCGGCGGACCGGAATGGGCCGTAAAACGCCGAGGCGTATTTTGCCGAGTAGGCCATAATGGCCACCTGCTGAAAACCGTTCCCGTCCAGCGCGCTCCGCAGAGCCGCCACATGGCCGTCCATCATATCCGACGGGGCCACCATGTCCGCTCCTGCGGCGGCGTGGCTGACGGCGATCTTCGCCAGGTGTTCCAGCGTTTCGTCGTTGTCCACCTCGCGGCCGTGAAGGATGCCGCAGTGGCCGTGGTCGGTGTACTCGCACATGCACACGTCGGTGATGACCGTAAAATCCGGATACCGGGCTTTGATGGCCCGCACGGCCTCCTGAATGACCCCGCGCTCCGCCCATGCGGAGGAGCCGCGGGCGTCCTTCTCAGCCGGCAGGCCGAAGAGGATGCAGTGCTTTACCCCGTGTTCCAGACACTCCTCTACCGCCCGGCATACGCTGTCCAGGCCGTAATGGTTCTGCCCCGGCAGGCTCCCGATGGGCCGGATGCCGGAGAGGGTTTCGTCCACGAAGATGGGATAAATCAGCGCCTCCGCGCTCAGACGGGTCTCCCGGTTCAGGCGGCGGATGGCGTCGGTCCGCCGCAGGCGGCGGGGGCGGTTGGTCAGGTCCATAGGATAGCCCTCCTGTTTATCTGAAATCAGTGAAGAATGAAATTGACGACGCCATATATCAGGTGGCAGACGGACCGTCAACAGCGGGATAATGACCGGTGCGGTAAATCCAAAATACTATGGATTCCTTTATTTGCAAATTTGCTGCTGTTCTACCGCTGATTGTACCAGCGCGTCAATGGCTGCCTTTTCCGCGATTCTTACATGTATCCCGTGCTTTTCGGCCTCTCCGGCGGTCTGCGCGCCGATGCAGAGTCCTGTGAAATGTCCGAAGTCTGCGTCTGCGCCTACCGAGGAGATGAAACCTTTGACGGTAGAAGCAGACGTAAAGGTCACAAAATCAAATTTCCCCGCCTCGATTTCCTCCCTGAGTTCCGCAGACCGGGGATTGTCATAGATCGTGCGGTAGACGGGAATAGCGTCGCAGGATACCCCGGCCTCCGCCAGCGCGTCCGTCAGGGAAGCGGAACCCGCCTCCGCACGCGGCAGGAGAACTCTGCCGGCCGCAGCTTTCGCCAGAGCTTCCCCCATGTGAGCGGCATCGTAAATTTCCGGAATCAGGTCGGGGACCAGCCCATGGGCTTCCAGCGCTTTCCCGGTGGCGGGGCCGATTGCCGCCAGCTTCACGCCGCCCAGCGCCCTGGCGTCCTTCCCCATGCCCCGCAGGCAGTTCCAGAACGCCTCTACCCCGGCGGCGCTGGTAAAGCCCAGCCACGCGTATTCCGCCAGCCGTCCCAACGCGCTTTCCATCGCAGGGCAGGGGAGAAGGGCCTCCGTCCGGATGCAGGGGAATTCGACGGCCTCCGCCCCCAGCGCCCGCAGCTTATCCGACAGCGTCCCCGCCCGGTCCTTCGGACGGGTGACCAGGATGCGTTTGCCGTAGAGCGGCAGCTTTTCCAACCAGCAAAGCTCCTTCGCCAATGCGCATACGCCGCCCACGATAATCAGCGCGGGACTGTGAATCCCCATTTCCGCCGCCCGCTGGGGCAGCGTGGCCAGCGTCGCGACGCACCGCCGCTGGCCGGGGAGCGTGCCCCGCTCCACCATGGCGGCGGGGGTATCGCCGTCCATTCCGGCGTCCAGCAGGCCCTTTACAATGTCAGGCATGGCCGTTACGCCCATAAGAAACACCAGCGTTCCATGGGTCCGGACCAGTGCCTCGAAATCAATGTTCAGCGCCGCGCCCCTCCGGGCGCGGCCGGTGATGATGTGCAGGGAGGAGGCGAAATCCCGGTGAGTCACCGGGATTCCTCCATAAGCCGCCGCCGCGACAGCGGAGGTGACGCCGGGAATCTCCGCAAACTCCACCCCGGCCCGGGCCAGCGCTTGCAGTTCCTCGCCGCCCCGCCCGAAGACAAAGGGATCGCCGCCTTTCAGGCGTACTACATTGTGTCCCGCAAGGGCTTCGTTTAAAAGGATATCATTGATCTGCTCCTGCGGTATAAGATGATGGCCGGCCTCCTTGCCCACGTCGATCCGCCGGGCGGAATCGGGGATCATCTCCAGCACGGCGGGGCTCACCAGCCGGTCGCAGACCACCACATCCGCCTGCCGGAGAGCCTCCCGGCCCTTGAGGGTCAGCAGTCCCGGGTCGCCGGGACCTGCGCCTACCAGCGTTACTTTTCCGGACATGCTCCGTCCTCCCTCAGTCGTTTTGCCAATTGAACGGCCAGAGCCCTTCCGTCCGCCGCGGGGCCGGAGGCCGTGTCCTTGCGTACATGCGCATATTTGTCCGCGTACAGGCCGGTGATCGTGAGCGTATCCCCGCAGACCGCGGCGTAAGCCGTCAGCGGTGAGGAACATCCTCCGCCCAGCTCGGCGACAAAAGCCCGCTCCGCCCGTGCGCATGCCTCCGCCGTTTGATCCCGGAGGCAGTCCAGAACGGACATGTCCATATCGCTCCTGCACTGAACGGCCAGGATGCCCTGTCCGGCGGCGGGCAGCAGCTCCTCCGGTTCAAAATACCGGCAGACGCGCTCCTCCAGTCCCAGCCGCTTCAGACCCGCCGCCGCCAATACCAGCGCGCCAAATTCGCCGCTGTCCAGCTTGTGGAGACGGGTCGGCACGTTGCCCCGGACGGGCCTGACCTCCACATCCGGGAAAAGACCCTCCAGCTGGAGCCGCCGCCGTGGGCTGGCGCTGCCGGTCGGCCGGCTCCGGTTCCAAACTGATGCGCCCAGAGGCAGCACCAGCGCGTCCCGGGGGTCCTCCCGCCGGAGGAACGCGGCGATGGGCAGGTCCTCCGGCAGTTCCATGGGCAGGTCCTTGCAGCTGTGGACGGTCAGGTCCACCCGGCCCTCCCGGAGGGCGGCGTCCAGTTCCTTCACAAACAGGCCCTTGCCGCCGATTTTTTCCAGCGTGCGGTCCAGAATCCTGTCGCCGGTGGTTTTCATGGTCACCAGTTCCAGCTCGATCTCGGGATGGGCCTCCCGGAGGGCGGCCATGACGATCTCCGACTGGATTACTGCCAATTGACTGTCTCTGCTTCCAACGCGAAGCTTCATGTTATGTATCATCCTTACTGTTTTCCAGGATTTTTCGGATATCTGCCGCCGTCCGGGCGGTCTTTTTGTGGTCGCTGCCGCCGCCGATAAGGCCGGCTACCAGTCCGCCTCCCTCGCAGATGGCGGGGAAGAAAAAATCGCATTGACCGGGATCGTCCGAGCGGTTGAAGAAGATCCCCAGCCGCCGGGCCTCCTCGCCGACAGCCCCGTTGACCGCCGGATCGTCTGTCGCGGCAACGGCCAGAAACGCCCCTGCCAGGTCCCCGGGCGCATAGGCCCGGGCCACGTGCCGGATGCTTTCCACGTCGCGGGCCAGGGAAGGGGAGACCACTGTGACCAGCGCGCCGAAAGCGCACAAAATTTCCGCCCGCCGCAGGCCCACCGTTCCGCCGCCGATGACCACGGCGGCGCGTCCGTTGAGGTCCACAAACAGCGGGAAACGTTTATTCCCCATCCCGTTCCGTCCCGTCCTCCTCAGAGGCAGGAACCGCCTGGGCGGCTTGCAGGGCGGCCTGCCGGTTGACGAACAGATTTTCCTGCCCATGGGGGTGCTTCCGCTTGTTGATGAGCAGTACCACCAGGGCAGAAATCACCAGGATTACGCTCAGAAGCTGGCTGACCCGGATGGGCTGGCCGAACAGCTCCAGGCCAAAGAGCTTCAGGGTGTCTGTCCGCACGGCCTCGATCCATGTCCGGCCCAGGCCGTACCAGATAAAGTAGAAGCAGGCGTTTTCTCCATCAAAAGTCCGGGCCCTGGAGATAATGAACACGATCAGCAGCAGTCCCACCAGATTCCACAGGCTTTCATACAGAAAGGTGGGATGGACCTCAATAAACTGAGACTCCGTGACCCACACCCGCATCCGCCAGGGAAGGGTGGTCTCGCCGCCGAAGACCTCCCGGTTGACAAAGTTGCCCCACCGGCCCACCAGCTGGCCGATGAGCAGTCCCATGCACCCCAGGTCCGCGAAGGCGCCGAAGGATATCTTTTTCCTCCTGCAAAAGACCAACAGTACCAAAAAAGCCACAATGACTGCCCCGTAGATAGCCAGACCGCCGTCCCAGATGGCGATCATCTTGCCCCAGTTGAGGCTGTTGTCCGCGTTGCGGTACAGCCCCAGGTTGAACAGCACGTAGTAGGACCTGGCCCCGAGGATGCACAGCGGGATCTGCCAGATCATCATGTCGTAGATGTTGTCCTCGGTAATGCCGTACCTCTTGCTCTGCTTGCAGCAGTACAGCACGGCCATGATCAGCCCCGCGCAGATAATAATGCCGTACCAGCGGACGCCGTTGCCGATGGGAATGGCGACCGGGTCGGGATTGATGGACCAGTCCCCAAACAGGCCGGGAAAGCTGATGGGCATGTCGGTCCTCGCGTATTCGTACATGGTAGTTCCTCCTTGGCTGGACTCCTATTCTTTGGGATGGATCAGGGACAGCGCGGCCCGTTCCGGCGTGATATTCTCCCGCAGGAACGCCTCCACGTCCGCCCTGGTGACGGTATCGAAAACCTCCGGGAAGCGGTAGTAGTCAAAGCCCCGGAAATAGCCCTCCGCCATGCTGATGGCGATATTCTCGAAGGAGTTGAGACTGCGCAGCATCCCGCCGTAGGCCGAGCGGCGGATCTGCTGGTAGAAGGCCTCGTCAATGCCCTCCCTTACCAGCTTTTCCGCCTGCCGGGTGATCTCGTCATAGACACGGCGGGGGTCCTTGGCGTCGCCGCCCACGTACACATAGGACGCCCCCGGCAGCATGTCGAAGTTGCCCCCCAGGCTGCCGTTGATGACGCCCTCCTCGTAGAGCCGGGTATAGAGAGGGCTGCTGTCCCCGAAAAGGACGTCGCAGGCCATGTCGCCGATAATGCTCTGGCGCAGCATGGCCTCCCCGCCGTCCGGCGGCGTGCATTTATAGCCCGCCAGGAACATGGGCATGGAGACCTCCATGGCCTGACAGGCCTCCGGCCTGGCGGGGAAGGGGGATTCCTCCCGGCCATAGTCCCGGTCGATGGCGGGGCCGCCCTCTCCGGGCAGGATCGCTTCCGCTTCTTCCGCCACCCGGTCCGGCTCCACGTTTCCCACGCACACCAGGACCATGTTGGACGGCGTATAAAACGCACTGTGGCAGTCGTACAGGGTCTGGGGGGTGATCTGCCGGATGCTCTCCACCGAGCCAGCCACCGGCACCCGGGCGGGGCTGTCCTTGTACAGGCATTCCATCAGATTGGCGTATACCCGCCAATCCGGGTCGTCCTCCGTCTCCTGGATTTCCTGGGCAATGATGCCCTGCTCCTTGTCCACGCTCTCCTGGGTGAAGTAAGGCGTGGAGACGAACCGCAGCAGAGTGCGGAGGTTCTCGTAAAAATTCGCCGTAGAGGTGAAGTAGTAGGCGGTGATGGCGTTGCTGGTAAAAGCGTTGTCGGACGCGCTGTTCCGGGCAAATTCTTGCATCACGTTGACGTCTTCCATATCGAACATCTTGTGCTCCAGATAGTGGGCGATGCCGGCGGGGGTGTCCAGCCACCGGCCGCCGAGCCGGAAGCGCAGGTCCATCCCGCCGTAGCGGGCGGCAAAGAAGGCGTAGCTCTTGGTGTGGAAGGGCTTGCTGACCGTCACGATCTCCAGGCCGTTGGAAAGCTTCTGCCGGAAGACCTTTTCCCCCAGCCGGGGGTATTCCATCGTCCTCATACGCGCTCCTCCTTACCCTTCAGGAAATAAATGGTGTCGGGCTTCACCGCTTCCGCAGCCTCCCGCACCCGCTCCGGCGACACGGCCTGGATGGCGGCGATCAGGCCGGGAATGGTCTCGTCGCCCCCGGCGGCGGCCTGCCCCATGACGTAGTCCTCCAGAGACCCGGCGGAGTCCTCCATGGAGCGCAGGCCGCTGAGCAGGGACTGCCGCGCCCCGTCCAGCTCCCAGTCCTCCCACTCACCCTTTTGCAGGGCCTCCAGCTGCCGGGTGATCTCCTCCACCGCCCGGTCGTAGTTCTGGAACTCGATGCCGGAGGAGACCGTAATCAGCCCCTTCAGCCGGTGATAGGCGCTGCCCGCGTAGTAGCACAGGGAGAGCTTCTCCCGCACGTTCAGAAACAGCTTGGAGGTGGTAGCCCCGCCGAACATGGCGTTCATCAGCATGGTGGCGGCCATGTCCGCGCTGCCGGTGCGGAAGCCGATGCACAGCTTGCCCTGGCCCACGTCCATCTCCTCCGTGATGATCCGGCACTGCTCCGGCGCGGGGCGGCGGACGGTGGGCACGGGCTCCAGCCCGCCCCGCCGGGGCAAGGCGGCAAAGGCCCGGGTAAATGCCCCGGCCACCCGCTGTTCCGGCGCGGAGCCGCAGTAAAACAGCTCCAGCTGTCCCTTGGGAAGGGTGTCGTGATAGTGCCTGTTCAACCGTTGGAGGGAAATTTTCTCCACGTCCTCCGCGCTGCCCATGCGGCGGATGCCGTACCGCTCCCCGGCGCACATCTCCTCCAGCAGCCGCCGGGCGGCGTAGGCGCGCTTGTCGTTGATATCGCTGCGGATCAGATCCGCCAGATTTTCCCGCTCGCTTTCCACGTAGTCCTCCAGCAGCCGCCCGCCCTTGGTGGCGGGACTGCAGAAAAACTCGCCCAGCAGGTCCGTCAGCTTCTCCAGCAGCTTCTCCCCCTTGGGCAGGAACCGGTCGTCCACGCAGCTGGCCACAAAGCCGAACAGCTGGTTTTCCCCTTTTTTCCGCACGGTGGGCTCCAGCCGCGCCCCGTAGAGCATGTCCAGCTCCCGGCCAATGGCGGCCATGTCGGGACAGCGGACGGTGCCCCGGTTGAGGACGTTGACCAGCAGGGCGTTGCGGCCGGCAGTGTCCTTCTCCAGTGGGGCGGCCATCTGGGCGCTGAGGAAGCTGGTTTTGAATTTTTCCGAGGGGATATAGGTAAGGTAGACGTGCTCCATGAGCATCTGTCGAGTCATGAGGGCCCTCCTTCTTTTGTCAAATCATCCCTTAGTATATACCTTTTTGCCCGGAGTTTCCATAGGCAGGTTGGGATTTTTACCGCCTGTTCACAAATTTCTTTCTGTTTTTCGCCGTACACAGGTCCCGGCGGATAAACTATGGCTTGCACTTTTGGGAAAATATGATATAACAAGTATAGTACAGACAAACAATATCCTTGCGGGATAAAATTTTAAAGATTTAGGGAGGCTTATATATGACGTCAGAATTTTACAGCAGCAACCGGAAACGGCTGATGGAGAAGCTGGAGGAGGGCAGTATGGTGCTGCTGTACTCCGGCATCGCGCCGGTCAAGAGCCACGATCAGGACATGTGTCCCTTTTCCGTCAACCGGAATTTCTACTACATGACTGGCATCGACACCCAGAACGTCTGGCTGCTGATGACCAAAACCGGCCGCGGCGTGGGGGAGTCCCTGTTTATTGACGAACCTGATGAGTATACCATCAAGTGGAACGGCAAGATGCTGACCCGCGAGGAGGCCAGCCGGCGCAGCGGGCTCGCGGAGAGCAAGGTCCACTACATGCAGGAACTGGACAGCTATGTGGTCTCTCCGCTGTCCCGGCTGGTGACAGGCGCGGTAAACGTCTATTTTTCCTTCGACCGCCTGTCCATGAACGCCGCCCCCACCCGCGCGGAGGAGTACGCCCGGACCATCCGGGAGAAGTTTCCCATGGTGCAGATCAGGAACATAGCGCGGGACATTGCCTCCCTGCGTTCCGTCAAGACCCCGGAGGAGCTGGACTGCCTGCGCAGGGCCGGGGACGTAACCATCGAGGCCCTCAGGCATATGCTGCAAAGCGCCCGTCCTGGCGAGTACGAGTACCAGTGGCAGGCGGACTATGAGCACTACGTGGCCCGCCAGGGCCTGCGCCACGGCTTCGAGACCATCGCCGCCTCCGGCGAGAACGCGGTCATGCTCCACTACTCCGACAACAACTGTGTTGCCAAGGACGGCACCCTGCTGCTGGTGGACCTGGGCGCGGAGTACAAATACTACTCCGCCGACGTGTCCCGTACCTTCCCGGTGGGCGGCAAGTTCACCGACCGGCAGAAGGAGCTGTTTACCATCGTCCGGGAGGCTATGGACGTGGCCAAAGAGAAAATGCGCCCCGGTATCGAGACCAAAGAATCCAATCAGGCCGTCGTCGACTTCTACAAGAAGGCCCTGCGCACGGCGAAGCTCATCAATGACGACAGCGATGTGTCCAAATACTACTACCACGGCGTGTCCCACTCCCTGGGCCTTGATACTCACGACCCCTGTGACCGCACGGTATATGAGCCGGGCATGGTCATCACCTGTGAGCCGGGCCTGTACGTGGCGGAGGAGGGCATCGGCATCCGTCTGGAGAACGATATTCTGGTAACCGAGGGCGCGGCGGAGGACCTGATCGGCGACCGCCTGCTGCGCATTGAGGAGATTGAGGCGCTTATGGCCCGGTAAGTGCGCGATCCGTAAAATCATAAATCAAAGCGCGCCGCTCCTTGGGCGGCGGAGAAAGGAATCCATGTTTAGCTCCAATTACCAATGGCTGCTGGTCTGCCTGGGCAATCCGGGCAAGGACTACGAGACCACCCGCCACAACATCGGCTTCATGGCTGCCGACGAGCTGGCCCGCCGGGAGGGCGTCAAATTCAACAAGCTCCGCTACCGCGCTCTGACCGGCGAGGTCCGAGTGGGAGGCCAGCGGGTCCTGGTGATCAAGCCCCAGACCTATATGAATCTCAGCGGGGAGTCCGTCAAGCTGGCCGGGGGCTTCTACAAGATCCCGCCGGATCATGTGCTGGTGATTTCCGATGACGTGGCCCTGCCTCTGGGCAAGCTGCGCATCCGCGCTGGCGGCAGCGCCGGAGGGCATAACGGTCTGAAAAACATCATTGCCCACCTGGGGACGGACCAGTTTCCCCGGGTGCGCGTGGGCGTGGGCGCCCCGGCCCATCCGGAGCATGAGATGATCGACTGGGTCATCGGCCACTTTACGCCCCAGGAGAAAAAAACGGTGGACGAGGCCGTGGCCCGCGCCGTGGACGCCGCCCTGTGCGTCATGGAAAAGGGCGTGTCGGAAGCCCAGAACCGCTATAACTGAACCAAAAAGGAGCGCACGCCCGACGGCGTGCGCTCGCTGTATACAGATAAATTATTCGGTGGTCCGGTCAACGACCTGATACCGGGGCGCGTTGAGGACGAACCGGTCCAGCACCGCGCTCAGCGCCGCGCTGACGACCACGCCCACGATCAGTTCCAGCGCCACATTGATAGAGAAAAAGCTGACAAAGATAGCCCAGAAAGAGCCGCCGCCGAGGACGCTGTCCTTGAAGAACGCAACGACCAGGGCAATGAACAGGACGGTATTGGTCAGCGTTCCGGCCACGGCGGTGCCGATGAAGGCCGCCGCGTTATTTCTGGTGGTTTTCATCAGGAAGGGGAACAGAATCCCCGCCACCACGCCGATCAGAATGCGGGGGACAAAGCAGGCGATGACTGTGCCGGCCGCGTTGGCCGCAAACATAGCCGCGCCGGACACATCGCCCATGAAGCACTGTGCCAGACTGGTGGCGCCGAATACCGCGCCCAGAAAGCCGCCCCGGACGGGGCCCAGGGTCATGCCGCCAATCACTACGGGGATAACCAGGAAAGTGATGGACATTGGTCCGATGCGCAGATAGCCCAGAGGGGTGAAGGCCATCAGGAGGACGATTGCCGCCAGTACCGCCGTCAGTGCGGTCTCGCGGACTTTGCTGCTTGTGTTGCTCATGTTTGTTTCTCCTTTGAGGGTATTTCACCTCGCGCTGTCGTCTCAGTGATTGTGCAAGAACCCCATCGAGGGGTCATGCACAATTGCGAGTACGGCGCGCAAATTATGTATAACAACGGCGGATGCCGTTATTATCAGCGTTTGGCCTTGGGCCGGTTGGCCTCGTAGAGATACCGCAGGCCCTTCAGGGTCAGTTCCGGGTCCTGCCGGATCTCCCGCCTGCACCGGGCGGTGACCAACGGCGCGGAGCCGCCGGTGGCGATGCACTTTGCCCCCGCCATCCCCGGCAGGGCGGCGTAGCGGTCAATGAATCCGTCCACCATCATGGCGCTGCCCAGCAGCAGCCCGCAGCGCATGGCGTCGGCGCTGTTGCGTCCCAGACAGGCATCCTCCTTATCGCCCAGCTCAATGGAGGGCAGCAGGGCGGTGGCCTCCTTCAGCAGCTGCGCGCTGGGCCGGATGCCCGGAAGGATGCAGCCGCCCAGGTAAGTACGGTCCCTGTCCACGGCAATAATGGTCGTTACGGTGCCCGCGTCAATGACCACCAGCGGCGCGCCGTATTCCGTCAGCGCCGCCAGGGTGTCCGCCGCCAGATCGCCCCCCAGCTGGGAGGGATCGTCGATCCGGATGCGGAATCCGGTGCGGATGCCGGGACCTACCCGCAGGGGAACAGCTCCGGTAATGATCCGGGCCGCGTCCTCCACTAATCCGGTCAGTTCCGGCACCACGGAGGCCAGAATGCAGCTGTTGACTTCCTCACGGGAAATCCGGTTCATCCCCATGAGATCATAGACGATAGCCGCGTACTCGTCGGCGCTCCGGCGGGTCTTGACGGAAATTTTCCCCTTCATCAGAAGATTTTCGCCTTTGAAGATCCCCAGGGAAATGTTGGAGTTTCCAACGTCGATCGCTAAAAGCATGACTCCTCCTCACTCCGCCGGATCAAAGCAGAACATGCTGAAAAACGCCACCACGCCCGGCCCGCAGTCGTACTCCATCCCGCACTTCTCCGCCATCTGCTGCACAAAGATGCAGTAGGCCGACATGCAGGAGTACCGCTTATCCGGGAACCGGCAGGGCTTTCCCTCCACAATGGCGCAGGGGGAGCACAGACTGCACCCGCCCGCGCCCACCATCAGTCCGGGCCGGTCGATCCGGTCGATGAGCCGACGGGTCATTTTGTTGTGGGTTCCCTTGGCGGGCCTGGTCCGCGTCTCGTCCATGGGGTCCTCGATATCCCACATGGTCTGCATGACCAGGGCGCGGGGCCAGCGGCGGACCCGCGCCGCCATCTCCTCCACGGTTCCGCAGTCCGGCGGGCAGGCGTAGTTGACGCCGTACTTTCCGCAGAGATTCTCCTCGCACAGCGGCCGGAAAGAGGGGAGAAAAATCAAGTCTTTCGTATCCATCAGCGCGGCGTTGGCAAAGCCTGATTCCACCGCCAGGTCTATCATCTGCTGTTCCGTCACGATCCCCGACCTCCCACCAGTTTTTCTGTGTCCTTATTGTACCCCATCTCTTCCCGTTTTTCCACTAAAATTTCGTTGCATTTTTCCCGAAATTATGGTATCCTCAGAACAGGTTTCTGTTAAATACTTCACAAAGGAGCTTCGACATGGATATTCCCGCACTTCAGAAGAAATTGGATGAAGCGAAGTATATTTGCGGCGGCGACGTGGCCGCCACGCTGCTGGTGGCCCTCCAGCTGGGCAGGCCCCTTCTCATCGAGGGTCCCGCCGGCGTGGGCAAGACGGAGATCGCCAAGGTCATGGCCTCCGCCCTGGACCGGGAGCTGGTGCGGCTCCAGTGCTATGAGGGACTGGACGAGAGCAAGGCCCTCTACGAGTGGAACTACCAGAAGCAGCTGCTCAGCATTCAGGTGCAGATGGACCGCCGGGACGCGGATGAGCTGACAAAGTCCCTGTTCGGCGATGAGTATCTGCTGGAGCGGCCCTTGCTGCGGGCCATCCGGTCAGAGAAGCCGGTGGTGCTGCTCATCGACGAGATCGACAAATCCGATGAGGAGTTTGAGGCGTTCCTGCTGGAACTTCTCTCCGAAATGCAGGTGACCATCCCTGAGACGGGCGTTGTGCGGGCCAATTCCATCCCCTTCGTGGTGCTGACCTCCAACCGGACCCGGCCCCTGGGCGAGGCCCTGCGGCGGCGGTGCGCCTACCTCTATCTACAATACCCGGATATTGAGAAAGAAGTCGCCATTATCAGGGCGAAACGCCCCAATGTCAACGAGCATCTGGCCGTCCAGGTGGCCCAGGCCATCCACGACCTGCGCGGCAGCGAGGCCATTCTGAAAAAGCCGTCTATCGCCGAGACGCTGGACTGGGTTTCCGCCCTGGAAGCCCTGGGCATCAGCGACCTGACAAAGGAAGCGGCCCGGCAGACCATGGGCTTCGTGCTGAAAAGCAGCGAGGACCTGGAAGCCGCCGGGGACGTTCTCTACGGCCAGAGCCGCGGCTGCGGCCATGACCATGAACACGGCCACGACCACGGGCAGGGCCACGAGCACTGCGGCGCCTGCGGACATCATCAGGCATGAGCGTCTATCTGGAGAAGCTGGCGGAGTTCTCCGCCATGCTGCGCTCCCAGGGCCTTGCGGTGGGCACCCAGGAGACGGCGGATGCCTGCGAGATCCTGACGGTCCTGGACCTCGGCGACCGTGAGACGGTCCGTCTGGCCCTCCAGGCGGTCTATGCCAAGAGCAGGGAGGAGCAGGCGATTTTCCAGCACTGCTTCGATGGCTTTTTTGTCAGCGCGGAGCAGCGGGACGCCCTCCGCCGCAGGCAGGAGGAAGAGGCCCGGGAAATGGCCCAGCGCCGCCAGGAGGCCGAGCAGGAGATGCAGGTGGACGGCCGGCCCATGGACCTGCGGGAGGATTTGCAGGAAGTTTACGTCCGCATGAGCGAGGACAAGCGGGAACAGCTGCGGCAGATGATGGAAAAAATGAAGGGCAATCTCAAGCGAAGCCCCAAGCTCTACAGCAACTTTATCCGCTCGGTGTTCATGCGGTTCCTGCTGGAGCAGCAGATGGCTATGGAGGACGACGCCGCCGTGGGCAGCGACGAGCTGGACCCGGATATGGCCCTGCTGTACCGGGACATCTCCCAGTTCAAGGAGGCCGACATCCCCCGGGCCGCGGCCCTCATTGCCGCCATCTCCCGCCAACTGGACGCGGAGCTGAGCCGTAAACGCCAGGGTCAGGGCCACAGCGGCAAACTGGACTTCCGCCGCACCATCCGGAAGGGGCTGGAGACAGGCGGCAGCTTCTACCGTCTGTCCTACCGCCGGAAGCGGCAGAAGAAACGGCGGCTGGTGCTGCTGTGCGACGTGTCCGGGTCCATGCTGCAATTTTCGGAGTTCGTGCTGCGGTTCATCAAGTCCATGACCGAGGTGTCGGAGTCCTCGCAGACCTTCCTGTTCTCCGAGGAGGTGCGGGAGGTGGACGCTTTCGCTTTGCAGAACATGGACGCGTTCCGGGACTACGTGCGCTCCTCCGGCCTCTTTGGCCGGGGCACCGACCTTGGCTGTGCGCTGGAATCGCTGTGCCGGCGCCGCCCCGCGCCCCTGGGGCCCTCCACAACGCTGCTGATCCTGTCGGACACCAAGACCATCGATCTGCCCCGGGCCGCGCAGGAGCTGGTGGAGGCCCGCCGTCAGGCGGGGCGGGTGCTGTGGCTGAACCCCATCCCCCAGCGGAAGTGGCCCTATATGGCCAGCATCCAGACCATGGCCTCGCTGTGCCAGATGGCCCCCTGCTCCACGCTGGAGGAGCTGACCCGATCGTGCAGAAAGCTGATGAAGTAGTTTTTCGGGCAGGGGATATAAAAACGATGAAACGATTAGGAGAATGACGGATGATTGCAAAAGAAATTTGTGAGCGCGTGCTGCAGAAGGCCGCCTCCACCGGTGCGGATTACGCCGAGATCTTTGCGGAAAACACCCTGAACCACGCTGTCGATCTGGTGGGCGGCAAGGTGGACGCGGTGCATGACGCGCAGATCGCCGGCGCTGCCGTGCGGGTGTTTCAGGGCCTGCGCAGCGTAATGGCGACTACGGTGGACACCAGCGAGGCCGGACTGCTCCGCTGCGCCCAGCGGGCCGCGGAGGCCCTGGCCGAAGGCAGGGCGGAGGTATCCATCACCCTGCGGGAGCGGCTGTTCGGGGATATACACCCCATCCGCGTTGTTCCCAGCGGCGTGGACAATGCCGTCAAGGCGGATTTGCTGAAGGAGGCCTGCGCCGCCGCCAGGGATTATGACGCCGCCGTCGTGCAGGTGACGGGCACCCTGATGGACGTGGACCACCACATCCTGGTGGCGACCAGCGAGGGCCTGTGGACCCAGGACCGGCAGATCCGTACCCGGATGATGGTCCGCGCCGTGGCTGAGGTAAGGGGAGAGACCCAGACCGGCGCATACAACCCCGGGGCACGCCGGGGAATGGAACTTTTCGAGACGGTGAAGCCCGCCGATGTGGGACGCGAGGCCGCCCGTCAGGCGGTCATCATGGCCGGGGCAGGGTACTGTCCCGCCGGGGTGATGCCGGTGGCCATCGGCAGCGGATTCGGCGGCGTTATCTTCCACGAGGCCTGCGGACACTCACTGGAGGCCGCCAGCGTGGCCTACGGCAACAGCCAGTTCTGCGGCAAGCTGGGGGAGAAGATCGCCCACGAGAAGGTCACCGCCATCGACGACGGGACCCTCCCCAATGAGTGGGGCTCCATCAATATTGACGACGAGGGTACGCCCGCCCAACGCAACGTGCTGATCGAAAACGGCGTGCTGAAATCCTACATGATTGACAAGTTCAACGGCCGCCGCATGGGGATGCCCTCCACCGGCAGCTCCCGCCGCCAGAGCTTCGCCTACGCGCCCACCTCCCGCATGACCAATACCTTTATCGCTCCCGGGAGCGATAAAGAGGAGGACATTATCGCTTCTATCGAGTACGGCCTGTACGCCAAGACGATGGGCGGCGGATCGGTGAATCCGGTCACCGGCGAGTTCAACTTCGCCGTCAACGAGGGATACCTCATCCGCAACGGGAAAATCTGCGAGCCCGTACGGGGAGCCAGCTTGGTGGGCAAGGGCGACCAGGTCATTCAGAAGATCGACATGGTGGGCGGCGCTCTGGCCTGCGGGCAGGGGATGTGCGGCGCGTCCAGCGGCTCCATCCCCACCAACGTGGGGCAGCCGCTCATCCGCGTATCGTCCATCACCGTGGGCGGCAGATAAAGGAGGAGTTTGCAAATGGATTTTCAGACGTTCCGTCAGGTGGCCGATGAGGAGGCCGCCGCGCTGCATATTGAAGAGTATGAGCTGTACTATCAAGTGGAGGAGAGCGCTTCCGTGTCCGTTTTCCGGCACGAGATCAACGATTGTTCCTCCTCCAATGACGGCGGGGTCTGCCTGCGCTGTCTGGTGAACGGCAGGATGGGCTATGCCTCCACCCAGCTCCTGAGCGAGGAGAGCGCCCGCGCCCTGGTGCGCCGGGCCGCCGGCAACGCCGCTGTGCTGGAGACCTCCGACCCGGAATTCCTGGCGGAGGCCGGACAGAGTTACCAAGCTGTGGAAACCAGCAGAGCCGCCCTGCCGGATACGAAACTGCTGAGCAAAACCGCGCTGGCGGGACAGGACGCCCTTTACGCCCAGCCGGGCGTGGTGGACGGCAGCAATACAGAAGTCCATGCCCATCGTTTTTCTATTGCCATTCACAACTCCCGCGGGCTGGATCTGCAATATGAGAATACGCTGACTTTTGCGGTCCTGAGCCCTGTGGTGAGCGACGGCGCGCCCGAGGAAGAAAAGGCCACCGGCTTCAAATTTGCCTTTGGGCAGCTGGATCAGCTGGACCTCTCCGCCGCCGCCAGAGAAACTGCTGATGAAGCCCGTGAAACGCTGGGCGCGGGGACAGCCCCCACCGGGGTCATGCCGGTGGTCTTCTCGCCCAAGGCGATGTCCTATCTGCTGACCTTTTATTCAGAGGTATTCTCCGCTGAACGGGTCCAGAAGGGCCTATCCCTGCTGAAGGACAAGGAAGGCACGGCTATTGCCTCCCCCGTCGTCACGCTGGTGGACGACCCCTTCTATGAAAAGAACCCTCTGCCCATGCCCTTTGATGCCGAGGGCACGCCTGCCCGGCGGAAGAATGTGATTGAGAACGGGGTCCTGACCACGCTGCTTTATAACCTGCGTACCGCGGCGGCGGCGGGGAAAACCACCACCGGCAACGCGGCTAAATCCAACTATGATTCGGTAATAGATATACAGCCGTTTACCATGTATTTTGCCAGCGGCGAGCTGACCCAGGAGGAACTGCTGCGGAAGGCGCAGAACGGGGTGCTCATCACCTCCCTGGACGGCCTGCACGCGGGAGCCAACACCATCAGCGGCGACTTCTCCCTGCAAAGTGCGGGGTTCTTGATCGAGAACGGGCGGAAGGGGGCGCCGGTGCGGTCCTTCACCGTGGCCGGGAACTTCTTTGATCTGCTGAAAAATATCACCGCCATCGCCAACGACCCTCAGCCGCCGTTTTTCCCCTCCTCGACCTCCTTCGTCAGCCCCAGCGTGCTGGTGGAAGGCTTGACCATTGCGGGGAAATAGGAAAAACGCCCTGTCCGGCATGTCCGGGCAGGGCGTTTCCGCGTCAGCAGGCGCTGCGCGTTACACGATGGCCGGGAGGAGGCAAAAAGCGGAAGAATCGGAGATAAGCCGTGAAACAAAGCCTATTTGGACTTGTAATCCTGACAAAAGTCTGCTATACTGAATTGACAAAGCTTTCTCACAGAGAGAATTTCAGGTAAAAAGGAAACGTTAACAGAGTAAAAGTATCATGACAGCCTTTTTAGAACAATTTGATTGGGAAGGTCTGCTTGCCCTTTTTCAGAGGGTGCTGAGCGTTCTGCTGTGCCTGACCGTCCATGAGACATGCCACGGCCTGGCCGCTTACGCGCTGGGCGATCCCACCGCCAAGCGGATGCGCCGCCTCAGCTTCAACCCCCTCCACCACATCGACTGGCTGGGACTGGCTTCCATGGTGATCTGCGGCTTCGGCTGGGCAAAGCCCGTGCCCGTGGATATGCGGTACTTCAAAAAGCCTAAGACGGGCATGGCCGTTACCGCGCTGGCGGGACCGGCGTCCAACTTCCTGCTGGCTTTGCTGCTGCTGTTCGCCGCGTCGCTGATGGCCGGGACCGCCCCCGTGAATGCCGTTACATTGTGGGTGTTCTCCTTTCTGACCGGCACGGCGGTTTTGAGTATCGGGTTGGGACTGTTCAATCTGGTGCCCATCCCGCCGCTGGACGGATCGAAGGTGCTGTTTTCCCTGCTGCCGGAGCGGGCCTATTATACCCTGATGCGCTATGAACGCTATGGGATGATGGTTTTGCTGCTGATCATGTGGCTGGATATCGGAGGCAGCTACCTTTCCAACGCCATTTACGCCGTCTATCTGTGGATGGCCGGACTGTTTTTCTGATTTACTGACGGATATAACGGAGGATGCCGGATGGACGAACCGGTTTACAGGCTGGAACAGGTGGTACACAGCCGGGAGGGCATGGAGGACTTCGAGGGTCCTCTGGACCTGATCCTGTTCCTGTTGAGCAAAAACAAAATTGAGATTCAGGATATCCCCATCGCCCTTATTCTGGAACAGTATCTGGAATATCTGGAGCAGCGCCAGCGGATGGACCTGGAGGTAGCCAGCGAGTTTGTCGCTATGGCCGCCCAGCTGATGTTCATTAAGACGCGGATGCTCCTCTCTATTGAGGACGAGGAGGCCAAGAGCGAGATGGCCGAACTGATCCGCTCCCTGGAGGAGCGGCGCAGCGGGGAAAATTACGCCAAGATCAAATATGTCACCGCCCAATTGGGACCCATGGGTGAGTTCGGCAGCCGGATTTTCCTGCGGCAGCCGGAACCGTTGGAGCGGGGAAAGATCTATACATACAGCCACAGCACGGACGACCTGCTCCGGGCCATCGACGAGGTCATTGGCCGGGAGGAACAGCGCAGGCCGCTGACGGCCGGCAGCTTCCAGGAGATCGTGCGGCAGGAGCCATATCCCGTTGCGGGGAAGGCACAGGAAATCTTTCAGCGCCTGCGCCGGGGGATCACCAGCTTCCGGCTGCTCTTCCGGGGCAGCAGGAGCCGCAGCGAGGTGGTGGCAACTTTTCTGGCGATTCTGGAGCTGTGCCGGGCCAGGATCGTGACGCTGTCCGGCGGCGAGACGGACTGTACCGTCACCGCCACCGGCGAGGGCATCGATTCGCTGAAGCTATAGAATACCAGATTGATTTAGGACGGGAAGACCATTGGATAACAAGGAAATGCAGATTGCCGCAGAGGGGATTTTATTTGCCTCCGGCGAGCCGGTGCATATCAGCCGCCTTTGCATGGCGCTGGATACGGACCGGCCCCGGGCGGAGGAGGCCCTGCAGCGGCTGGGAGACTATTACGCCTTTGAACGCCGGGGCATCCGCCTCATCCGGATGGAGGACAGCTATCAGCTCTGCTCCGCGCCGGAGTACGCGGAGATCATCCGCAGGGCCTTCGAGGTCAGAAAAACGGCAAAGCTCAGCCAGCCCGCTCTGGAGGTGCTGGCTATCGTGGCTTATTACCAGCCGGTGACCCGGGCCCAGGTGGATCAGATCCGGGGCGTGGACAGCGCGTACACCGTGGGGTTGCTGCTGGACCGGAAGCTGATCGAGGAGTGCGGGCGGCTCCAGGTGCCGGGACGGCCCCGGCTGTACCGTACGACCCAGGGATTTCTCCGGGCGTTTCATATTGCGACTCTGGAGGAACTGCCCCCGCTGCCGGGAGTGGAAGAGAGCGGACAGCTGCGTCTGGATGCGCCTGAACAATCGGAGGAGGCAGAAGAGTAGAGGGGCATTGCCGGGAGAAAGGGGGGACGCCTTTGATTGGAAAAATTATACTGGGAATTCTGCTGGCGCTTTTGCTCCTGCTGTTGATCCCGGTGAAGGTGCGTTTTTCCTACGATCAGGGGGATATGGCCCTGACTGTCCGGTATGGGCCGGTCAAACGCAGGCTGTTCCCGCTTCCGGAAAAAGACGAGGATACATCGCCGGAGGAAAAGCCTCCTAAGAAAAAGAAAGCAAAAAAGGCGAAAAAGGAAAAACCTCAGAAACCCAAGGCAAGGATCAATATGGATCAGATCCTCTATGCCCTGGAGAAGCTGCCGCCCATTCTGGGCCGGGCATTGCGCCGGACGGGCCGGAGTATCCGGGTGACGCCTCTGAAGGCTTACGTACTGGTGGCGGGGAACGACCCCGCGGATACGGCGCGGCTGTACGGACGGCTGGAGGCCGCCGTGGGGGCGGGATTGCCCGTGCTGGAAAAAGGGCTGGGTATAAAGGACCCGGATATCCGGCTGTATCTGGACTTTACGGAACAGCAGATGGACCTGATTGCCGACGTGGGCGTGTCGCTGCGGCCCGGGAGCCTGGTATGGATCGGCCTGCGGGCCGGAGGAAGCCTGATCAAATGGTTTTTCGGCTTCCGGAGGCTGGCCTCGCCGCCGCCGAAGGACAACAGGGAAGAGAAAACCGCAGAAGACAGCAGCCAAACGGAACATGCGGCCGCCTGACCGGCCTGTGAAAGGAGTATATGGATATGGAGAAGAATAACCCGATCAACGATATGCTGCAGGAGAGCATGGCGAAGCTTCGGGAGCTGGCGGACACCAACACCATCGTGGGTCAGCCCATCACCACGCCTGACGGCGTGACGTTGATCCCCATTTCCCGGGTGAGCCTGGGCGTGGGCGGCGGCGGCAGCATTTTCGGCAAGAAGAAGGACGCTAACCCCGAGGGCAATCTGGGGGCGGGCATGGGAGCGGGCGTTACCATCGCTCCGGTGGCGTTCCTCATCGTGAAGGACGGATTTACCCGGATGATGCCTGTGGCCGCGCCGCCGATGAATACGGTGGACCGTGTGGTGGAAATGGCCCCGGACGTCATCGATAAAGTGACCGGCTTTATCGAGAAGCAGCAGGATAAAAAGAAAGCCAAGGCCGAAGCGGCTGAGGAAGAGCGCTGACCGTCCCCGGAAAATCAGGAAAAATTTTTGAAGTTTCTTCTGCCCCCTTGTGAGACATACTAGCTCTATCTTCAAATCGCATGGTTTCCGTATTGCGGCACGGGAATCATATCCGGAGGTGGGCAGGATATGGGAATGCACAGATGGGGACAGAGAATAGTATGTACGGTTTTGCTGGCGGGAATGCTGGCCAGTCCGGCCTATGCGGTGGGTACGTCCGCCGCGTCGGCGGTGCTGATCGAGCAGACCAGCGGACGTGTTCTGTATCAGCAGAACCCGGACGATGAGCGGCTGATTGCCAGCATAACCAAGATCATGACGGCGGTGGTAGCGCTGGAGCATGCTGACAAGGCCCGCTCCTATACAGTGACTGCCGCCGATATGGCGGAGGGGTCCTCCATGTATCTCAAACCGGGGGATACGCTGCAGCTGGAGGAACTGCTGTACGGCCTGATGCTGGTCAGCGGCAATGACGCGGCACTGGCAGTGGCCCACTGCGTGGCGGAGAGCCTGGAGGCTTTTGTCGCCCTGATGAATGAGACGGCGGAGAGGCTGGGCATGACCCATACCCACTTTGCCAACCCTAACGGACTGGACGCCGAGGGCCATTACTCCAGCGCCCGGGATATGGCGGTGCTGGCCGCCTATGCGCTGGAAAATCAGGATTTCCGGCGGATCGTCTCCACCGCTTCCGTTACCATCGGAGAGCGGTATCTGGCCAATCATAATAAGCTGCTGCGTATGTGCGAGGGCTGTATCGGCGTAAAAACCGGATTTACCAAGGCGGCAGGGCGGACCCTGGTTTCCGCCGCCACCCGGGATGGCATGACACTGGTATGCACCACTCTCAACGATGGCGACGACTGGAACGACCATATGGCTTTGATGGATTACGGCTTCGCCAATTACCGCATGGAGACGGCGGTGCCCGCGGGCCGGGTGCTGGCTTCCGCTCTGGTGCGGGAGGGGACCGTGGTTTCTGTACCGTTGACAGCGGCGGATGACCTGTGCTATCCTCTTACCGGCGATGAAAAGCTGACGGTGGTGGCACGGGCGCCCCTGTCCATTCCTGCTCCGGTGGTGCCGGGACAGGCGGTAGGGGAGGTCTGCGCCTATCTGGAGGGCGAAGAAGTGGCCAAAGTAGACCTGATTGCCGCCGCGCCTTCAGCAAAAAAAGAACCGCAGGCGCCTGCTGTCCACTGGTGGGACCGGGCGTTCTAAGAAGAGCAGGAAGGACGCCTATGGACCGTTTACAAAAGATCATCTCCGCCGCCGGTGTGTGTTCCCGCCGGCAGGCGGAGGAATTTTTGCGGGCTGGCCGGGTGACGGTGAACGGCGCGGCCGCTTCTCTGGGAGACCGGGCGGACCCGGCGCGGGACGAGATCGCGCTGGATGGCAGGCCGGTCGTCCTTCCGGCGGAAAAGATCTATCTGATGCTGAACAAGCCCCGGGGCGTGGTGACCACGCTGTCCGATGAGAAGGGGAGGCCCACGGTGGCCGGACTGGTGTCCGGCTGCGGCGGCCGGGTGTACCCGGTGGGCAGGCTGGATATGGACTCGGAGGGGCTGCTGCTGCTGACCAGCGACGGAGCTTTTGCTCAGCGTCTGGCACACCCCAGCCACCAGATGGAGAAGGAATACCATGTCACCGTTACCGGCGCGCTGACGGGCTGCCGGGAGCGTCTGGAGGCGCTGAGGCTGCTGGAGGATGGTACGCCGATCGCGCCGGCCCGGGTATCCGTTGTGAAGCAGGGAAAAGGGACGCTGGTGTTGTCTGTTGTCATTCATCAGGGACTGAACCGGCAGGTACGGCGGATGTGTGCCCTGGCGCAGCTGCGAGTGGAGCGGCTGGTCCGGGTGAGGGAAGGGAGCCTTGCGCTGGGAGACCTTCCGAAGGGACAGTGGCGTTTTCTTACGGCGGAGGAGCGGGAAGCGCTGCTGTCATAGAGCCCCATTTGTTCGAAAATACAGAGCATTGGGAGGAAGAGATGAAAAAGGACGTCTTACATACGATCCAGGAGAATATGCCCCGGCTATCCAAAGGCCAGAAGAGGATTGCCGCCTACATCCTCTCCGACTACGATAAAGCCGCCTTTATGACGGCCAGCAAGCTGGGCGGTCTGGTGGACGTCAGCGAATCGACCGTGGTGCGTTTCGCGGCCCTGCTGGGCTATGATGGGTATCCTGCCATGCAGAAAGCGCTGCAGGAAATGGTCCGCAGCAAGCTGACCTCCATCCAGCGCATTCAGGCGTCCAATGACCGGCTGTTCAGCACCGATGTGGTGGCCTCCGTCCTGCAGACGGATATGGAGAAGATCCGGATTGCCATTGAGGAACTGGACCGCAGCGTTTTCAACGCCGTGGTGGATAAACTGGTGTCGGCCCGTCATATCTATATCCTGGGTGTGCGCTCCAGTTCCTTCCTGGCGGGATATCTTCATTTCTATCTCCATTTGATCTTTGAAAATGTGACCCTGGTCACCAGCAACAGCGCCGGAGACATTCTGGAGAGCATCCTGCGCATTGGCCCCGGCGACGTGCTGGTGGGCATCAGTTTCCCAAGGTACTCCAAGTCCACGGTGAAGGGCGTCCAGTTTGCCCATGACCGGGGAGCGGACGTGGTGGCAATTACGGACAGCGACATGTCGCCCCTGTACCCCCTTGCCTCCGCCGTGCTGATGGCCAGGAGCGATATGATCTCCTTTGTGGATTCCCTGGTGGCCCCGTTCAGTTTGCTGAACGCCCTGATCGTGGCGGCGGGGCACCGGAAGGATACGGATATCTCCCATATCTTCAACCGTCTGGAGAGTATCTGGGATGAGTACGGGGTGTTTGGATACAGCGATGAGTCTTGATGTGATTGTGATTGGAGGCGGCCCCGCGGGTATGATGGCCGCTGCCGCCGCAGCGGAGGAGGGAGCTTCCGTCTGCCTGCTGGAGCCCAATGAACGGCTTGGCAAAAAACTGAATATTACCGGCAAAGGCCGGTGCAACGTGACCAATAATTGCGATCTTGAGGAATTTCTGCGAAGCGTTCCCTGTAATGGAAGATTCCTTTACAGTGCCTATAGCCGCTTCACCAGCGCAGACGTAATGGCTTTTTTTGAAGCGTTGGACGTGCCCTTGAAGACAGAGCGTGGCAACCGGGTGTTCCCGGCGTCCGACCGGGCGTTTGACATCAGCGGCGCCCTGGAGCGGAGGCTGAAAAAGCTGCATGTTTCCATCCTGCGGGATAAAGCCAGGGCGTTATTGATCCGGGACGGCGTTTTGCAGGGGGTCAAGGGGGAGCGGGAAAGCTATCACGCGAACCGTGTGGTCATAGCTACCGGCGGAGTCAGCTATCCGCTGACCGGCAGCACCGGAGACGGCTACCGTCTGGCAAAGCAGGCGGGACACACGGTTCAGGAGCCCAGAGGCTCTCTGGTGCCATTGTGCGCCGCAGGGGAGCTTTGTCCATCCCTGCAGGGGCTGAGCCTTAAAAACGCGGCCCTGCGGGTCTATGAGAATAATAAGAAGATTTACAGTGACTTCGGAGAGATGCTGTTTACCCATTTTGGAGTCAGCGGTCCCATGATTTTGTCGGCTTCGGCCCATATGCGGCATTTCGATAAAAAGCGTTACCGCCTGGAAATTGATTTGAAGCCCGCTCTGGACGAGGCGGCGCTGGATAAGCGGCTCCTTTCGGACTTTGCCAAACATGCCAACAGTGATTTTATCAACTCTCTGGATGCGTTATTGCCCAGGAAATTGATTGAGCCGTTTGTCCGCTTGACAGAGATCGATCCACATCAGAAGGTCCATGATCTGACAAAGGAGCAGCGGCGGCGTGTACTCGCTCTGTTGAAGGCGCTGCCAATTGAAATTACCGGTCCCCGCCCGGTGGCGGAGGCAATCGTAACCTCCGGCGGCGTGACGGTGAAGGAAGTAAACCCCTCCACGATGGAGTCCAAGCTGCTGCCCGGACTGTACTTTGCAGGAGAAGTTCTGGACGCAGACGCCTATACGGGCGGCTTCAACCTCCAGATTGCCTGGTGTACCGGCCATCTGGCGGGGAAATCGGCGGCAAGCGGCAGTCCCTCAAAGTAGAGGCAGGGTCTGCCGATACTATTCTATGATAGAACCTCCGAAGCAAAACTGCACCGGCGGCACGGTTTAGACCGGACAGGCTGCAGGAAAAGTGAAAAAACAAACTCCCCCGTAATAAAGCGTCGCGCCTTGCGCGATGCCTGTCAGAGGCCCAGCCCTACGGGATGGCGCGTTTTTGCCCGCTTTTGGCGCGCGCCAAAAGTAGGCTCGGGGGGGGGGGGGCCGGGGCTGTGCAGGTCCCGGGATAATTCAAGAAGGAATTCCCCTCGCGCCGGGAGGGCGCGAAGCGAATCTGCGGATAAAGAAGGAAACTGCCATGCCCAACGAAAACCAAGAGAAAAGAATATCAGTTGCCCTTGACGGCCCCAGCGGGGCCGGTAAGAGCACCCTCGCCCGCGCGGTGGCAAAAGAATTGAACCTCCTCTATGTGGATACGGGAGCGATCTACCGTACGGTAGCCCTCCACGTTCTCCGCCGGAGAGTGGAACCGGGGGACGCCGCGGCGGCGGCGGCCCTGCTGCCGGAGATCGGCATTGCCATGGCCTATGACCCTGCGGGCCTGCAAAGGATGTATCTCAACGGGGGGGATGTAACGGAGCTGATCCGGACCCAGGAGATTTCCATGGCGGCTTCCGCCGTGTCCGCCCATCCGGCGGTGCGGGCTTTCCTGCTGGAGATGCAGCGGGATATGGCGGAAAAATACAGCGTCATCATGGATGGCCGTGATATCGGGACCGTGGTGCTGCCGGGGGCGGATGTGAAGATTTTCCTCACCGCCAGCTGCGAGGCCAGAGCGCGCCGCCGGTGGCTGGAACTCCAGCAGAGAGGGACACCCAAAGATTTCGAACAGCTGCTGCTGGAAACCCAGGAGCGGGACGCCAACGATATGAACCGCTCCGCCGCTCCGCTCCGCCCGGCGGAGGACGCCGTCACGCTGGATACTACGGAAATCAACTTCCAGGAAAGCCTGGAGCGCATCATTGAGATCATCAGGGAGCGGACCGGCTTATGACGAAGTTTTATCGCATTATTTATACGATCGTGGCCCCGTTTGTACATCTGCTGTTTCCCTGCCGGACGGTGGGACTGGAAAATCTGCCGGAGGGCGGCGTACTGCTGTGCGCCAACCACGCCAGCGGCTGGGACCCCATCGTCATCGGCCTGAATCTGCCGAGGGATTCCCGGCTGACGGTCATGGCGAAGGATCAGCTTTTCCAGATCCCCCTGCTGGGCTGGTTTCTGCGAAAGCTGGGCATTATCCCCGTGAAGCGGGGAGAGAGCGATCTGACCGCCGTCAAATCCTGTCTGAAGGCCCTCAGCGGCGGCAACCGCCTGCTGGTGTTCCCGGAGGGGACCCGGGTGGAGGAGCAGGGCGACGTGGAGGCCAAGGGCGGTGTCACCATGATGGCTACCCGTACCGGCGTTCCGATGGTGCCGGTGTACTGCGGCGGCAAACATAAATTCCTGAAAAAGACTACCATTGTCTTTGGCGATCCCTACATCCCCGTCATTGCCGGACGGCGTCCCACGCCGGATGAGAACCGGGCCATTGCCCAGGAAATTATGGACCGGATTTACGCCCTCAGCGAGGTGAACGGATGGAAGTGATTCAGGCAAAAAGCGCCGGCTTCTGCTTCGGCGTAGCCCGGGCGGTAAAAATGGCCGAGGATCTTTCCAGGACGGCGGAGCGCCCCCGGATGCTGGGCAGCGTCATCCATAACCGCCATGTTACCGCTCAACTGGAGGAGCGCGGCATGAAGATCATCGCCGGACCGGGGGAAGCCCAGGCAGGGGACAGTGTCCTGCTCCGGGCCCACGGGGCGGGGAGGGAGGTGTACCGCGCGCTGGAGGAACGGGGCGCGAAAGTGGTAGACGCCACCTGCCCGAAGGTGGCCCGTGTCCAGCGCATCGTGGAGGAAGCGGAGCGTGAGGGCCGCCAGCCGGTGATGATCGGCGACCCGAACCACCCGGAGGTCCGGGGAGTTGGAGGGTGGTGCAGCCGCCTGCTGGTATTTTCAGGGCCGGAAGAAGCTGCCAAATGGCTCGAAACCGCTGCTGTTGAGGCGGTGGAGGGGCTGACGGTGGTGGCCCAGACCACCCTGCGGCGAGAAGTTTGGGAAGATTCTTTGAAAATTCTAAAAAAAGAGTGTACAAATCTGAAAATCTTTGATACAATATGTGATGCTACGCATACGCGCCAATCGGAGGCGGCTTTTTTGGCCTCTCAGGTGGACGCTATGGTGGTGGTTGGTGATCCCAAAAGCGCCAACACAACGCACCTGACCGAGATCTGCCGGCAAGGCTGCGCCCGCGTCTTTCAGATCGAAAACGCGGACGAGCTGCCTTGGGCGGAGCTGTCCGGGTGTGCTCGGGTTGGTTTGACGGCGGGGGCCTCCACGCCTGCGAGCATCATAAAGGAGGTCAAAAAGACGATGAGCGAAGAAAAAATTCTGAGCGAGGGCATGGAAAATTTTGAAGAATTGGTAGAGCAGTATACCAATACATTAAATACAGGAGATAAGGTAACCGGCGTGATCACCGCCATTACCCCCACGGAAGTCCACGTGGATCTGGGTTGCAAGCAAGCCGGCTACATTCCTGTAGACCAGCTTTCCGACGACCCGTCCGTTAAGCCCGAGGACGTGGTCAAGGTGGGCGACGAGGTGGAGCTGTTCGTCATCCGCGTCAACGACGTGGAGGGCTATGCCACCCTGTCCAAGAAGAAGATCGACAGCGTCAAGGTGTGGGAGAACATTGAGACTGCCGTCGAGAACAAGGACGTCCTGGAGGGCGTTGTGACCGAGGAGAACAAGGGCGGCGTGGTCGTGTCCGTCAAGGGCGTGCGCGTGTTCGTTCCCGCTTCCCAGTCCGGCCTGCCCCGGGATGCCGCCATGACCGAGCTGGTCAAGCAGCACGTGAAGGTGCGTATTACCGAGGTCAACCGTGCCCGCCGCCGCGTGGTGGGTTCCATCAAGGCCGTGCAGCAGGAGGCCCGTGCCGCCGCCGCCGCCGAGGTGTGGGCCAATATCGAGGTGGGCAAGCGTTACACCGGCACCGTCAAGAGCATGACCAGCTATGGTGTGTTTGTGGACATCGGCGGCGTGGACGGTATGGTACATATTACCGACCTTAGCTGGAGCCGCATCAAGCACCCCAACGAGGTCGTCGCGATCGGCGATACGCTGGATGTGTATGTCATTTCCTTCGATCCCGAGAAGCGCAAGATTTCTCTGGGCGTGAAGGACCGCAGCACCAATCCCTGGCAGGTGTTCATGGACACCTACAAGGTGGGCGACGTGGCCAACGTGCGCATCGTGAAGCTGATGACCTTCGGCGCTTTCGCCGAGGTTGTGCCTGGTGTGGACGGCCTGATCCACATTTCCCAGATCGCTGACCATCGTATTGAGAAGCCCGGCGACGAGCTGAGCGAGGGTCAGAAGGTAGAGGCCAAGATCACCGCTGTGGACGAGGAGAAGCAGAAGATTTCTCTGTCCATCCGCGCTCTGCTGGCGCCCACTCCCGCTCCCGCTGAAGAGGTCGAGGAGTAAGATAACGGATAAAAAGGACGGGCAGTACCGGCTGCCCGTCCTTTTTCAGAAAAAGCGCTGTTTTATAAAAAAGTGCTTGCATTTTGAAATTTATTGTGGTATACTAACCAATGGTTTTGTGGTGAAAGCTGCGTAAAAGCCAATTGAAGAGGAAAGAGGTGAACAAGAGCAATGAAGGAAGGTATCCATCCCAATTATCAGCAGACTACGATCAAATGCGCCTGCGGTAATGTAATTGAGACAGGTTCCACGAAGAAGGACATTCGCGTGGAAGTCTGCT
>JAAVHF010000099.1 GCA_014799845.1 Oscillibacter sp. | reverse complement strand
CGTCCTGCTTCGTTAAAAAATCTTGAAATACATCCAGTATTCCCGCGATTTTTTGCCTCGCAGGGCGAAAAATTTTCTCGCCATTCCGGACACGTTGATTTAATCAGACCTTCCCTAATTCTTCATAAAACGATGTAATCGTTTTATGGGGCCGCAGCCAGCGGCCCGGCGGCGTGTCGCGCCGCCATAAAAAGATTTTTAAATCTTTTTATCAAGAAACAGTATTACGCCTCTTCTTCCTCTTTTTCAGTGATGGAAATATGCAGCTCATCCAACTGCTTCTGCTCCACGAAGGAAGGCGCGCCCATCATCAGGTCCTGTGCGTTCTTGTTCATGGGGAAGGGGATGATCTCCCGGATGGAATCCTCTCCGGCCAGCAGCATGACCATCCGGTCCACGCCCGGCGCGATCCCCGCGTGAGGCGGGGCGCCGTAGCAGAACGCGTTGTACATCGCCGGGAACTTGCTCTTCACGTCGTCCTCGCCCAGACGGACCATCTGGAACGCCTTGATCATGATCTCGGGATCATGGTTCCGCACCGCGCCGGAGCTCAGCTCCACGCCGTTGCAGACCAGGTCGTACTGGAACGCCGTAATACTCAGTGGATCAACTTCCCCGGCAATCGCCTTCTCCAGAATTTCCTTCCCGCCGTTTGGCATGGAGAACGGATTGTGGCAGAACTCCAGTTCTCCGGATTCCTCACCGATCTCGTACATGGGGAAGTCCACGATCCAGCAGAACTCATACCGCTCCTTGTCGAAGTGGTTGGGGCACAGCGCGCCCAGCTTGTTCCGGAGTACGCCCGCCGTTTTCTGCGCCGCGCCCTTCTTGCCGGCCGTCAGCCCCACGAAGCAGTTTGCCGTCAGCCCAAGCTTCTCTACGATCTCATCCTTCTTGTCAACCACAAACTTGGAGATACCGCCAACGATCTCGCCCTTCTCATCCAGCCGGAACCAGTAGGCCTTCTCTCCGGCCTGCACCTCCACGTCGGCGCACAGCTTGTCGATCTGCTTTCTGGTGGCGGAGAAATCGGAAACCACGATAGCTTTAACGGTATTCCCCTCAAAGGGTCCAAACCCGCAGCCGCTGAGCAGCTGCGTAGCATCCTGCACCGTCAGGTCGATCCGCAGATCCGGCTTATCGGACCCATAGACTTCCATTGCCTCGTTAAACCCGATTCTCTTAAAGGGCGCTTCCGATGCAACGTTGTACGTTCCAAACCTGGCAAAAATAGGCGGCAACACGTCCTCCAGCACCGCGAACACATCCTCCTGTGTCGCGAAGCTCATTTCCATATCCAGCTGATAGAACTCACCCGGCGACCGGTCTCCCCGCGCGTCCTCGTCCCGGAAGCAGGGCGCGATCTGGAAATACCGGTCAAACCCGGAAGCCATCAGCAGCTGCTTGAACTGCTGGGGCGCCTGGGGCAGGGCATAGAACTTTCCCGGATGCTTCCGTGCGGGCACCAGATAGTCCCGCGCCCCCTCAGGGGAGGAGGCCGTCAGAATCGGCGTTGTGATTTCCAGGAATCCGTGCTCCGTCATAGCCGCCCGCAGCGCGGCCACCACATTGCACCGCAGGATAATATTCTTCTTGACCTCCGGATTTCTCAGATCGAGATACCGGTATTTCAGCCGCAGCGTCTCGTCTGCGTCCCGGCTCCGGTTGATTTGGAAGGGCAGCTCATTGTACTGGCATTTCCCCAGCACCTCGATCTTCTCCGGCACCACTTCGATCTCGCCGGTGAGCAGGTTCTTATTCTTGCTGCTTCTCTCCCTGACCACGCCGTCCACAGAGATGACGGTCTCTTTGTTGAGCCCATGGATGACGCCCATCATCTCCTCGTTTTCGATGACGACCTGGGTCGTCCCATAGAAGTCCCGCAGGATCACGAAAGCGAAATTCTGCCCGACCTCCCGCACATTCTCCATCCAACCGGAGAGCTTGACTTTTTGCCCCACATGCTCCATCCGGAGCTCATTGCAGGTATGCGTCCTGTTTTGCGTCATAGTAAAAACACCTTTCTTTGTATTTTTGTATAATTGAAAAATAAAATTACAATTTGTACTGATTCTACCATCCAAACTCCTGGGTATAAGCCAGCAGCTTTTCAGAATATCTTCGATCCCACTGTTTACATAGTCCCGTCCTTCATTACTGTCTATTATCCAGGCATGTGTATAAGCCTTGCCGTTTCGATTTCCGGCAGTTCCCGCAATGACGCTGACGTTGGTGATTCGCCCATCCCCAACCAAATCCTCAAAACTCTGTGGCCTGGTATACCATAAGCAGAAAACCAGTCCCACAGCCAGAACAGCAAGAATGATCTTCGTTTTCTTTTTCATAACAGTGCCCTTTCTTTTATTTAGAACAGGAAAACCGTTACCCCAAGATCATGCGCCCTTCGTTTTCTTTGCCGGCCTTCTCTAATAACAAAGCTAAATTACGTTTTGCTTTCAATTCTGTATCCAAATTCCTGTGTATAATTGAACAACTTCTGCGATACATCACCATCCGGAGTTACAATAATCTCTCTGTTATCCAAATAGAAAACAGCCGTCGATCCTTGGTAGGCCGCCCAGAAGAAAGAGCCGTCATCCAGAGTGACATCTACATTTATCATTTTTGAGCTGTCAGATGCCGATAAGAAGGGAAGTAAATTTATAAGGCTGGCTCTGTATTTGCAGCTTTTTAAAATTCCTTCCACTTCCTTGATGACATCACCATGATCCTTATCTCCATCCACACCCCAGACGCTGTTAGGTGGCGGACCGTTCTCTATGGCAACTATACTGATATATGTGATATTTCCATCCCCAGCCAGTTTTTCAAAACTCCTGGGCCTGGTATACCATAAGCAGAAAACCAATACTACAGCCAGAACAGCAAGAATGATCTTCGTTTTCTTTTTCATGACAGTGCCCTTTCTTTCATTTAGAACAGGGAAACCATTACCCCAAGATTACGCGCCCTTCGTTCTTCTTTGCCAGTCCATCCCGTACTCTTTGCAGCGTCTCATCAAATCCCAGCTTTGTCTGCTCTCCGGACTTCATATCCTTGCAGGCCACCACGCCGTCCCGGACCTCGTCTTCACCTAGAAATACCACATAAGGGACTCCGATCTTGTCGGCGTAATTCATCTTCGCTTTAAACTTCCTCTGCTCCCCATACAGCTGCACCCTGACTCCTGCGTTCCGGAACCTGGTAGCCAGCTCCACAGCAGGGGAGAGGTCCTCCACCATGGGCAGCAGCAGCACGTCCGCCGGGGCCGTGTTCATATCCTCATTAAGCATCCCCTGTTCGTTCAGAACATAGAACAGCCTGCTCACTCCAATAGAAATACCAACCCCGGGCAGCAATTTATCCGTATAATATTCCGCCAGGTTATCGTACCGCCCACCGGAACAGATGGACCCAATCTCCGGATGTTCCACCATGAACGTCTCATATACTGTCCCGGTGTAATAATCCAGCCCTCTGGCGATGGTCAGATTAACCGCAAAATTCTCCTGCGGCACGCCGAATGCGCTCAGATATTTCACCACAGTTTTCAGTTCATCCAGCCCCAGGTCAAACAGCTCATTCTTTCCCTGGTAACCATCCAGAGCCCCCAATACTTCCTCATTGGACCCTTTGATCCCGATAAAAGCAAGGATTTCCCCAGCTTTATCCTCACTGACGCCCTGTTCAATCAGCAGCTCCTTCACCTTTTCCGCCCCAATTTTATCCAGTTTGTCAACGGTCCGCATAATATCTCCGGCCTGTTCACTGAGCCCAAGCATCTGATAGAATCCATTCAAGACTTTCCGGTTATTGACCTGAACCTGGAATTTCTTTAACCCCAGCCGGTTAAACACCTGGTAAATGATTGCCGGCACTTCCGCCTCATTGGAAATATCCAGCTTACCATCTCCGATTATATCAATGTCGGCCTGATAAAACTCTCTGAATCTGCCTCTTTGTGCCCTTTCCCCGCGGTAAGCCTTTCCAATCTGATACCGCTTGAAGGGAAACGCCAGTTCCGAGTAGTGCAGGGCAACATACTTTGCCAGCGGCACCGTCAGGTCAAACCGCAGGCTAAGGTCGCTGTCGCCCTTGGTAAACCGGTAGATCTGCTTCTCCGTCTCTCCGCCGCCCTTTGCCAGCAGGACCTCGCTTGCCTCGATTGCCGGCGTATCCAGCGGCGTAAATCCATAGAGGGAGTAGGTCTCCCGCAGGGTCTGCATGATCTTCTCCATCAGAATTTGCTGCTTGGGCAGCAGCTCCACAAACCCGGATAAAGTTCTCGGCTGAATTTTCATATACAAAAATCTCCTTTGTCAATCGACCCGCTAAACAGCGGATCATTTTATCTCAATATTATAACGCCGCCCGCCTCTGTAAAAAACAATGCTCCCGTCCCCTGACAAAGCGGGACGAGAGCATGACGAACCAGTCATACTTCGTGGTGCCACCCACATTCGGCTCCGCCGCCTCTGCGGCGCGGCCCTTTCAGCCCCATTTCCACTGCGGCGGGACAAACCGCGGACGTCTCCGTCCCCGCTCCGGCGCTGTCGTTCTCCAACCCTGAAACCGCAGGCCGCTTCCAGCCGGGAAGCAAGCTCCCCGACGGCCCTCTCTGTTCGGCAGGGAAGGGTACTCTGTCGCCCTCCACGCGGTATCGTAACGCTGGTATTATAACCCAAACGCCGAAAAAGTCAATAGAAAACCTATTGCCGGTTGTATTTCTGCTTCGGATTAACGATATTCCGCCAATCCAGATCCCCCCGGTCCATGCCCAGCACCAGCATTTCCGCGGTAGCTACGTTAGACGCAAAGGGAATATTATTCTGATCGCACAGCCTGCAAATATAGAGCAGTTCCTTATCCATTGACGAATCATTGGGGTCCACAAAGAACAGCACCAGATCCATCTCATTGTAGGCGATCCGCGCGCCGATCTGCTGGCTGCCGCCATGCTGGCAGGTCAGGAACCGGTGTACATGCAGTCCCGTGGCCTCCGCCACCATCTGCCCGGTAGTGCTGGTAGCGCAGAGGTTATGTTGTGACAGGATCCCCGCGTAGGCCGTACAGAACTGAACCATCAAATCCTTTTTGTTATCATGGGACATTAAAGCAATATACATTGGTACTCCTTCCTTTCTCGTTGCCTTTATGTCTATACTACAGCCTTAAGGGTCCAGGCAGTATTAGTAAAACAAAAAAATCCAATCAGTATTATCGTATCCTCATTAACGCCACTCTCCGCCCATCGATTCGTCTGGCAATATTCCGATAGGCTCTGGCGGCAGAATTATTATTCGTATGCAGCAGCGGCACACCTCTGCCCGCATACAGCGGCATTGTTTCATCCTCCGGGATCACGCCCAGCAGCGGCAGTCCCGCGCTGTCAATGGCGTCGTCAATGGTCTGGTGCAGGGACTTCAGCAATTTCTTCTTACACCGGTTCACCACCAGATGTACCTGTCCCCGTCCCAGTCCTCCCAGTTCCATCACGGTCCTCTGCGCGTCTCTCAGACTGCTGGCTTCCGTGGTAGTGACCACCACCGCACGGTCCGCGCCCGCCAACGCCAGCTGAAATCCGCTTCCCAGCCCTGCCGGCGCGTCTACCAGACAATAGTCAAATTTCTTTTTAATTTCCGGGAAGAGCTTCCGAAATGCCTCCTGGTCGACATCCGGCGCACCCAATCTGCTTGGCGCCGTCAGCAGGAATAGGTTTTTTTGTTCCGGGTGCCTTACCGCGGCTTCTTCCAGGGAGCACCTTCCGTTCATCACGTCGGTAAAGTCCATCATGGCCCGGTCCGTCATAGCCAGCGCGATGTCCAGATTTCTCAGCCCCACATCGCAGTCCAGGCACAGGGTAGGATGTCCCATCTCTGCCAGCGCCATGCCTACATTTGCGGCAAACGAGGTTTTTCCCGTGCCGCCCTTGCCGGACACCACGGCGAGTACTTGGCCCATTGGAGACACCTCCCATTTCTGCCGTACTACGGCAGTTGTATCGTATTGATAGCTCCGGGCTTCCGCGCCCCGTGGGGCGGCCATAGGCCGCCTTAGGGCTGGGGCCGCTGAAAGCGGCCTAACGCCTACGGTTTAAGAATCCCTTATATTGTTTGATTTCTTTTGCGCTTGTCCTGTAGTCCGTCCGGTCTAAACCAGACTTCCGGTGTGGTTTGTTAAGCGAAGCGTCTGTTTGAGGATGACATCGCAGGACCCTACCGTCCCGCTTTGGGTACTCCCGGGGATCATGCGGCTACAGAGGCTGTTTTTTAATTAATGCAAATCTTCTGGGATACTTCTTCGGCGCAGCCGCGACCTTTTCGATGCAGACAATCCGATGTACCACATCCGTACCCGGTATCGTATAATCCTTGACCCACCGGAGCTTTCCTCCAAGGACGCCGATCGCCCTTTTGGAGAGATTGATCTCCTCTTCTGAATTTGCCGACTTCATAGCCAGCATCTTACCGCCAACCTTTACCAGCGGCAGACACAATTCGCACAATACCGGCAGTGCCGCCACGGCCCTGCTGGTTACAAAATCAAAACTTTCCCTGTGTTCCCCGGCGAATTCCTCCGCCCGGGCATGGACGCACGCCACATTTTCAAGTCCCAGTTTTCCACAGGCTTCCCTCAAAAAGTCCACCCGTTTCCCCAGACTGTCCAGCAGCGTAACCTCCAGCCCCGGCCCGGCTATTGCCACCGGCACGCCTGGAAATCCTGCTCCGCAGCCCACGTCCACCAGCTTTCCCGTCTTCAGTTCCGCCAGCTTCACCAGCTCCAAGCTGTCCAGCAGGTGCAGGGCCGCTGCGTCTTTCGGTTCTGTGATTGCGGTCAGATTCATCACCTGATTCCGTTCCAGAACCATCTCCGCAAATTCCGCCAGTCTGGGGATGAGTTCTGTTCCCATCCCCAGTTCTGGCAATCCGCGTTCCAGCGTTTCTCTCATTTCTGCTGTGCTTTCAGCAGATCCCGGATTTCCGTCAGAAGCTTCTCCTCATTAGAGGGTTCTGCGGGCGGCGGGGGAGGGGGAGCCTCCGTCTCCTTTTTCCGAGTGAGCCGGTTAATAGCCTTCACCATGCAGAACACCACAAAGGCCATGATGATAAAATTAAGCACGGCCTGAATAAAGTTTCCGTAAGCGATTTCCGCGCCGTTGACATACAGATACAGATCGGCAAAGCTGGCTGTATTCACAAATATTCCAATAAAGGGCATCAGGATATCATTAATCAGCGAGGTGGTAATAGCGCTGAACGCTCCGCCCACGATCACGCCGACAGCCAGGTCCATCACATTGCCCCGCATGGCGAATTCCTTGAATTCCTGCAAAAACTTTTTCATGTATAACCGGCTCCTTTATCCTTGGTAGTCAGTTTGTTACTCCGCCTTAGGCTCCTCAGCGGCCTCTTCCGCGGGCTCTTCAGGCGCAGCGGCCTCTTCTGCGGCCTCAACGGATTCCTCTGCCGCTTCTTCCACTGCCTCAGCGGTTTCTTCGGCTGTGTCTTTCACTGTCTCCACGGTCTCTTCGACTGCGTCTTTCACAGTCTCCACGGTTTCTTCCACGGCCTTTTCCACTGTTTCAGCGGCCTTCTCCGCGGATTCCACCGTGGCGTCGGTGCCCCCGGTGTACTCTACGCACAGCTCATCGCTGAACAGATGGGGCTCTTCAGTTTTTCCGGCAGCGTTCCTCAGCTTGGAGGTCAGAGTGCCTTCGCCCAGGTTGATGCCGATTTCCCGCTTGGTTTCCTCATCGCCGGGGGCGCTGGTGATCCGCCACAGGAGCGCCTGATAGCTGTTCTCACCGGTTTCCTCATTCTTTTCAACCTTGTAGGGGGTCAGTCCAGCTATCAGCGCACCCAGACCCAGGATTTTCCAGAATTTTTTCATATCATGCTCTCCTTTACAAAATATAGTAGGTATACATTCTTTTTCTTAAAAGAAAAAGAATCAAAAAGAACTTTTGTCCGGCAGCTGACGCTGCCTTTCCGCTCAATGCTTGGGAATCAGTACTTCGCTCCCGCCCATGTAGGGCCGCAGGGCCTCCGGAACCCGGACGCTTCCATCCGCCTGCAAATTGTTTTCCAGGAACGCGATGAGCATCCGAGGGGGAGCCACAACAGTATTATTCAGCGTATGGGGCAGATAATTCTTCCCGTCTCCGCCTTTCACGCGGATTTTCAGCCGCCGTGCCTGGGCGTCGCCCATATTGGTGCAGGAACAGACCTCAAAATACTTCTTCTGTCTGGGGCTCCACGCCTCGATATCGCAGCTCTTGACCTTCAGATCCGCCAGGTCTCCGGAGCAGCATTCCAGCTGTCTTACCGGAATATCCAGGCTTCTGAACAGTTCCACGCTGAACCGCCACATCTTCTCATACCAGTCCATGGACTCCTCAGGCTTGCAGACCACGATCATTTCCTGCTTCTCAAACTGATGGATACGGTACACGCCCCGCTCCTCGATCCCGTGAGCGCCCTTCTCCTTCCGGAAGCAGGGAGAATAGGAGGTCAGCGTCTGGGGGAGCTGCTCTTCTTTCAGGATCTGATCGATAAACTTGCCGATCATGGAGTGTTCGCTGGTTCCGATGAGGTAGAGGTCCTCACCCTCGATCTTATACATCATGGCGTCCATGTCTGTCTGACTCATGACGCCTTCCACCACGTTTCCGTGGATCATAAACGGCGGGATGCAGTAAGTAAACCCTTTCCCGATCATAAAGTCCCGGGAATACGCCAGAACCGCTTCATGCAGCCGTGCAATATCGCCCATCAGGTAATAGAACCCATTTCCGGCGACCCGTCCTGCGGCGTCCATATCGATTCCATCGAACCGCTCCATGATCTCGGTATGGTATGGAATTTCAAACTCCGGCACCACCGGCTCACCGAACCGCTCCAGCTCCACGTTGGCGCTGTCGTCCGGTCCAATCGGCACAGACGGGTCAATGATATTGGGAATCACCATCAGGATTTTATGGATTTCCGCCTCCAGTTCGCCCTCCAGCTTTTCCAGTTCCGCCAGTCTGTCCGCGTTGGCCTTCACCTTGGCCTTGGCGGCCTCGGCCTCCTCCAGCTTGGAGGGATCCTTCTTCGCCTGACCCATGAGCATACCGACCTGCTTGCTCAGGGTGTTCCTCTGGGCCCGCAGCTCGCTGGCTTCCGTAATGGATTTTCTGTTTTCCGCGTCCAGCTCCAGCACCTTGTCCACCAGGGGAATCTTTTCGTCCTGAAACTTTTTCTTAATGTTTTCCTTAACTACATCCGGATTTTCACGGATAAACCTGATATCAAGCAACTTTGCTTCCTCCTTCATGCCGCCGCTGTACGGCGGCGTTACTGCTTATCTGTTTGAAGATTTACTCTGACTATAGGCTGAACTGGACGACTGTCTAAATCGGTATCCTTTCGGCAATGCGGGTATGGATTACAAGCTGAATGTTTCACGTGAAACATTTTATTTTCCCAGTTTTTCCAGCGCTTCCAGCAGATCATTGAGATCGTCCATCCCATAGTATTCGATCTCGATTTTTCCCTTCTTTTTCCCCTGGGAGATCCGGCAGGCTCTCCCCAGCCGGGTAGACAGGGACTTAGCCGCCTCCGCGGCATAATCCACCTCGACCGGAGACTTTTTCTCTTTGACCGGCTCCTCCTCGCCGTGGGCCAGGAGCATTTTCACCAGCTTCTCCGTCTGCCGTACATTCAGGCCGTTTTTCTCAATTTCCTTTACGGCTTTCACCCGCAGGGGAGGGGAAAGGGGCAGGATCGCCCTTGCGTGTCCGGCGGAAATCTTTCCATCTTCCACCAGCCGCTGTATGGAAAAGTGCAAATCCAGCAATCGCAGGGCGTTTGCCACGGCGCTGCGGGATTTTCCCACGCTCTCCGCCGCCTGCTCCTGGGTCATGCCGTAGGTATCGATCAGTACCCGAAACCCCTGGGCTTCTTCAATCGGATTCAGATCTTCCCGCTGGAGGTTCTCGATCATGGCCAGCTCCATGGCCTTCTGATCGTCGGCCTCGATCACCACTGCCGGGACCTCGTCCAGTCCTGCCAGCCTTGCCGCCCGCCAGCGCCGCTCTCCGGCGATGATCTGATAGTACCCGCTGGACAGTTTTCTGACGGTTAACGGCTGGATCAGTCCGTGCTGACGGATAGAATCCGCCAATTCCTCCAGTTTTTCCTGGTCAAAGCTCTTTCTGGGCTGGTTCTGGCAGCTCTCGATTTCCGAAATCGGCAGGGTGGAGGACGGTGTGGAAAAGTCGGCGGAAAAATCCTCTCCCAGCAGGGCGCTGAGTCCTTTGCCCATTCCTTTTTCTTTTGCCATAGGGAATTTCCCCCTTCCGATTTATTTCTGGTTCTTTCTCAAAAATTCCTTTGCCAGGGCGGCATATGCCTCGCAGCCCCGGCTGGTGCGGTCATAAGCGTTGATGGGCTTTCCATGGCTGGGCGCCTCGCTGAGCCGCACATTCCGGGGAATTACGGTGCTGTAGACCTTCCCCGGGAAGAATCTCTTGACCTCCTCCGAAACCTGTAGGGCCAGATTGGTCCTGCTGTCGTACATGGTCAGCAGCACGCCCTCCAACTCCAGGTGAGGATTCAGGCTTCGCCGTACCGCCCGGATGGTATACATCAGGTCGCTGAGCCCCTCCAGTGCAAAATATTCGCTCTGTACCGGTACCAGCGCGCTGTCCGCGGCGCATAATCCGTTCAGCGTCAGCAATTCCAACGACGGCGGGCAATCTATAAATATGTAATCATACCTGGGGGATAACTTTTCCAGCGCTTTCCGCAGCAGATGCTCTCTATCCTCGATTCCGACCAGCTCCACTCCGGCTCCCGCCAGTCCCTTGGAAGAGGGGAGCACGTCGCCATACCGGGTGGAAACGACCCGTTTCTCCGGCTCTACGTCATTAAGGAGCACGTCGTAGATCCCCAGCGACAGGGACTTATCCACCCCCATGCCGGAGGTGGCGTTGGCCTGGGGGTCAAAATCGCAGAGCAGAACCCGCTGGCCCATTTCCCGCAGGGCGGCCGTCAGACTGACGCAGGTAGTGGTTTTGCCCACGCCGCCTTTCTGATTTACAACAGTAATGATTTTGCCCATAAGGTGCCTCCGGGAGAGGGACGCGCTGCCCCATTATTTCAGTATAACAGTATATATTGGTAGTATATCACAAAAAAGCCACATTTCAACAGGGAAAAGGAAATTTTTTTAGGAATATTCCGAGTTGTACCTTTATGGTTCCGATTAACTGCTTTTATATTGCGGCTGATTCAAATGCTTTGCGGCGCTGACGAGGTAGAGACGGAGGTCCGAATGTTTCACGTGAAACATTCGGACCTCCGTTTATTTACCGCTTACTTTTTGGCAATCAAAAAATAGCGATGAATCGTCCCTTGGATAACGCCGTCCCGCTCCAGAAGCACCTGCGCCCGCTCAAGACCATCCAGACAGGTTTTTACCGAGAAGCCAGGAAACTCCCATTCAATGATCCTGGCAAACCAGACTAATGCGCCCACATCCCAGAACCGAATGGAACGGAAAGCCTCCTGTCCATCCAGGATGGTCAAACCGCAGGCCGCCAGTTCTTCCCGGGCAATGCGCAGATACTGCTTCGGGAAGGGGAGAGGAGGTGCTTCCGGAAGAAGAAGCTCTACCAGCTCCCGGTCATTCTCCGCACCGACCTGCTGGGTGATGAAGACCCCGCCGGGTTTCAGAATACGGAAGATTTCCTGAGGGATATACTCCCCGTGGCGGTTGAGAACCAGGTCAAAGGATTCATCAGGGAAAGGAAGGGGGTCCGCGCCGTCCGCCTCCCGGAAGTCGATTCCAAGGGGAGCCAGGGTTTCCCGGCACAGGGAAACGTTGGGCGGGTAAGCCTCCGTTGCGCTGGTGAGGTGGTGGGGATGCCGCAGGGAAAGCAGAAATTCCCCGCCGCCGGTGTCAATGTCCAGGATACGGAACGCCGGACGGAGATATTGACGGACTGATTGTCCATAATTCCAGGGAAGGTCCTGTTCCTCCTGATAGCGGCCATGAATGTGGGAAAAATCCCAGCCGTGGATATGGGCGGCCCGCTCCTCGGCCAGCCATTGGTTCAATAATTCGTTTTGCTTCATGATAACTGCTCCTTTTCGTAATGACATGTTGGCTCAGGAACCGGCGCAGTCAACTGACAGCACATATAGTAAAAGCAACCCCGGTGCGGCCTGCTGTCAGCTTCTGGACTGCGCCGGGCAGTTATCTCGGATGCAGGGCAGCAATGCCTTCAGCTCGGTTTTTCAGGATAGTCACATTGTAACATGGCGGAGGACTTTTGACAAGTGGGCAGATAAGCAGTCCTTGTTCAAGGCAGGCGTTATGAGGAAAATTCTGGCGCTCTCGCCAGCGTATTGCAGCGGATATCGTGATATGCTACAATAAAAAGGAAAATCCAATGCTGTAAGGGGGACTTCCATTGAGTGTTTGCACATTTATCGCATCAGACAGGCCGTTGCGGGAAGCGGCGCCGCAGAAAGAATATCCGCTTTGCATCAATATTGATGAGGGCACGGTTTACGATGGTGGTGCGGATGACAACTTCTATCTGCGTAATTTCAGGGATGTTCCATGCTATACTGACAAAAAATATGGCGTATGCCTGAATTGGCAGTATACGGACGGACGGGCAAAGAAAATACTGGAGTATATTCAAGATGCCTTGGAGCATGGAGCGGCTATAGAAATCTGGCATGTCTGGCTGATGGACTATTGGTTGATGGACTATTACGAATATGAGGAGAGCCCCGTGATTCAGAAATGCACAGTATCTTTCTCTGACTTGACCATCGATGATATAAAGGAAATTGATAGTGCAGAAATTTGGAATAAGCCGGATAAAAGAAATCCGGATAGGCCGTCATTTTATTGTTTAGTGGTTGAGCAATAAAGCGGTTCCAATTTTTTTATCAAGAAATCGTATTGGCGCGGGCCCAGACTGCTGTGCCATGGGAAGGACAGGCCCGATAGACAAAAGAAAGCGGATTGTTTCACGTGAAACAATCCGCTTTCTTTACAGGTCAGATTTAAGCAACCGGAGCAATGGGTTCCACCTTACCCGTGGAGTGGATATCCGTAATCAGCTTCCGGGGACACTTGGCCGCGCAGGCGCCGCAGGAGGTGCATTTGCTATAATCAATGATAGCTACATTGTCCTGAACGGTAATGGCGCCGGTGGGGCAGTTGCGCTCGCAGAGGCGGCAGCCAATGCAGCTGACAGAGCAGTCCGCTTTGGCCAGAGCGCCCTTATCATGATTGGCGCAGGGAACTACGATGTCCACATAATAGGGAACGTCGCTGATCACATGGCGCGGGCAGGCCTTGGCGCACTGCATACAGTGAGTACACCGGTTGGGGTCCACCTCGGCTACGCCATGGGCGTTGATGTGGATTGCGTCAAATTTGCAGGCCCGGACGCAGGTGCCGCGGCCCAGGCAGCCGAAGGAGCAGTCCAGCGTGCCGTTGCCGGAGACCTTCATGGCGGCTACACAGTCCTCGATACCCACGTAGCGCTCAAATTTATGGCTGGCACGGTCGCCGCCGGAACAGCGGACGAAGGCTACCCGGCGCTCCTGGGCCTTCACCTCCACGCCCATGACGGCGGCAATGCGGCTGGTCTGCAAGCCGGAACAGCTGGGGCAGGCGTTGACGGGGGCCTCCTTGGCCAGAATGGCAGCGGCGCAGCCGGCGCACCCGGGATAGCCGCAGCCGCCGCAGTTGGCGCCGGGCAGGCAGTCCAGAATCAGGTCCAGCTTGGGGTCGGTCTTGACCTCGAAGATCTTGGAGGCAAGGGACAGGATCAGGCCGAATACGCCGCCCAGTACTCCAAGGGTCAGTACAGCATAGAAAGTATTCATATGTCTTTCTTCCTCCTTTTACCAGGGGATCCGCAGGCCCTGGAAGCCCATGAAGCACAGGGCCATCAGACCGGCGGTCACCAGGGCGATGGGGAAGCCCTGGAAAGCTTTGGGCGGGTCGGCGAACTCCAGGCGCTCCCGGATGCTGGCAAAGAGAACAATAGCCAGCAGGAAGCCCGCGCCGCCGGTGATGCCATAGACCACGGATTCAATGAAGTTGTAGTTGTTCTGAACGTTCAGCAGGACCACGCCCAGCACCGCGCAGTTGGTGGTAATCAGAGGCAGGTAAACGCCCAGAGCCTGATACAGGGTGGGGATGGTCTTCTTCAGGAACATCTCCACGAACTGCACCAGGGCGGCAATGACCAGGATGAAAGCCACCGTCTGCATGTACGCAAGATCCAGGGCGTTGAGGAGCATGTTCACCGGGTAGCACAGGGCGGAGGCCAGTCCCATGACGAAGATGACCGCAAAGCCCATGCCCACGGCGGTGTCCATCTTCTTGGATACGCCCATGAAGGGGCAGATGCCCAGAAACTGCGCCAGAATAAAGTTGTTGATCAGGATCGCTCCAAGAGCGATGTCGAATAATGTCGTCCATTGCATAGCTTATTTCCCTCCCTTGACCTTGCGCTGAGCCCACTGCATCAGGGCGATGAGAAAACCCAGGGTCAGAAAGCCGCCTACCGGCTGGGCAATCAGCGAGGCGCTGTACTCCGCGGGGAAAATCTGATAGCCGGCAAGAGCGCCGGAGCCCAGCAGCTCGCGGATGGCGCTCATGACCAGCAGGACCAGCGTGTAGCCGATGCCCTGGCAGATGCCGTCGATGGCGGCTGCCGCGGGCTTGTTCTTGCTGGCGAAGGATTCGGCGCGGGCCAGGATGATGCAGTTGACCACGATCAGGGGGATGAACACGCCCAGACTCTCCGCGATGTCGGGGAAGAATGCCTGGAGAAGCAGGTTAACCATGGTGACAAAGCCCGCGATGACCACGATATAGCAGGCAATACGGACCTGCTCGGGGATGATCTTGCGCAGCAGGGAGATGAAAATATTGGAGAGAGTCAGGATGATGGTCACCGAGAGGCCCATGCCGATGCCGTTGGAAATGGTGGTGGTGATGGCCAGGGTGGAGCACATGCCCAGCAGCTGGACCAGCACTGGGTTCTGGGTGAGAAGGCCCTCTTTCAATTGCTTTCCTACATTCATTGCGTTAGCCCTCCTTTACAAGCAGGCCGGCCACGGCGTCCAGAGCGGCGTTGACGCCGGCGGTCACGCCCCGGGAGCTGACCGTCGCGCCGGAGATGCCGTCGAAGCGGTTGGAGCCGGAATTGACCGTGATCTCGCCGCCCGCGTGGCTCATGCCGATGAAGCGGTCCAGAACGGACTGGTCATTGACCACCTTAGTGCCGATGTTGGGAGTCTCGCTGTGGCTGACGATGGAAACGCCGGTAACGCCGCCGTCCAGGCCGACGCCCACCATCATGGTGATGGGGCCCTGGGAGCCGGTGGCGGTGGTCTCAACTATCCAGCCGATCCCACTGCCATTGGAATTGGCCAAGTAGAGGCCGGTGACGCTATTGGGGAGGTCGGCCTCCCAGGGGACGTATTCATCAGCGGGAAGGACCTGCGCCATGGCGGCGCGGATCTTCTCCGCCTGGATGGCGTCGATCTGCGGCTTGGTGATCTGGTTGACTACGCCCAGAAGCAGGGCGACCACCAGACAGATGCCCAGCAGCACGCCGGTGATGCGGCCTATATACCGGGGGTCCATGGAAATGGAAGGCCTGGGCTGCTTCGCGGCAGCGGATGCTTTTTCGTTGCTCATTTCTTAGCAGCCTCCTTTTTTGTTTGATCGGCCGGCTTGGCTTCCTTCTTTTCCTTGATGACGCCGAAACGGTGGGGCTTGATATTCTTGTCAATGATCCACACCGTCAGGTTCATGATCAGGATCGCGTAGCACACGCCCTCGCTGTAGGAGCCGAAGTACCGGATGAATACGGTGATAAGGCCGCAGCCAACGCCAAAAATGGCCTGCCCCAGGTGGCTGACGGGGGAGGTGACGTAGTCGGTCGCCATGAAGAACGCGCCCAGCATCAGACCGCCGCCCAGAAGGTTATACAGCATCCACTGGACCGGGTCGTTGCCCCGGGGGAAGAGGAAGGTCAGCACCGCGACGGTTCCGATATAGCTGACGGGGATATACCAGGTGATGACCTTGCGCCAGATGAGGAACAGACCGCCCAGGATCAGAAGCAGGGCGCTGACCTCGCCCATGGAGCCGCCGATGAGGCCCACGAACATTTTCGGGAGGTCGTACAGGCTTTGCAGGCCCGAGAGGTTGTTCTCGTGGAGGAGGGCCATGGGGGTGGGATAGGTGACCGCGTCAAAAGCGCCCCAGACAGGCACGGGCGTGACGGCGGGGGAGCGGGGACCCACCCAGGTGGTCATCTCGCCGGCCCAGCAGAGCATGAAGGCACGGGCCGCCAGGGCGGGGTTGAGGAAGTTCTTGCCCACGCCGCCGAACAGCTGTTTGACGATCACAATGGCGAAGAAATCGCCAATCAGCAGGACCCAGTAGGGAATGGTGACGGGGCAGACAAAGGCGATGAGGATACCGGTGACGACGGCGCTGAGATCGTTCAGGGTGTTGTTCTTTCTCAGGGCCGCGCGGTAGAGCCACTCAAAGGCGCAGCAGCCGATGACGCTGACCGCCGCGGTAGCCAGGGCGCGGGGACCGAAGTTGTACACCGCGAAGGCCAGGGGCAGCAGCATGGCGATGATGACCTCCCCCATGATGTGGCCCGCGCCGTCCTTGGTGCGGATGTGGGGGGAGGAGGAGCCGATAAGGTTTAAATCTTTGTAGTCCATGGTCAGGCCTCCTTCTTTTTCTCTTCCGCAGCTTTGGCCTCGGCGGCGGCTTTCGCGGCGGCCCGGGCGTTGTTGATCAGCTGCTTGCCGGCCCGGAACGCCTGGACCAGATGGAGCCGGCCGGGACAGATGTAGGTGCAGGCGCCGCACTCGATGCAGTCGAGGACGTTGGCTCCCTCCAGAGCCTGGAGCATACCGGCCTGTTCGTACTGGTACATGAATACGGGCTGGAGGTGCATGGGACAGACGGAGATGCACTTGCCGCAGCGGATGCAGGCGGGATATTCAACGGTGCGCTCCTCTTTTTCACAGAAGGCCAGGATGGCGTTGGTACCCTTGCCAATGGGGGCGGCCATGTCGAACTGGGAGTGGCCCATCATGGGTCCGCCCATGAGGATCTTGAAGGTGGACTTCTTCACGCCGCCGCAGGCGTCCAGCAGTTCGCTGATGGGGGCGCCGATGGGGCAGAGAAGGTTCTTGGGGTCGTTGACGCCGGAACCGGAGACGGTGACGACGCGGTGGGTCACCGGCTTGCCGTGGTAAATGGCGTTATAGATGGCCATGGTGGTGACAATATTGAACACCGCGCAGCCAATTGCGGCGGGGAGCGCGCCGGGGGGGACCTGGCGGCCGGTGATGGACTGGCAGAGCTGCTTTTCCGCGCCCTGGGGGTAGCGGGTGCGCAGAACGTCCACCACGGCGGGAGCCTTTTCCTCGTCGATCTTCAGCTTGAGAAGCTCGGCGGCGTTGGCCTTGTTGGCCTCAATGGCGATGTGGACCCGGTCCACGCCGAAAATGCGGGCCAGGAGCCTCACGCCGCCCAGCACCTCCTCCGGGTGCTCCAGCAGGATGCGGTGGTCGCTGGTGATATAGGGCTCGCACTCGGAGGCGTTGACGATCACCGTGTCCACCTTGCCGAGACCGGAACTGATCTTGACGTGGGTGGGGAAGGTGGCGCCGCCCATGCCTACAATGCCCGCTTCCTTTACCAGATTGGAGATCTGCTCGGGGGTCAGGCTGTCGGGGTCCTTGACGGGGACGCAGTCGGGACAGGGGGTGTCGTTGAAATCGTTCTCGATGACCACGCTCATGACGGGTACGCCGGAGAAATGGATGCGCTTTTCTACCGCGACCACCTTGCCAGAGACGCTGGCATGGACGGGCGCGGAGACAAAGGCGGGCGCGTCGCCCACCTTCTGGCCCACGGTGACCTCGTCGCCCACCGCTACGCAGGGGGTGCAGGGCGCGCCGATGTGCAGGGACATGGGAATCACCACGCGGGCGGGAGGCGGAAGCGCTTCAATGGGCTTCTTGTTGGTGGCGGCTTTGTGGTCGTTGGGATGGATGCCGCCGAAAAAGGCCTGTGCCATATCTTCACCTCATTCTCTTTTCTTACCTTACTCTTTTCCATAACGGGCCGGAAACGACCCGAAATTCCACAACGCTATCATACTCCCATTCGCCCCGCATGTCCAGAAAAATTTTAAGATTTTTATCATTTTTTCGCGGAAATGGGTCAAAAAAATGGTTTTCCTTTGTTAATTATGTCACAAAAAGGAGAGGATCACTATTACTTGCATTTCCCGGAGAAACATGGTATGATGGGACGGAAATCAGAAAAATATTGGATATTTTGTTTTGGAGGTGCCATTTTTATGATAAATCGGGCGGAAATCAAATACGAAGCCAAAAATATCCTGCGTACGGCCAGGGTGAGTCCTTATATCGTGACATTGCTGATGCTCGGCATCGGTTATGCGCTCGACCGGGCGGTGGACCTGGTACAAAACGGTTCCCTGCTCTATTCTTATGAGCTGCGGCGGCAATACTTGACGGTCATGATGAGCGGAGACGCGGACGCGATGGCACGGCTGCTGGCCTCCATTCCGGAGGATACCGCAATGAGCTTTTTCTTCTCCATACTGGTCATGCTGGTGACGCTGGTGCTCAGCGGCGGGTTTTACATCTACTGCATGGGCGTGAGAAAAGGGGCGGAGATGCCCTACTCCACGCTGGCCGACGGACTGAGCGTGGCGGGAAAGCTGATCTGGTGCGAAATCCAGATGGCGGTCAAGGTGTTCCTGTGGTCGATGCTGTTCTTTATTCCGGGCATCGTCGCCCTGTACCGGTACCGGTTTGCCATCTATAACGTCCTGACGGATGATTCCATATCGGCGGGGGAGGCCATCCGGCGGTCCTGCCGGCAGACGAGCGGAATGAAGTGGCAGCTGTTCGTGCTGGACCTGAGCTTTCTGGGATGGAACATCCTGGCAAATATGACGTTTGGCCTGCTGAATATCTGGCTGACGCCCTATCGGACCATGTGCGATCTGGCGTATTATGAGAGCGTGCAGGAGAATTTTATGTGAGATGGGGCAGATACCCCGCAAAACACGATTACCGGGTGCTCAACGCACCCGGTAATCGTGTTTTGCGGCGGCTTCCTCCCGCCGCAGCTTTTCTCCCGCCAGGGCCTCCAGGCACTGGCCGATGATCTGATTGGACAGCAGAAATCCCGCCGGAGTCAGCCGCCACCGGCCTCCGTAAAGAGCGGCATGGCCGGTTTTTTCAAACCGCTCCAGCACCTCCTGAATGGGAGCGAAGGGCAGGCGGAACCTGTACTCGAACTCCTGCCGGGAGAGCCCGCGGGTGATCCGCAGGCCCAGCATCACGTACTCAATATCCCGCTCCCGGGGGGGAATCCGGTCATTTTCGGACAGAATGTCTCCCTGGCCCTCCACGCCGGCGCAGTAGGCGTCCAGATCGCGGACGTAGGCATAACGCACGTCCCCCAGGTCGGAGTGAGCGCCGGGACCGAAACCGGCGTATTCGCCCAGGGTCCAGTATTTCAGATTATGCCGGGATTCAAAGCCCGGTTTGGCAAAGTTGGAAATCTCATACTGCTGGTAGCCCAGTTCCGCCAGACGGTCCACCGTCCAGAGATACATATCCGCCTGCAAATCGTCGTCCGGCAGGTCCATGCCGGACTGCATGGTCCAGAGCGGGGTGCCCTCCTCCACCTTCAGCCCGTAGCAGCTCAGGTGCTCCGGAGCGAGGGCGGCGGCCTTTTCCACGGTGTCCTGCCAGCTTTCCATAGTCTGGCCGGGGAGGCCGTAAATCAGATCCAGAGAGACGTTTTTGATCTTGGCCCTTCTGGCGGCGGAGACCGCTTCCCCCGCCTGGGCGAAGGTGTGGGGACGGCCCAAGGTTTGCAGCTGCGTGTCGTCGGCGGACTGCACTCCCAGGGAGATGCGGTTGAAGCCCGCCCGGCGCAGCGTCCGGAGGGCTTTCCAGTCCCCGGCGCTGTCGGGATTGGCCTCCAGGGTGATCTCCGCGTTCCTGGCGACGCGGTAGTGCTTTTCCACCGTCTTCAGGATCTGCCGCAGGCGCTTCTCCCCCAGCCAGGAGGGCGTGCCGCCGCCGAAATAGACCGTGTCCGCCTCGTGGGCGGCGGTCCGCGGGGCGATCTCCGCCAGCTGGCGGCACAGAACGGCGGTGTAGCGGTCCATCCGCTCCTCAGCATGGGGCAGGGAGTAGAAGTCGCAGTAGATGCACTTGCTCTTGCAGAAAGGGATATGAATATACAGACCCAGGGGCTTGTACTCTTTTTTCACGGTCGTCACCTCGGCTCAAAGTCTTCCTCATTGTAACCGAAAGCGGGGCGATGTGCAAGAGGTCAATCTGTCGATTTCCGTTTCCTGCCATAAAAGTAAACCAGCACGCCGCCGGTGACGATCACCACCGCCGCTACCAGGATGTAGGGGATATAGGACCGGGTGGGCAGAGTGGGGGACTGGGCCGGGGTCAGCTGCGGCGTAGAGACCTCCCGGACGGGGAAATCTGTGCCGTCCGGCTCATCCAGGCAGAACCAGCTGTTCATATGGCCGTACATGTAGACGATAAATCCCCAGGTGAGGCCGTTTTCGTCTATAAAGATGCTGCTGATATAACTGGGGCTGTCCGCCGTGCCGGTCAGATTATCCAGTACGTGCCATTCGCCGCCGGTATCCCAGGATTGGTTGATCCCCGGCGCGCCGGGGTACTCGTAGAAATTGACCGTTTCAGCGTCTCCGTCGTAATCCGCGAACTCGCCGTTATAGGGCGTGATCCGGTCCCCGTATTCCTCCTCAAAGCTGATATAGTCGTACACCAGCGCCAGGTCCGACAGGGAAATCCAGCCGGAGGCCTCTTTGCCGCCATCCCAGCGGCTGATCAGTCCCCAGTTTTCGTAGATGTAGTAGACCCACAGCTTCTCCCCGTTCTCGTACTGATCGATGACCAGACTGCCGCCGGGCGCGTCCCACGCGGTGACGAAGCCCTCTTTTCCGTTGGCGCAGTAGCTCCGGTTTTCATATTCGCACTGGTTCCGGTGCCGGTTATAAAAGCTGTTGTTGTCAGGTTCCCACATGATGTCCGCGAAGGCGGGGGCGGTCAGGGTAAAAAGCATGGTCAGAGTCAGGACAAAAGTTAAAAAGCGTTTCATTTTTCGATCCCTCATTTTTTCTTTTTCCAGAATTTTATCAGCAGGCAGATGGTAACCACTGCCACCACAGCCACCAGGATGTAGGGCAGGAAGTACATTGTGTACAGAAAGGAGCCCACTGCCGGCCCGGCAATCACATCCGCGCGGGCTACGGCGGTCAGGGACAGGGCCGTCAGAAGGGCCATGGACAGGGTGAGAAGTTTTTTCATTGCGGTTCCTCCGTTTACAGCAGATTGATGACGCATCCCGCGCCATAGGAAAACAGATTGATCAGCAGGGCGAAAAGGAACGGGCGCTTTACCTGCTCTGAGAAGGCACGGTAGCAGAGCCACTCCACCAGGATGGCGGACGCTTCCAGGACAACGGTCACGGGGATCGCGTTCCAATGCAGGGGGCCCGCCGCCGTATAGTACAGCAGCACTACGGCCGGGTTGGTCAGGATGTTCACCAGAGCTACCAGCCCCAGCTCCCGCCTGCCCCGGAGGCCCCAGGCCAGGGCGAAGCCCTCCTCAAATACCAGCGTCAGCAGCAGCGACACCGCCAGGACCGTCAGCATGGGAAACCTCCTTTCTCAGCGGGAACCACAGCAGGAGCAGGCTTACCGCCGCAACGACTGCGTAGGATACCGGTCCCGTCAGCAGACTGGGCCAGCCCATAAAGGACGGCAGGAAACCCAGAAACAAGGCGAAGGTCAGAAGGCCGAAGGTGAAGCCCTTTGCGCCCGGCATGGTTTTTGCCGCCGCCCACAGAGTGATGGGCATGGTCATGTTGAACAGAAACACCGCCAGAATCCCCGGCAGAGGCAGCGCGGAGAACAGGTACAGCGCCGCCGCAAGGGCGAGGGTACAGACAGAAGCTTTTTTGCCGCCCAGCGCGTCCATGGCGAAGCCGCCGGCGGTTTTGCCCAGAACCAGGGCCAGCGTCAGCGCGATGGCCCACTCCGCTTTCCAGGCAAAAGCCTGATTCATGCCCATATAGGAGCGCAGGACCACTACCAGGAACAGCGGCAGGAGCGCGCCGTATCCGCCGGGGGCGGTGACGTCTACCGCCGCGTTGCGGGAACGCAGGGAGCCGAAGCATTTGCGGCACAGCCACAGAATGACCGCCGCCAGCGCCAGCAGGCCCGCCGGGGCCAGCCACAGGGCGGGCGACAGGGCCTTGCCCCACAGGGTGCCGATAAACAGTCCCAGCGCGCCGGGAGAAACAAAGATCCCCAGCGCCCAGGCGCGGTCCCGGCTTTCATTGAGCACGTCGATGCCGCCGCCCAGATGGAACAGGGCGTTGCCGGCGCCCGCCGTCACGGCGGCGAGGACAGGCGGGGGAAGCAGATATGCCAGCGCGATCAGGGCGCAGCCGGACGCCGCCGCGGCCCCGTTCCGGTTCAGCCGGTCGGCCAGCAGGCCGAAGGGCATTTGCAGGGCGAAGGCGCAGAAGTTGTACAGCAGCAGGCACAGGGCGAAGTCCGGGCTGTCCGCCATGGTCCGGAACACCAGGAACGCGCAGCTCAGGTCCACCCAGAAGTGGGTGAGGCTGTACAAGGACAGAAGTCTTTTGTTAATGTGAATCACCTCTTTCGTTTACATAGACGAAAACAGGGACGGAAATGTGCCGGGTGTGAGAAATATTACTTCCGAACCGAAAGGTCGGAAGTAATATATGCCATGTTTTGCGGTTGCCGTCGTTTACGGCGGCGAGCAAAACGGCTTAAATCAAAATATATTATTTCCGAATTTTAAATTCGGAAATAATAAAATATTGCGCAGCCCTGTCCTGACTGCATCAGGGCAGGGCTGCCGGTCATATGGCGGGGGTATTACCAAAGCTTGAAGGTCCGGACTCCCCACTTTGCCGCCTTGTAGGAGATGGTCTCCAGTTCCCCGGCGGCGGTTTTCAGCAGCTGGCGGATGGGAAGCTGCTGGGGGCAGTGGGCTTCGCATTTGCCGCAGCCGACGCACTGGGAGGCGCTGCTGGTATCCTTCCGCATGGCGGTGCATTGGAGGTAATCCCGGCGTCCGGAGGACTTGCCCTCGGAATACATGGCGTTGTAGCACCGGAAGGTCCCGGGGATGTCCACCCCCTTGGGGCAGGGCATACAATAGCCGCAGCCGGTGCAGCCCACCTTCACGCAGCGGCGGATCTCCTCCCGCACCCGCTCCAGAAGCTCCCGGTCGGAATCCGTCATGCACCCGGGCCGGCAGGCGGAGGCCACGGCCATATTCCGCTCCACCATCTCCATGGAGCTCATGCCGGACAGGACGCAGGTCACCTCCGGCTGGTCGTAGAGCCACTTGAAGGCAAGCGCGGCGGGAGTGCGGCCCTCGGGGTCCTTCCGGAACAGCTCCTTGGCCGTCTCCGGCAGCAGGTCTACCAGCCGCCCGCCCCGGAGAGGCTCCATGATGATCACCGGCAGGCCCTTGCCGTGGGCGTACCGCAGGCCCTCCACCCCAGCCTGGGAGGTTTCATCCATGTAGTTGTACTGGATCTGGCAGAAATCCCAGTCATAGGCGTCTACCAGCTGCTTGAACATGGGGGCGCTGCCGTGGTAGGAAAAACCGATGTTCCGGATCTCCCCGGTCTTCAGCTTCCCGGCAATCCACTCCTCCATGCCCAGCTTCTTCAGCTTCTCCCAGGTGGCGGCGTCCGTGAGCATGTGCATGAGGTAGTAGTCGATGTGATCCGTCCCCAGGCGGCGCAGCTCCTCCCGGAAAATTTTCTCCACGCCGTCCATGGACTTGATCATATAGTGGGGCAGCTTGGTGGCCAGGTACACCTGATCCCGGCAGCGGCCGCGGCGCAGGATCTCTCCCACCGCCGCCTCGCTGCCGGGGTAGATGTAGGCGGTGTCCAGATAGTTCACGCCGCCCCGGATGGCGGCCATGACCTCCCGCTCCGCCTTGTCAATGTCGATGCCGCTCCCCTTGCGGGTAAAGCGCATGCAGCCATAGCCCAGCAGGGAGACGTCGTTTCCTTTTTTGTCTTTCCGATACTGCATATGTTGCGGCTCCTTTCCGGCGACGGACAAAATTCCAACGCCGCTCTTATGGATAATGTTTTTTTGACCGATATCTAAAAAAAGGGGGTATTGCTTATGCAGGATATCACGCGCCGGACGGGACGTGTGCTTGCCCGTCTGGCGGTTTTTTGTATATTGACCCTGGCCATTCTGGGGACAGGCGCGTCCGCTTCCTCCGCCGGGGCGGATGAGGCGGCGATCCGCTCCGCCGCGCTGTCGTTCCTGCGGAACTATCAGGAGGCGTCCCTGCTGTATGAGGCCCGGGACCTCCGCGCCAATACCGTGGCAGACCCGTATCTGGTCCTGCCGGAGGGAACGGAAAACGCCGTCTTCCGGGTCGCCAAAAAGGACCTGACCCTGGCCCAGCTGCGGGAGAATATTGCCTATCTGGAGAAAAAAGCGGCGTACTACGCCGGTATGCGGCAGCTTCAGGGAATTTACCGGGAAAATTTGCAGCTGCACTACACCCTGGAGGAACTGGAGACCGAGGACAACACCTGCCGCGCCTCCGTCACGTCCACAGCGGAATTCCGCTACACGGACAGCGAACAGCCCTCGGTCTATGAGACCGGGTTCACCGTCCGGCTGGTAAGGCTGGGCAGGCGCTGGCTGGTGGCGGACCTTACGGACGGCAGTCAGTTTGACAAGACCTATAAGAACAGCGGAACGCTGGACGTGGACGCCGCCCTGGAGGCGTTCGCCAAACAGCTGGAGACGGAAAACTGTACGCTTACCTTTACCGGCCAGACGCCCGGGGCCGGAAACTGGATCGAATACAGCGGCGCGGACGCCGCCGCCTACGCCTATACCTACTCCCGCCGGACAGCCGGCGGGGAGCGGAAGGATTTCTATAACACGCAGTTCTTCGGCTACGCCGGAGAGGGCGGCGACTGCCAGAATTTCGCCTCCCAGTGCATGTGGGCGGGCTTCGGCGGCAGTCAGGACAGCGGGTCCATCGCCTATCACAGCCTGCCCATGGACAACGCGGGAAGCAATCAGTGGTTTGGCCGTCCCGCCTCCGGCGGGAAGTTCAACTATGCCTGGATCAGCTGCCAGTCCTTCCGCCAGTACCTGACCGGCAGCCGGGACGCTTCCGGCTCCGGCGGCTCCAACGCCGCCGGGGACGCGGGGATGTATGCCTCCGTTCTGAACGTGGGCGAGGGAAGCCCCCTCTCCGCCGTAACGGCGGAGGAGCTGGTGGGGGCCGCCGCCCATGTGAACGGCAGCGGCGGGCAATACTCCCACGCCATCATCTTTACCGCCGCCACCGGCACCAGCCGCAGTGAGATCTGGTACTGCGGCCACACCAGAGACGTGACCAACGTGAAGCTGGGCGACGTCTACACCGGGCCGATCAAGGTATATATCCCCCGGTATCTGCGCACCGGCGGGACCGCCAGTCCTCTCCGGGCGGCGAGGCTCCAGCCCGTGGCCGCCGGAGAGACCGGGAACCTGACCGCCTGGGCCGATGGAATCCAGCGGCGGATGTCCATTACCGTCACGCCTCCGGGCGGGAAGGCGGAGCAGGCGGCCTTTGCGGAAAACGCGGACGTCTGCCAGACGGAGTATCTGTTCGATCTTCCCGGGCTGTACCGGGTGGACTGCCGTGCCAGAGCCGCGGAAAACGCCGCGGAGGCGGTCATGACGTACTATGTCCGCTGCTATGTCCCGGAGGAGCCTGCCTCAGACGCTGTGGACAAGCCCGCGGAGGACGAGCCGCCTGAAGAGCCCGTCCAGCCGGAAATGGAAGAAGTCCCGGACGATGCGCCGTCCGAGGATGAGATACCCGGCTGGCTGCTGACCCGAACATAAGCCACTGTGCCCGGCGAATCATACTCGCCGGGCACCTTTTTGATTGGACGAGTTCTCCTTTAGGTCTTCTCCTCCAGCAGCTTGGACAGCTCGGACATGAAGGTGTGGATGTCCTTGAACTGCCGGTAAACGGACGCGAAGCGGACGTAGGCTACCTCGTCCACGTCCCGCAGCTTGTCCATCACCTGCTCCCCTACCAGTTCGGTGGGGATCTCCCGCTCCAGGTTGTTTTGCAGGTTCTGCTCGATCTCGTCGGTCATCCGCTCCAGGTCCGCCATGGACACCGTCCGCTTCTCGCAGGCCCGCAGCATACTGCCCAGCACCTTGTTGCGGTCAAAGCTCTGGCGGCTCCCGTCCTTCTTGATGACCACCATGGGCAGGGACTCCATGGTCTCATAGGTGGTGAACCGCTTCTCGCAGGCAAGGCACTCCCGGCGGCGGCGGATGCTGTTGCCCTCATCGGCGGGACGGCTGTCTACGACCTTACTCTCCTTGTAACCGCAATAGGGACATTTCATGGCTGGGCCCTCCTTTAAAAATTTACTTTTTGCCATTGTACCACAAATTTTTTGCGAAGGATACCCGGTTTTTAAAATTTTTCCAACTTACAGCAGCACAGGCTCCTCCTCCCGGAAGGCGTAGACCACGCACCGCTGCCCCTCCACGCGCTCCATCCGCCCCAGACAGAACAGAGCCTCCAATGGGAACGGCCTCCCCGCCTCCACCGGCAGGGCCAGCAGCAGGAGATTCCCCTCCCGCCGCCACCAGGCGCGGCCTATGGGCCGCAGCCGCTCCCGGAGAAAGCGGCCCTGGAACAGCTGGGCGGGACAGCACGTCTCCCGCCAGCAGACCGCTGCCTCCTCAAAGCGGAAGGATTGCCGCGCCTCCCCCTGCAAAACCTTTCCCAGAGGCGCCATGTCCCGGTGATAGACCCTCCGGCACACCGCCAGCCGTCCCCCCTCCGGGGCCAGCACCCCTAAGGGCATTTCTCCCCGCTCCCCCAGCAGAAAAGCCCGGTACAGCCCGTCGCCGGGGTCGTCCATGGACGCGATGATCTCCGTCCGGGCCCCGTTGGGGCCCCAGAGGGCCAGCGTCACCTCTCCCCAGCACTCCCCACGGCAGTACAGCGGCAACCGTTCCATCCGGCCTCACTCCTCTCTGACAAGCCTATGCGGGAGCAGGCGGGGACAGACCCGGTTTTTCAGGGGTTGGAACAAAATTTTGACGGCTGGAGCCGCCTGCCCCTTGTAAAGGGTGGGAATTTGTGGTACATTGGGTATACTATGAAAAAAAGGAGGTCGCTGCTATGGGAATGACTGACAGCCAGTTCAAGAGTTATATTCGCTTCCTTCTGGCATTCATTAAGGATATGTTGGATGAGACCGATCCTGAAAAGAAAAAGGCAAAGGCAGAAGAACTGTTAGACAATTTACAGAAAACCCTGGAGGATTGACCATCAATGGACAACAAACACTTTTATATTACCACCCCCATCTATTACCCCTCGGACAAGCTCCATATCGGCCACGCCTACTGCACCGTGGCCACCGACGCCATGGCCCGGTATAAGCGCCTGTGCGGCTATGACGTGATGTTCCTCACCGGCACCGACGAGCACGGCCAGAAGATCGAGGACAAGGCCAGGGAGGCCGGAGTAACCCCCAAGGAGTATGTGGACAACATCGTGGAGGGCCCCAAGGGCGTACTGGACCTGTGGAAGCTGATGAATATCTCCAACGACCGCTTTATCCGCACCACGGACGAGTATCATGTTGCTTCTATCCAGAAAATCTTCAAGAAGATGTACGACAACGGCGACATCTACAAGGGCACCTACAAGGGCAAATACTGCAAGCCCTGCGAGAGCTTCTGGACCGAGAGCCAGCTCAAGGACGGCAAGTGCCCCGACTGCGGCCGCGAGGTGGTGGACGCGGAGGAAGAGGCGTACTTCTTCCGCCTCAGCAAGTACGCGGACCGGGTCCGGCATCTGCTGGAGGATACCGATTTCCTGGAGCCCCGCAGCCGCGTCCATGAGATGGTCAACAACTTCATCAAGCCCGGCCTGGAGGACCTGTGTGTCTCCCGGACCAGCTTTACTTGGGGCGTGCCGGTGGACTTTGACCCGGGCCATGTGGTCTATGTGTGGATCGACGCGCTGTTCAACTACATGACCGCCCTGGGTTATATGAATGATGAGCACCACGACCTGGAGAAATTCTGGCCCGCCGACGTGCATTTTGTGGGCAAGGAGATCGTCCGGTTCCACTCCATTATCTGGCCCGCTATGCTCATGAGCATGGACCTGCCACTGCCCAAGAAGGTGTACGGTCACGGCTGGCTCAACTTCAACGGCGATAAGATGAGCAAGTCCAAGGGCAACGTGGTGGACCCCTACCAGCTCAGCGAGCGCTACGGCGTGGACGCCCTGCGGTTCTTCGTGCTGCGGACCTTCCCCTTCGGCTCCGACGGCAACTTTACCAACGAGCTGCTGATCCAGACCATCAACACCGACCTTGCCAACGACCTGGGCAACCTGGTCAGCCGCACCACCGCCATGGCGGAGAAATATTTTGGCGGCAAGCTGCCCGGGGCACATCAGCCCAACCCGGAACTGGACGACAGCCTGGTTTCCATGGTCACCGGCCTCCGCGCCCGGTACGAGGAGCAGATGGAGAAGTTCCAGTTCCAGAACGCTCTGGAGGAGATCTTTAAGGTCATCCAGCGGGCAAACAAGTATATCGATGAGAACGCCCCCTGGGCGCTGGCGAAGGATATGGACGCCAACGGCGCCCGCCTTGCCACGGTGCTGTATAATCTGCTGGAGACCGTCCGTGTCTGCACGGTTCTGCTGACTCCGTTTATGCCGGAAAGCTGCGAGAAGATTTTTGCCCAGACCGGCGCGGGCATCGCCGTACAGACCTGGGACAGCGCCGCGAACTGGGGCGTACTGCCCGCGGACGTGGAGGTCCACAAGGGCGAGAACCTGTTCCCCCGCATTGATATGGCAAAAGAGCTGGAAGAGCTGGACCGCCTCATGGAGGAGGCCAAAAGGGCCGCCCTGCCCGCCATTGAGATCGAGCCCCAGAGCGAGGAAAAGGTGGACTTCGACACCTTCTGCAAGTCCGATTTCCGCGCCGTGAAGGTGAAGGACTGCCAGCGGGTGAAGAAGTCCGACAAGCTGCTGAAATTCACCCTGGACGACGGCACCGGCACGGACCGCCAGATCCTCTCCGGCATCGCCAAATGGTACGCCCCCGAGGACCTGATCGGCAAGACGCTGGTCGCTATCGTGAACCTGCCCCCCCGGAAGATGATGGGCCAGGAGAGCCAGGGTATGCTGATCTCCGCCGTCCACACCGAGAAGGGCGAGGAGTGCCTGAACCTGCTGATGGTGGACGACAGGATTCCTGCGGGGGCCAAGCTCTGCTAGGCGACCGACAGGCTGCCCGAGCGGTCGCTGGGCCAAAGGCCCAATGACGCGAGACGCAGAGGGCGGAAGAATATTGATGGAGGGTGGCAATGTACGAATATCAGTATGTTGAGCTCTACACCGGCGGCGGCTTCTGGATCGACAACGGTTCGGGGGCCCACCGGGAAGTGATCGACCGGGAGGCCCGGGACGGCTGGCGGTATGTGGGCTATGTGCCCCTGAGCTTCACCAGCAACGGCGGGATCAAGTCCATGGATCTGATCTTCGAGCGGGAAGTCCGCGAATAATATAAAAGCAGGTCCCCCGGCATGAACGCCGGGGGACCGTTTTGCTTACAGGTGGGGAAGCTGCTCCCGGTAGCGGCGCAGCTCCTGCTCGCTGCAATGGGAAATCACTCCGCTTAATTCATTGATAAGCATGTCCCGCTCCTCCGGCAGACGGCCCTCCAGATTGACGGCGTTGGACGCGCCCAGAGCGGCGAAGATCACAGGGATTTCCAGATGCTCCACCAGGGTACGGACTTCCTCCAGCTTCTCCCGCTCCCCGGCCTCCCGCCAGTTCCCGGCGAGGATTTCCTGATACAGCCGCGACTCCGGGAAGATTGTCAGCATGGAGGAACCGACCCGCCCCGGATGGGTCCGGTTGAAAATCTCCGCGGAGCGGACGGCGCTTGCTCCGCCCTTTCCCGCCCCGGCGATGCCCGCCAGATAGAAAAAGTGGTACCCGATGCCCGCCCCGTCCAGCCGCCGGGTCTGGGTCAGAATGTCCTCCGGCCCGTACCCCTTGTCCATAAAGGCCAGCGGCTCGCCGTCCCCAGTCTCTACGCCGATGGTGACGCCGTCGTACCCGGCCCGCGCCAGACGGACCAGTTCCTGATCGGTCTTTGCAGTTATGTCCGTGATCCGGGCAAAGCAGCCGATGGTCTCACACCGTGGAAAATAGGTCCGGATCAACGCCGCGATCCGCTCCAGCCGCTCCGTTTTCAAAATAAAGGGATTGGCCCCCGTCAGGAACGCCCGGCGGGGTCCCTGGGGTTCCCCCAGTCCCTGCAAACGCAGCCCCAGCCGCTCCAGAGGGCCGGTCTGGTACAGCTGCGCCTCCTGCAAATCGGCCTCAATATCCTCCAGAGGCGACATGCGGAAAGAGAAGGGCAGATCGTCATATAAGGTGCAGAATTTGCAGCGGTGGTGGGTACAGCCCGCCGTGGCCTCAATGAGCAGCGACCCGCTCTCATAGGGCGGCCGCCAGATGGTTCCGGTGAAGTGCATAGGGACGCTCCTTTCGTGGATAGGTGATTTTGCGGGACGCTCTGATAGTAGCCCGCCGTCCGCCGCTTTTCAAGTACGCAATTTATTTGGTAATAGTCCACTTTTTTGCACCGGCAGGGAAAACAGGTTTGCGTTTTGACGCCATGCGGTATATACTTTTCCTGAAAGGACGGTGTGCGGACATGCCGGAAAACAAATTTACGGCGCCGGAGATGCTGGCGCGGTGCGTCCCCATGAGCCGCCTGCAAAGCGCGCTGGGCGGTAAATGGAAGATCATGATCCTCTGGTACGTCACGGTCTACCGGATCCAGCGGTTCGGGGAACTGATGCGGCGGCTGGATGGCATCACCCAGTCCAGCCTGACCAAATCCCTGCGGGAACTGGAGCGGGACGGCTTCCTCCACCGGGAGATCTATCAGGAGATCCCGCCCCGGGTGGAATATAGCCTTACAGACATGGGGGAGAGCTTCGCCCCCATCCTCCACGGTATGCTGGCGTGGAGCGAGGCCCACCTGACCCCGCCGCCGGAAGAATAATCCCAATATCCGTCAAAAGGGCAGGCCATACCGGCCCGCCCTTTTGCGCACTTTCCACAAATCCGAAAAACTTGTAGGAATTAGCTTGACATTTCAATTAGTATGTGCTAACTTATGTTTGAAAGTTAGGTAAAGCTAATGAAAGTAAGCTATCACTACTTATAGGAGGCGGACTGTGATGCCGTTGACAATGGCGCAGCCGGGAGAGAGCAGCCTGATCAAAAAAGTGGGCGGCAGACCGGAGACCCGGCAGTTTCTGGAAAATCTGGGCTTTGTAGCCGGGGGACGGATTTCGGTGATCTCCCGGATCGGCGGGAACGTGATCGTGGAGGTCAAAGGAGCCCGCGTGGCGGTCAACAGCGATATGGCCGCGAAAATCATGGTTTGAACGTTGTTGGAAAGGAGCAGGAGAACATGGAAACGCTGAGAAACGCCAGAATCGGCTCCACCGTCCAGGTGGTGAAGCTCCACGGCGAGGGCGCGGTGAAGCGCCGTATTATGGATATGGGCATCACCAAGGGCGTGGATATCTACGTGCGCAAAGTGGCTCCCCTGGGCGATCCGGTGGAGGTCACCGTCCGGGGCTATGAGCTGAGCCTGCGGAAAGCGGACGCGGAAATGATCGAGGTGCAGTAAAAAAACTGGCACACCCTTTAAGGGCGCACGATGTGCGCCCTTGCAAAAGCCCTATGGTTAGCAACTACTAATTCATAGTTCCGACTATGTTATGGAAGGAGAAATTTCCCATGAGCATCAAGATTGCCCTGGCGGGCAACCCCAATACGGGCAAAACTACGCTGTTCAACGCCCTGACGGGCACCAACCAATACGTAGGCAACTGGCCCGGCGTCACCGTGGAGAAAAAAGAAGGTACGCTGAAGGGCCGCAAGGACGTGACCATCACCGACCTGCCCGGCATCTACTCCCTGTCCCCCTATACGCTGGAAGAGGTCGTAGCCCGGAATTATCTGGTCCGGGAGCGTCCCGACGCCATCCTGAACATCATCGACGGCACCAACCTGGAGCGCAACCTGTACCTGACCACCCAGCTGATGGAACTGGGCATCCCCGTGGTGGTGGCCGTGAACATGATGGACGTCATCCGCAGGAACGGCGACAAGCTGGATACCAAGAAGCTGGCCAGTACCCTGGGCTGCGAGGTGGTGGAAATCTCCGCCATCAAGGGCGACGGCGTGATGGAAGCCGCCGGGCGGGCCGCCGCCGTGGCCGGTAAGAAGGCTTCCGCCCCGCCCCACCGCTTCTCCGGCACCGTGGAGCACGCCCTGGCCCATATCGAGGAGCTGACCCTGCATGACCTCCCCGACGAGCAGCAGCGCTGGTACGCCATCAAGCTCTTTGAGCGGGACGAGAAGGTCCGGGAGCAGCTGAACCTCAGCCGGGAGATCGTGGACCACATCGAGGGCGATATCGTCTCCTGCGAGAACGAATTGGACGACGACGCCGAGAGCATCATCACCGCGGAGCGCTACAACTGGATCGGCTCCATCATCGGCAGCTGCTATAAGCGCAGGAGCGCGGGCAAGCTGACCGTCTCCGACAAAATCGACCAGATCGTCACCAACCGCGTCCTGGCCCTGCCCATCTTCGTGGTGGTCATGGCGCTGGTGTATGCCATCTCCATGGGCGGCTGGGCCATCTCCATCGGCACCATGGCCACCGACTGGGCCAATGACGTGCTCTTCGGCGAGTGGGTCCCCGGCCTGTTTGACACCATCCTGGGCGTGCTGGGCGTGGCTGAGGAAAGCTGGCTGTACGGCCTGATTCAGGACGGCATTGTGGCCGGCGTGGGCGCGGTGCTGGGCTTCGTGCCCCAGATGCTGGTGCTGTTCCTGCTGCTGTGCATCCTGGAGGATGTGGGCTACATGGCCCGGATCGCCTTCATCATGGACCGCATCTTCCGCCGTTTCGGCCTCTCCGGCAAGAGCTTCATCCCCATGCTGGTGGCTACCGGCTGCGGCGTTCCCGGCATCATGGCCTCCCGTACCATCGAGCAGGACCGTGACCGGAAAATGACCATCATGACCACCGGCTTTATGCCCTGCGGCGCGAAAATGCCCATCATCGGCCTGTTCGCCGGGGCGCTGTTCGGCGGGGCCTGGTGGGTCGCTACCTCCGCCTACTTCATCGGCGTGGCGGCGGTGATCGTCTCCGGCATCATGCTCAAGAAGTTCAAAATGTTCGCCGGTGATCCCGCGCCCTTCGTCATGGAGCTGCCTCCCTACCATGCCCCCAACCCCGGCAACGTGCTGCGGGGCACCTGGGAGCGGGGCTGGAGCTTCATCAAGCGGGCCGGCACCGTGATCCTGCTCAGCTCCATCGTGCTGTGGTTCCTCCAGGGCTTCGGCTTCACCTCCGACGGCTTCGGCTTGGTGGAGGACAACAACGACTCCATCCTGGCCTCTATCGGCAGCGCGCTGGCCTGGATCTTCTACCCCCTGGGCTGGAAGGGCGACATGGCCTGGAAGGCCACAGTGGCTTCCTTCACCGGCCTGATCGCCAAGGAGAACGTGGTGGATACCTTCGGCGTCCTGTACCACTACGCGGGCGACATCGACCTGATCGAGGACAGCACGCCCCTGTGGACCATGGTGGCCGCCGACTTCTCCGCCATTACCGCCTACAGCTTTATGATCTTCAACCTCCTCTGCGCTCCCTGCTTCGCCGCCATGGGCGCTATCAAGCGGGAAATGAACAGCGCCAAATGGACTCTGGGCGCTATCGGCTACATGTGCGGTTTCGCGTATGTCATCGCCATGATCGTCTACCAGATCGGCGGCATCATCACCGGCGAGGCTCCCTTCGGCGTGTTCACCGTCATTGCCATCGCTCTGCTGGCCGGCCTGCTGTATCTGCTGTTCCGGCCCTATAAGGAGAGCAGCGGCGCGGTTCGCCTCAATGACCGCTCTGCTGTCAAGGTGTAAAGGAAAGGATGATCCTCCTATGCTGGCTTACATCGTATCCCATATGGGCTATATCGTGGTGACGCTGGTCCTGATCCTGATCGTTGCCGCTGTGATCGGGCAGATGGTCAGGGAAAAGAAAACCGGCAAAGGCGGCTGCGGGTGCGGCTGCAAGGGCTGCGCCAACGCCCCCTACTGCCATCCCCAAAACGTGAGCGACGCTCACGTTTCGGGGGCCCCTGAAATTTAACTCGAATTGTCCGGAATAAATCCGGCCAATTCCAAGGTTTTCGCTCTGCGAAAACACTTGTACGCGCCACCCGGCGCGGAAGAACGGGTATAAAACCCGGCAATAACCCCGTGTCCTGTCGCGTTTCTCCCGCGATTTGACAGCCATAGATCCTGAATGAATGATTACCAACCCGGAAGGGGTCCCGGCATCTGCCGGGACCCCTTCCGGGTTTTACGTATCATGGCTCTTCCTCGGGATTTGGGTCAGCCGAAGCGTCAGCTTCCTTTTCCTCCTCCGGCGCGGGCCGCAGGGGAACGTCCATCAGGTCCTTCAGATCTTCTACCGTGATGGTGCGGATGTCCTCGTCGGTGGGGTCCTCCAGTCCGGCTACCCGGTCGGCCTGGGCGGCTACGATCTTTTCAAACAGATTGCGCACATCCCGGGCGTTGCCGAAGTTCTCGTCCCGGTCCTCGTAGAGCTCCTGAAGATGGTCCTTTACCGCCGCTTCGGCATCGGCGTCCAGCTTGTAGTCGTTGCGCTCCACGCGTCCCCGGAAGATCTCAAAGAGCTGGTCCCCGTTGTAGTCCTCGAAATAGAGGTACTTGTTGAACCGGGATTTCAGGCCGGGGTTGGAGTCGATAAACCGGGGCATCAGGGTGGCATAGCCCGCCACGATGACCACAAAATCGTCCCGGTGGTCCTCCATGGCCTTGAGAATGGTGTCAATGGACTCCTGACCGAAATCCTTGTCAGCGTTCTCCGGGGCCAGGGTATATGCCTCGTCGATAAACAGTACGCCGCCCAGGGCCTTCTCAATCACTTCCCTGGTCTTGATGGCGGTCTGGCCTACGTACCCGGCCACCAGGCCGGAACGGTCCACCTCCACCATATGCCCCTTGGAGAGGATGCCCAGCGCGCTGTAGACCTTGCCCACAATGCGGGCCACGGTGGTCTTGCCGGTACCGGGATTGCCGGAGAACACCAGATGGAAGGACATGTCCGGGGTCTTCATTCCCCGCTCCTGGCGCAGCTTCCGGACCTTGACCAGATTGACCAGGCTGTCCACGTCCTTTTTCACCGCGTCCAGACCAATCAGCTGGTCCAACTCCGCCATGGCCTCCTCCAGAGTGGGCCTGGGCGGTTCCGGCTCCTCCTCCCCGGATGGGTCAGAACTGCCGGAGGCGGCTTCCGGCCCCGCGGGCTCCTCCGGGCCTCCGGCTACCGGCAAGGGAGCCATGGGGTCGCCAGGCACGCCGGAAGGCGTCCGGGACGGTCGCTCAGACGCCGCAGGCGGCTGAATGATGTCCCCGGAGGGCGCGCCGAAGAAATCGTCATAGATATTCCGTCTGCTGTCCCGGTGAAGGACCTTGCTGAACTCGTCCATGATGTCGTTGAGCTCTTTTCCGGCGTCCCTGGACGGCGCGGCGGAAGGGCCGGAACCGCCGCCCAGATAAGCCTCCGGACCGGGAGTGGCGGGGGCCGCAGGGACCCCGGCCTTGTCGCAGCACTCCACCAGCTGGCTGTAGAGCATGGTGATCCTGCGGCTCTCGGCGAAAGAAAAGGTCCCGTCATAGGCGGCGCAGAGCATGAGAAGATTTTTCTGTACCTCGGCAAAGGTGCGGCTGTAGGTGGTCCCGGCCTGTACGTCGGCCTGAACTATCGTTTTGTAAAAATCCGGCACCCCCACCGTGTAATTGGGGTTGGCCTGATAATAGGAGACCGCTTTCTCAAACTGGGCGGCTGTAAATTTTACCTGGCGGTCGGTGTAAATCTGGTTGATGCCGATTACGTCGCCGCCCCGGCCGTTCAGGACGCCGGGCCCGCCTCCTACTGCCCACAGGCAGAGAGTACACGCCCGGAAATAGGTGTCGATCTCCTGCGGGGAGACCTTTAAAGTGGACGGGATGCTCTGGCAGAAATGGCCTACGGCGTCTGCATAGTCCCGGTGGAAATTCTTGCTCATAGGGGAGGCTCCTTTTTTGTTTTTTCGCATAGTATAGCGTGTACTGAACCGGCTCTTACAGAATGACCTCCATGCCTACCTTCTGGGGCTTGAGGCCGCAGTTTTCGTAAAAACGCATGGCGCTTTCGTTGCAGCTCCAGACGTTCAGGGTGACATTATAACAGCCGGCGCGGCGGGCAAGATCCAGGACCGCCTGATAGAGGGCGCGGCCCGCATGCCGGCCACGGATGGCCTCGTCCACGCAGAGATCGTCCAGATAAAGGGTGGTCATGTCATTGAAGGAACCTTCGTTCCTATGATACTGATAGACGCAGAAGGCGTAGCCAATGACCCGGCCGGTTTCATCCTCGGCCACCAGGATGGGGCGGTCGGGGTCCTTCAGAAGCCCGCGCAGCTCTTCGTCATCGTATTTGCGGCCTCCGGCGCGGAACAGGTCGGGACGGCCCTGGTTGTGGACCCGGCAGACCTGGAGCAGCAGGTCTCCCAGACGGGGAATGTCACTTTCACAGGCAGGACGGATGTTCATGGCGTTTCCTCCATATGCTCTTTCAGGGAGTGATTGTCTTCCTTTTCCGGGATCAGGTCCCCGATAAGCTCCATCACCGCCGCGCCGCCCAGGAGCAGTCCGGCCACCGGGGGCACCCAGGGGACGCTGCCGGGGACGCTCCGCCGTCCCGGCGGCGGGGTCTCCAGCTGGGCGCAGTAAGCCGGCTCCTCGGGGCTGTAGACGACCTTCAGGTGCTTCACGCCCCGGCGGCCCAGTTCCCGGCGCATGACCCGGGCCAGAGGACAGCCGTAGGTTTTGGACAGGTCCGTCACCTCCAGCAGGGACGGGTCCAGCTTGTTGCCGGTACCCAGGGCGGAGAGAATCGGGATCTCCCGGTCTATGGCCTGACAGATCAGGTCCACCTTGCAGGCGACCAGGTCGATGCAGTCCACAACAAGGTCGTAAGGCCCCCAGAATCGCCCGTTGTCCCCCCTGTCGTACTTGCCGATAATGGGGTGGACAGCGCAGGCGGGGTTGACATCCAGAACCCGCGCCGCCATGGCCTCGGCTTTGGGCCGGCCAATGGTGGAGGTCAGAGCGCCCAGCTGGCGGTTGATGTTGCTCTCGCCGTACTCGTCCTGGTCGATAAGGGTCAGTTCCCCCACGCCGGCACGGGCCAGCGCTTCCGCCGCCCAGCTCCCTACGCCGCCCAGCCCTACCACGCAGACGTGGGACCGGGCCAGCTTCTCCATGGCGGCGGGCCCCAGCAGCATCTCGTTTCGTAAAAATCTTTCCGTCATTGATGAATCCTCCCAATAAATCGCCAACAAGTCAGAATGGCAGCGATTTAGGCGCGCCCCCCCCAGTGCGGCGTGAGCCGCACGGTCGAATTCAGACCACCCTTATCGGCGCGAAGCGGACGCTTCGCGCCTGGGCACTACCGGTCCGCAGAAAGCGCATAACGCGGCACCCGACAGGCGGAACAAAGTTCCGCCAAAAAAGTTCTTTTTGATACTTTTTCTTTCAATTATAGGAACACTGGTTTAGCCTTATTCAATGTCGTGTAATTTCAAGCATTTCCAGGTTTCAATTACTTCTGTGCATACAATTTTACGCGGCTAAAAACAGATTCAATTGTGTACAAAGTTGTGTACTCTACGTTCCTTGTATAGGGAAATATCAGTTTGACATTTTTCCTATAAACCGAAAGTTATTGTTCTATCTTATCACAATAATAATGGTTTTCCCTTAACATATCCTTTAGTGAATTGAATTTGCATTCGCAAAGATTTTCACACAAAGATAGGACTTCATCATTCTTATAATCTTTTACAACATATCTCCTTAACCCATCTTCAAGATGGAATAAGAAAATGACCCCATCATCTGAAAGATACTCATTCCAATAACCTAACTCTAAATATTGGCTTATAAATTGTTCCCATTCATCAGCTTTTCCCTTCGGAAATGCGACACCATAATTGTCACCAAATTGCTCAATGATAAAACCACTGTCTCTCAAAGCAAGGATTCTATCGCTAATTCCCATAACATAAGAATAATACATGATGATTACCTCCATTAAGTATATCTATCCTGGATAACACTCAGCAAACCAACGATTTGTCATTCTGGCGAATATAAATTACTTATGTACTTTTTGTGTACCAATCACTGCCTAACCCCATGAAACCGCTGCAATACAAGGGCTTCTGGCGGTTGATACCTTTAACTTTCAAGAAAAAGTATGTATGCCCAAAACGCAAAAACCAGCGGCCCCGGAGTAAGCTCCTCCGGGGCCGCACAGCAGTAAGGGGATGTCAGCCGACGTTCTTCATGCCGCTTTCGTTGATCTCGGCGGTGGCGGAGTTGGTGAGTTCGGTCTGCCAGGCGCTCTGGGCATCACTGCGCAGAGCGTTCTCGCAGGCGTAGTGCCAATACTCGGTGCTGCCGTAGCCCACGAAGTACATGATGTGATAGCCGTAGCTGGTCTGGACGATGCCGGTGTCGCCGCTCTGGCGGCCGTCCTCATAGCACCAGTCCTGGAAGGCGGCGACCATCTGGCCCTTGGGCACGTTCTCGTAAATACCGCCCTCAGCGGCGTTGCCGTCCTGAGAGTTGGCCTTGGCCAGGTTGGCGAAGCCTTCCTCGGTGCCGTCCCAGGAGGCCAGGATCTCGTTGGCCTTGGCCTCGATCTGCTCGTTGGTGGCTTCCTCGCCATCGGCCAGATTCAGGTTGTCCGCCGTCACCAGGATGTGGCGGACGCTGTAGTCCAGCGCGTTGTCCCGCTCGCGGCTGTTGAACACGGCCACATAGTAGCAGCTGGAGGCCTCGTCCACAATGACGTCGGCATCGCCGCCCTTGCGGGCCTCGTCATAGAACCACTGGCCGTATACGGTGGAGGCGCTGGAAATCGTGGTGGAGTAAGGAATGTCCTTGGTCTCGGCCAACTGCTCCAGACTCTGACCGGCATTGAAAGCATGCAGGATCTCGTCGGCAGCCATCTTGGCGCCGTCCATGGCGGCAGACTTCTCCTCGTCGGTGGCCTCGATAGCGTTGCCCTCGTCGTCGGTCTTGGCCTCGGGAGCGCCGCTGACGGTGACGTAAGCGCCATCGATCAGATCATAGGTGTCCTTGTGCTCATTGTAATAAGCGAGAATTTCATCATCCGTGTAGACAAAATTCTCGTCGCTGTAGTGGGAGGCGTACTTGCTGGCCAGGATCTGGTCCCGCAGGCAGGACTCCACCACGGAAGCGGTGACGGTGGAACCGTACATCGCCTTCACATAGGCGCCGTAGCTGTAGCCGTACTGGGCGGCGGCGGACTTCATGCTGTCCAGATTGGCCTTTACATCGGCCTCGTCATCGCTGTCCAGGGTGATGTTTGCCGCTTTGGCGGCCTTGACGGCGGCGTGAATATACTTCATGCTGTCAACGGCGGACTCCTTGAAGAAATCGTCATAGGTGGAGCCGTCATCCCCGTAGGGCTGGGACTTCAGACCGGTGGGGTCCATGCCCAGGGCGCTGTAGAAGCTGGCGTAGTTCTGGTAAACCTGATTGTAGTAGTAGCTGGTCTCAGCCACAGTGTACTTCTCCCCGTCGATGGTGACGGCGGTCTGATTGCGCTGGATAATGCCGGAATTGTAGACCAGCAGGGCCACCGTCACGATGACGAAAACGGCGGCAATGGTGCCATAGAGGATGTTGGACTTGCGCTCGGCGGCCTTCTTCTCCGCTTCACGGGCCGCTTTGGGATCGACGGTGCCGTTGGCCAGAAGCTCCTGGCGCTTTTTCTTTTCTCTGGATGCGCTCATGTGTTGTTCATTCCTTCCAAAATTTTCTGCCGCCGGATAGAGTGGAAAGTGACGGCGGTAACCTTTGTGATCTGCCCCCGGCATATTCGCCGTTTTGGGGCAACAAACTATAGTATACTCGAATGTATCCTATTTCGCAAGTAAAAGTTCTGTGAATAAGCAGATTTTTTCTGACAATTTGTCAGGAGACCCAGACCAGGGCGGTCCCCTCCGCCTCCGGAACGGCGGCTTCGTCCCATTGGTGGTCGGTCTGGCGGAGAAATTCGCTGGTTACATTGAAATACATGTGGGCCACAAAGGGCAGGACGGGGACGGAGGTCACCGGATCATCCCACGTGGCGTCCACGGCGTACCAGTCGCCGTCCAGCCGCACCAGGTTCCAGGCGTGCTCCGCCGTGCCGGCGTGGGACGCGCCGTCAACCGTCACGCATTCAATGCCGGACAGCTCCATCAGCAGCTGAAAGGTGGAGGCGTAGCCCCGGCAGATGCCCTTCCTCCCGGTGAGGAAGCCGTAGGGGTTGTCGTTGTCCGGCAGGGGCTCGCCCCGGGGGTTGTTGCTGAGAGCGCCGGGGTCGTACTCCGCCCAGTCGATCATCCAGTCGTGAAGGGCCAGTTCCCGCTCATAGTCCGACAGCGTCCCGTCCGTCAGAGCCGGGATGCCGTCCAGTACCTCCAGAATGTCCAGGTCCTGCTCCCGCAGGCCGTCCCGGTTTCCGCTGCTCCAGGCGCTCACAATGCGCTCCCGGTCATAGCTCCAGGGGCCCTGCGGCTCGGGTTCGGGCTCAGGTTCAGGCCGGGGTTCCGGTTCGGCTTCCGGTTCGGCCTCCGGTTCGGGAACAGTCTCCGATTCCGGCTCCGTCTCCTCCCGGGGGATCTCCGGGGACTCGTCCGGCGGCTGAGCAGGCGGTTCTTCCGATGCAGCAGGTTCTTCCGCCGGTTCCGGCTCCTCCGGCGGCGGAGGAGTCTCCGCTTCCGGCTTTGCGGGAGGGTCGGGCTGGCCGGCGGACGCGAAGGAGGGCTCCCCGGCCGGCGGAGCGGCGGTAAAACAGGCGGCAAAGGCGTCCAGAGCCGCCCGCTGGTCCGGACAGATCAGCAGTACGGCGTACTGCCCGCGGCCGGCGGTCCCGGAGTTCTCCACAATGGCGTACTGCTCCGGCGCGTAGCCGGCAAAAGCCCCGGCCCGGTCGTTTATGTAGCGCTGCAGCGCTTTCTCCGCTCCGTCCGCAGCTTCCGCGTCCGCCAGGCGCAGCACGGCCACCTCCTGGGCGGAGACGCCCCCGGCGTAGAGGATGGCGCCTCCCAGGACGCTGTCCGGCGGTATTTGGTAGTACTCGGAGATGTAAGCGGTAAAATCCCCGCCGCCAAACAGAAGCGCACCCGCTTCCTCCGCCCCGCCCTGGGAATCCCAGACAGCCCGGGCCATCTGGGCCTCGCTCCACGCCGTCTCCGCCGGTTCCGCCTTCCCGCAGGCGGAGAGCAGGCAGAGCAGGCATATCAGAAGCAGCCGCGCGGCCGTCTTGCGCTTCACTTAATCATCCTCCCCGAACCGGTGGGGCACCATGTCCCGGAGTTCGGCCTGCTTGGCGCCGTTCCAGGTGTCCGGTTCGCTGATGCAGTAGCCGCCCATCTTCCGCAGTTCCCGATAGCGGTGGAGGGTATAGCGGACGTCCACATAGTCCTCGTGGACGTCCAGATAGAGCTTTTCGATGGCGCTGGGGGGGATTTTCCTGGTGATCTGACGGACATAGGCGTCCTGTTCTCTCTCGGAGAGGGGACCGTTGGTTACAATGATCTGCACTGTTTGCCTCCTCCTCAATCATTACGCTGTTGGGTATTATACAAGAAGCGGAGAGAAAATGCAAGGACTACCGCGTTTTACCATACATTTATCCAAACGGTGGGGAAACTTTCCTTGTCAGAGCTTCCAGTTTGTGCTATAATATTATTTATTGTTGTGACAAGTCAGAAAATCTGTCGGCCGAAACCCTATTTGCGGTATGCCGGCCTATGTTTTGCGGCCGCGTCAGGCGGCCGGGGGAAGAGGGGAGCCTGCTATGCACAGAAAGCTGTCCCGGCTGATCGAGCCGAATTTGCAGCTGTACTTTTTATGTCTGGCCCTGTTCGTGGCCCTGACCGTAACCGTCCAGCCGCTGCTGGCGGCGGTGGAGGCCGCTGCCATGGCGGTGCTGTACGTCTACCACCGCCGCCAGCGGGCGCGCCGCAGGCGCAACGTGATGCAGTATATTGAGACCATCGCCGGCGGACCGGATTCCATCAGCAAAAACAGTATGCTCAACACGCCCCTGCCAGTAGTGGTGTTCCGGGCGGACAACGGGGAGATCATCTGGGCCAACGACGGCTTCGCCGGCCTCTCCGGCGGACAGGACGATGTGTTCAGCATGCGCATCGGCGAGATAGCCCCCGATTTTGATTACAGCTATCTTTTGAGCGGCGCGGCGGGGGAAGGGAGCGGAGAGCTGACCCAGATCGCCGGCCGTACCTGCCGCGTATTCGGCGCGGCCAGCAAGATCGCCGGTCAGGAGCAGGTCGTCACCGCCTATTTCATCGACGTTACCGAGAGCAAACAGATCGAGGAGCTGTATGAGGCGACCCGGCCGGTGCTCTGCCTGCTGGTGGTGGATAACTACGAGGAGCTGATGAAGGCCGGCAGCGAGGCGGCGAAAAGCGCCATCCGCGCCAGGATCGACGAGCAGCTGAGCGTCTGGGGCAGCGGGTCGGGAGGGCTGCTGCTGAAATATACCCGGGACCGCAACCTGTTCCTCTGTGACGAGCACTGGTTTCAGCATATGGTGGAGGAGAAATTCTCCGTGCTGGAATCCATCCACCAGGTGGTCAGCGAGGACGGCGTAAGCGCCTCCCTGTCCATCGGCGTGGGCAAGGACTGCAGCAGCTATGAGGAGGCCTTCCGCTGGGCGGAGAAGTCCATCGAAATGGCCCTCAGCCGGGGCGGCGACCAGGCGGTGGTGAAGGACAGCCTGGACTTCCAGTTCTACGGAGGCCGCTCCAAGTCCACGGAGAAGCGGACCAAGGTCAAGAGCCGGGTCATGGCCAACGCCCTGGGCGAGCTGATCGCCGACGCGGGGCAGGTCTACGTCATGGGCCACGAGTACGCGGACATGGACGCCGTGGGCGCGGCGGCAGGCATCTGCTGCGCCGCCCGGAAAAAAGGGAAAAAAGCCCAGATCGTCATCGACATGGAGGGCAACAACGCCCGCCCCCTGGTCCGGAAGCTCAGCGAGCTGCCGGAATATGAGGACGTGTTCATCAGCGGCCCCGACGCCTTTATCCACGCCCAGCCGGGCGCCCTGCTGGTGGTGGTGGATACCAACCGTCCGGACATGGTGGAGAACCGCCAGCTGCTGGACGCCTGCAACCGGGTGGCGGTGATCGACCACCACCGCCGCGCGTCCACCTACATTGAAAACGCGGCGCTGAATTTCCACGAGCCCTACGCCTCCTCCGCCTCGGAGCTGGTGACGGAGCTGCTGCAATACCTGGTGGAGCCCAGCGATCTGCTGCGGGGCGAGGCGGAGGCCATGCTGGCGGGCATCGTGCTGGATACCAAGAACTTCATGATGCGGGCGGGGAGCCGGACCTTTGAGGCGGCGGCCTTCCTCCGCCGCGCGGGGGCGGATACCTACGAGGTCCGCCGGTATTTCCAGAGCGACCTGCCCAGCATGATCCAGCGCTATGAGATCATCCGGGAGGCCCAGATGGTCCACGGGGACATTGCCGTGGCGGTGGCCCGCAACGAGGTCAGCCGGGTCACCGCGGCCAAGGCCGCCGACGATCTGCTGACCCTCCAGGGGGTCCAGGCGTCCATCGTCCTCTACCGTCAGGGGAACGGCGTGTCCATGTCGGGCCGCTCTCTGGGTGAGATCAACGTACAGGTGATCCTGGAGCGCCTGGGCGGCGGCGGCAACGGCACCTCGGCGGGCGGCCACGTGCCGGACAGCACCCTGGAGGAGGTCCGCCGCCGGCTGATGGATTCCATCAATAATTATTACGCTTCTTGACCGGGGGCCGGCTCTCGCCGTTCCCGAGGAACACAGGAAATAAATCTAGGAGGAACAACACCATGAAAGTGATTTTACAGCAGGACGTACGGGGCCAGGGCAAAAAGGGCCAGATGATCGAGGTAGCGGAGGGCTATGCCCGGAACTTCCTTCTGCCCCGGAAGCTGGCGGTGCCCGCCACGGCGGACGCGGTGAACACCATGAAGCTGCGGGAGAAGGCCAAAAAGGCGGAGGACGCCCGCCTCAAGGCCGAGGCGGAGGCCATGGTGGAGAAATTGAAGAACTCTCCCGTCAAGGTGACGGCCCGGGCCGGGGCCAACGGCAAGCTGTTTGGCGCGGTGACCAGCAAGGAGGTTTCTGACGCGCTGCAAGCTCAATTCGGCATTGAGCTTGCCAAGCAGAAGATCGTGATGGATGAGCCCATCAAAGCGTATGGGAGTTATGAATTGAAGGCTAAGCTGGGATATGAGGTTTCCGGGACGATCTACGTGATGGTGGTGGAAGAGAAGTGATCTTCGCGCCCTTCGGGCGCGAACGGAAAATGTTTCGATTCGATACCCCGGGGCTTACGCAGCCCCGGCCCCGCGCCTACTTTTGTCCCGCGACAAAAGTAGGCAAAAACGCGCTTGAACCTACGGTTCAAGACTCCCTTGATTCTGCAACGGCCACATCGAGTGGCCGTGCACAATCGTGACGGGGCGGCACGTTCGTGCCGCTTCCCTATACGGGGGTGTCCGCGGACATTGGGTGAAGATGAAGAGCTGCACATGCCTCCGAACAAGTAGTTGTCCTTCCGGCGGCTTGGCGCTTGAAGAACTCCGCCTGCCGGCCTGTTAAAGAGAGACTGCCTTGCAAGGGGGACCGTCTAACGCGACTGCCCCGGGAGGACCCAAAGCGGTACGGTAGGGATTCCCGACAACATCGTTGGTTAGACGCTTCGCCCCATACACGGGAAATGCGGGGCCCCCACGCGAGCCCAGCGACAGCCGTGAAGCGCTGTAAAACGGCGCTTTTAGCGCTAAGGCCGCCGTAGGCGGCCCACGGGGTCGCGTGGGGAAGAGGAGGGGCAAAGTAACGAAGTGCAGTTTTCGGCGTTAGCCGGAAACGGAACGGAGTG
>JAAVHF010000098.1 GCA_014799845.1 Oscillibacter sp. | reverse complement strand
TGGTTGCTCTGACCGGTGAGATCATGACCATGCCTGGTCTGCCCAAGGTGCCCGCCGCCGAGCGCATCGACGTGGACGCTACCGGCAAGATCTCCGGCCTGTTCTAAGAAAAATTTCCCCGGATAAAATCCCGGCGGCGGTTCCGCCGCCGGGATTTTCTTATCTGCGGCCTTTCAGGCCGCTCCAAGTGGATTCTTATCGCAGCCCCGGGGGCTCCGCGCCCCCGGACCCTGCGCCCACTTTTGTCACGCGACAGGGATTCTGCAATGGCCGCATCGAGCGGCCATGCAGAATTTAATTGCGCACGGCCACTCGATGTGGCCGTTGCGCAATCGTAGTGGGCAAAAACGCGCTTAAACCTACGGTTTAAGAATCCCTTAGGGCGTCACCCAAGGGGTGACGCTCCATTACGGGGGAATTTGTTTTTGCGCTTGTCCTGTAGTCTGTCCGGTCTAAACCGGACTACGGGTGTATTTTCTCCTGCCCTGCGTCTGTTTCAGGACGTTGATGCAGTCCCTACCGTCCCGCTTTTGCAGGCTCCCGGGGTGCGCTACAGCAGCTCCAGCATCAATGATGCACCCAGCCGGAAGCCCTCACGGAAGCTGGCACGACTGCGGTACAGGTCCGCTTCTATCAGATTATCCCAGTGCCGTTCTATGAATTCCAGCCCCATCGTTTTTTCAACTTCTTCAAAAAACGCCCAGTATTTGTCGCTGAGGTCCTGCGGCAGTCTTTCCAGCGATTCCCCCGGCGCATAGCCGCCGCCGTAGATGTCGTGTAGGATGCTCATTTGATTTGCCCCCTATATTGTGTCGTTTTTAGTGGTATACTTCTATTATACCACTAAAAACGATGATGTCAAGGAGATTTTATGTTTTCTAAGAAATTGTTTGCCCAGCGACTTCAGGAAATCCGTAAACTGCATCATGAAACACAGCGTGAATTGGGCGTGGTAATTGGCACAAAGGCAAACAATGTCAGCGAGATAGAGGGCGGCAAAAAAACCACGACCGCTGAGAATATCGCCAAGATCTGCCGTCACTACCACATTTCCGCCGACTATCTGCTGGGCCTGTCTGACGATCCGCAGGGCGGATGCGAGCGGTGGACGGAGGAGGAACCGTAGGGACCATAAATCTGCCGATGGGGCGTATCCGCCAGCGCTTCGCCTGTCGACGGCCCAGGGAACCAAGGAGAAAGGACAGTCAAACAGGTCGTAGCGTAAACAAAACAAAAAATGAGGGGTCCTTAGGGCGGCGGAGCCCCCTAAGCGACTTTTTGGGTACTTTTTGTTCGCACAAAAAGTACCCGGGGGGTCCGGGGGCGCGAAGTCCCCGGGCTATCGAATAGAAACAAGCCGCCTCGCGCCCGCAGGGCGCGAAGAAAGGAGCCAAATAATGGATTTCGCACAAGCAAGCTGCACTGAATTTGTCACCGTATTAGCCTCCAACGCCCCTGTCCCCGGCGGCGGCGGCGCCTCCGCCCTGGTGGGCGCCATCGGCACCGCCCTGGGCAACATGGTGGGTTCCCTCACCGTGGGCAAGAAGAAGTACGCCGACGTGGAGGAAGAGATCATTGCCCTCAAGGCCAAATGCGACCAGCTGCAAAAGGACCTGCTGGAGCAGATCGCCCAGGACGCCATCGGCTTTGAGCCCCTGTCCAAGGCCTACGGCATCCCCAAGGACAACCCCGACCGGGACAAGATCCTGGAGGAAGCCACCATTGTGGCCTGCCAGGTGCCCGTGAAGATCATGGAGCTGTGCTGCGAGTCTCTGGAGGCCATCAAGGTCTTCGCCGAGAAGGGCAGCCGCCTGGCCGTCAGCGACGCGGGCTGCGGCGCTGTCTGCGTCAAGGCCGCGCTCCAGGCCGCGTCCCTCAACGTGTTCATCAACACCAAGACCCTCCAGAACCGGGAGCTGGCCGAGGAGATGAACGCCAAGTGCCTGGGGATGCTGGATAAGTACTGCGCCATGGCCGATGAGATCTTTGAGACCGTCAAGGCCGGATTCTTCAAGTAATAAGTAAGAGAGGATAAAAATATAATGGCTAAACAGCTTTTAGGAAAAGAAGTCAACGCGGCGCTGAACGCCCGCATCATCGCCGACTGCGAGGCCGTGAAGGCCAAGGGCGTGAATCCCACTCTGGCCATCGTCCGCTGCGGCGAGCGGCCCGACGACCTCAGCTATGAGCGCGGCGCAACCAAGCGCGCCGAGACCCTGGGCGTGGCGGTGGAGAAATTCGTTCTCCCCGAGGACGTCAGCAAGGAGGAGCTCCTCAAGGTCATCGACGACATCAACGCCAACGATAGGATCCACGGCGTGCTCCTGTTCCGCCCCCTGCCCAAGCATCTGAAGGCCGACCAGGACAAGATCTGCAACCGTCTGGACCCCCGCAAGGACGTGGACGGCATGACCGACCTCTCCAATGCCGGCGTGTTCATGGGCAAGGAGCTGGGCTTCGCCCCCTGCACCCCCGCCGCCTGCATGGAGATCCTGGCCCACTACGGCATCGACCTGACCGGCAAGAAGGCCGTCGTCATCGGCCGCAGCCTGGTTGTCGGCAAGCCCCTGGGCATCATGCTCATGGGTAAGAACGCTACCGTCACTACCTGCCACACCCGCACCAAGGATGTGCCCGCCGTCACCCGTGAGGCCGATGTGCTGGTCTCCGCCGCCGGCGTGCTGGGGAGCCTGACCAAGGACTATGTCCGCCCCGGCCAGATCGTCATTGACGTGTCCATCAACTGGGACGAGGCCAAGGGCGGCATCGCGGGCGACGCGGTGTACGAGGAGGTGGAGCCCATCGTGGACGCTATCACTCCCGTGCCCGGCGGCGTGGGCGCCGTTACTACTTCCGTGCTGATCGGGCACGTGGTGGAGGCGGCCAAGCGCACCCTTGGATGATTGGGGGCGTTTTCATTGGCAAACCAGAAAAACGGCTCTCTGAACAGCGTTAATATTATCCGGATTTTCCTGCTGGCCTCCTCCGCGGCGTATCTCATCGGCGCGGCGGCGGCCCCCGACCGGGGGGAGATGCTGACGGGCCTTGCCCAGATCCTCATGTCCCCGGCCCAGCTGACAAAGGACTATTTCATCATCGGCAGCATTTCCGGCACCTTCCTGAACGTGGGACTGGTGGGGCTGGTGTGCGCGGCGATGACGTGCCTGCCCGGCGCGGTGGTCAATGGGGCCACCATCGCCGCCTATTTCCTCACCACGGGGTTCTCCTTCTGGGGGATCAATTTCCTGAACATGTGGCCCTTCTTCCTGGGGGTCATGATCCACGCGCTGGTGCTTAAGGAGCCCTTCCCCAAGTACGTAAATCTTGCCATGTTTGCCACGGCCCTGTGTCCTCTGGCAAGCGAGATGCTGCTGCGGTATCCCAACAGCGAGGAAATCCACGGCGTGACTCTCTCCGGCGTGGCGCTGATGCTGGTGGTGGGGATACTCATCGGCTTTATGACCCCGGCTATGGCGGCCCACTCCCCCAACGTACATAAAGGGTACGACCTGTACTCCGCCGCCCTGCCCGGCGTGCTGCTGGGCCTGTTCGCGGTGGCGGTGCTGTACAAGACCCTGGGACACGATGTGCCCGCCATTACCGCTACGCTGGGCGGCAGCCATCCGGGCGTGGTGTGGACCTTCTGCATGGTTTTCTTCGCCCTGTGCGTCCTGGCGGGCTGGTGGCTCAACGGCAAGAGCGCCAAGGGCTATATGGATATGCTGAAGGACACGGGCCATAAGGCGGACTTTGTGGCCAAGTACGGTCCGGGGCTGGCGATCATGAACGTAGGCATCTACGGTCTCATGATCCTGGCCTATTACATCTTCGTCAACCTGCTGATGGGGGACGCCCTCAGCGGCTTCAACTCCGTAACGCTGGGCATCGTCTTCTGCATGGTGTGCTTCGGCGCGGCGGGGTCCCATCCGGGCAACATCTGGCCCATTATGGTGGGCTATGTGGCATTCTCCTTTATTGCCACGAACCTTCTTGGCGGCGTGTTCCCCGTCAATGCCCAGGCCATCATGGTAGGGCTGTGCTTCGCCAGCGGCCTGACTCCCATCGCCGGAAACTACGGCTGGTGGGCCGGGATTCTGGCCGGCGGGATGCACTACTTCCTGGTGACCTCCATCCCCGCCATCCACGGGGGGTTCAGCCTCTACAACGGCGGCTTCACCTCCCTGGTGATCGCCACCATCCTGGTGCCCCAGCTGGAAACCTTCTGCAAGACGAAGGAACAGCGTCTTGCGGCAAAAAACGCAAAGAAATAAGCGGTCAATTATTCCAAATCTAAGGAGCGATGCGCAATGACCAAGCAGACCCTCCGCGCCGATGTAGCCGCGCGGGTAAAAAACCTCTCGCCTACTTACTGCCGCGAGGCGGACGAGGCCATCTGCCGCTGTGTGATCCAGTCCGAGGCCTATGAGAAGGCCCAGACAATTTTCTGCTACGTGGGCACGGAGCGGGAGATCGACACTATGCGTCTGATCCACATCATGATGCGGGACGGAAAGAACATCGCGGTGCCGCTGTGTGTGCGGAAGGGCGTGATGGAGGCACGGCAGATCGTGGGGATGGGCGGCCTGGTCACTGGCCGCTACGGTATCCTGGAGCCCCGGCTGGAGTGCCCGGTGGTGCCGCCGGAGGAGCTGGATCTGGTGATCGTCCCCTGCTGCACAGGCAACGCCAGGGGGCAGCGGCTGGGCTATGGCGGCGGGTACTACGACCGCTTCCTGCCCCAGACAAAATGTCCCACCATGCTGCTGTGCCGCCACCAGCTGGAGCGGGAGGACATTCCCGTGGAGCCCCACGACATCCAGATGGATTATTTCGTTACCGAGCGGGGCATTGTGGACTGCAAAGCGGAGCAAAAATAAAGCTTGAGGGCGCGGGAGAAATCCCGCGCCCTTTTCTCTACCGCATTTTGTGGACATACATCCGTGCCGGTTCCTCCTCGCCGTCTCCCTGAACCATGCAGAAAAACTCCCATCCGTACCGCTCATAGAACGAGGTGTGGTCGGTGAGCAGATAGAGGACGTCGATGCCCTGGCTGTGCATGTCCTCACAGACGTGATTCAGCATTTTTCCCGCGATTCCCTGACAACGGAAGGCTTCTTCCACATAGACGGCGCACACGTTGGGGGCCAGGTCCTTCCGGTTGTGGAAGTCGTTTTCGATGACCCCCAGGCCGCCGATGATCCGGCCGCCATCGGTGACCATGTACCACTGGGGGACCGCCTCCCCGCCGCCAACGCACTGGTCCATGCTGTCCAGATAGGCCTGGAGGGGCACGCCCCATTTGGCGTGGAACCACTGGGCGGCGGACGTCTTCCATTCGGGGTGTTCCCGTAATTTCAGAATCTCATATTCCATGGCAAATTCCTCCACAAGCGTTGGATTTCTGCCATTGTAGCACAGGGGGCGGGCAGTTGTCAAAGAGATTGATGCAGGACGTAATAGTCTGTGTACTCTTTTCCGTCGTCTCCGCCAACCAGCTTTTCTTTGGACAGGGTAAAGCCCAGCTGCTCTGCGGCCGCTTTCCGCTGGACGGCGGCGGGCGGGATTTTTGCGGCAATCATCCGGCAGTCAAACAGTTCGAAGGCCGGCGGCACGATCAGGGACAGGATTTCCCGGATGGCGTCCGTGCGCTCATGGCCGCTGTGCAGATCCAGCCGCAGCAGGCCGCACTGGTCGAAATAGTCGCTTGACCGGCGGTTGAAGAGCTCAATGGTTCCGACAGCCTGACCGGCCGTTTTGTCAACGACGGCCCAGCGGACAAAGCCCTTGTCCCGGTAGGCCCACAGCCAGAAGCCAATGGCGCTCTGCATCCGCTCCAGAGTGGTATAGTGGAAATCATCGCCGTGGCAGTTGTCGCCGTTGAAGAAGGGGACGGCTTTTTCGTCCGAATAAACCCGGAGAAGGTCGGGCGCGTCGGAAGCTTCTACAAGCCGCAGAAGATAGGTCTCGTTTTCATAGATGGGACATTTTTCGTATGGATTTTCCATAACAGGCACCTCCTTTTCTTCCACAAGGATACCACGGCATATACGACAGCAGTGTGTCGCAGTTATTTGTACATGGCAGTGATTTTTTCCGCGGCCTCCAGAATCCGCCTGCGGATATCCTCCGGCGAGACGATCTCCACCTGCTCTCCCAGGGACAGCAGCGTCCCGATCCAGAGCTGTTCGTTCTCCACTACCCGCAGCTCCATCAGGGCATCGCCGCCGGGGGCTTCCTCTATGACGGTTCCGCTCAGATACTCGCTTACCCGGGATCTGGCGGATTTTTTGCACTTGACCAGAATGGAGCGGTACCGGCGGGAATCCACCCTGTCCGTCTTTTCCAGGATGGCGGCAGCCGGTTCGTGCTCCCGACCAAAGGGCTGGTCCGTCAATGCCGCGTCCCGCATCCGCACCAGCTTATAGAAGCGGTAGTCATTTTTTACGGTGGAATATGCCAGCAGATACCAGGCGTACCACCGGTAGATCACCGCCACCGGTTCTACCTGATGGACCCGGGTCTCGTTGTCGTTGTTCGTGTAGGTGAATCGAACCACGCGCCGCTCCAGCACGGCGGATTGCAGCTGCGGCAGCAGGTCCGCGCCCGCCTCCCGCAGGACGGAAAAGTCCAGGACGATGCCGCTGTCGGCAGGCGTCGAGACACGGGAGATCTTTTCCAGCGCGCCCTTGGCCTTTGGGTCGTCCGTAGCCGACACGAGGCCCCGCAGAGCGGTCAGGATATAGGCATAATCATCCGAAGTGGCCAGCTGGTGGTCCAGCCGGAACTGCTCAGCTATTTCATATCCGCCTTCGGCCCCGGCATATGCCGTGACCGGAATCCCCGCCAATCCCAAGGAATCCATGTCCCGCTGTATCGTCCGCGGCGATACCTCAAAATGATCCGCCAGCCGCCGGGCGGAGGTCCTGCCGTGGTTCAGCAGGTATACGGTGATGGCATACAGGCGCTCTGTTTTCATCGGCTGTCCCCTCCCTTCTTCTGAACAGTATAACACATGAGGAGACCCTTGTCCAAACACCGGCGGCGCTCCGACAGGCCGGAACGCACTTTTTTACAGGCTCCCGGTTAGGGATATGCCCGCCTGCCGCTAACTGCCGGCGCGTAAGCGAAAGCCGTCCGCAGATCATACTGCGGACGGCTTTTATGCGGGAAAGAAGGGCTGCGGAAGCCTTCAGGAACAGGATTGCCCTGTTACCGGTACATTTCCGGCTTCTCGATGGTTTCCACCTTCAGGAACTGGCTGGTACCCCGGGAGGCGTTCAGCGCGTCTCCGGCCACGCAGGCCACATAGCCGTCCCAGGCGGAGGGGCCGGTGAGCTTACCGTCCTCAATGGACTGAACCCACTTGCAGAACTCGATGTCATAGGCCTCAATGAAGCGCTCCTTCCAGTCGGTCATGATGGGCATGGACTCGGCGGGATTCACGCTGTCCCACCCGGCGGGGCGGGAGCGGCAGACTACGGCATAGGGATCGGGCAGCTTTACGGTGCCGTTTTCGCAGACCACCTCGCACTGGATGTCGTAGCCGTAGCCGTCGGCTACCTGGACCTCCACGTCAATGAAGCAGCCCTTCTTGGTGCGCATGAGCATCACCTGGGGGTTGTCATAGCCCTTGTTGGAGTTGGCGGACTGACGGACCCGGACGCACTGGGCGTCCTCGTACTCGTCGCCCAGCAGCCAGCGGCAGATATCCAGCTCGTGGATTGCCACGTTGGTCACGCCGTTTTCCGTCTTGAAGCCGGGGCCCTGGGCCACGTTGCGGTGGCACGCCTTGATGAGCAGGGGCGCGCCCAGCTCGCCGGAGTCGATGATCCGTTTCATCTCCGCGTAGCCCCGGTCATACCGGCGCATGAAACCCACCTGAACCAGCCGCCTGCCGATCTCCTGCTCACGGGCAATGATCTCCTCGCAGTCCCTGGCGTTCTGGCTGAGGGGTTTCTCGCAGAAGCACCACTTTTCGTATTTCAGGACCTCCATCACGTAGTCGTGATGGGTGGGGTCGATGGAGGTGATGACCACCGCCTCCACCTCGGGATCGGCAATCATGCCGTTGCAGTCGTTTCCGAAGGAGCGGATGCCGTACTTCGCCGCCGTCTCGTCGGCGGCGGCCGCCACGTAGTCGCTGACGGCAACCACGGTTGCGCCGGGGACGGTCTCGATAATTCTGCGGCAGTGGTCCTTGCCAATGGCCCCACAGCCGATCAAGCCAATTTTCAGCATAGTGTATACATTCCTCCCGCTTTAATACTTTCTTGCGTCCTTCTCATGGGCCAGATGGTCCTTGTACGCCTCCAGGTTCCGGGGATTGGCCGAAACCTCCGTGTCGCCCACGCGCCACCAGGAGCCGTAGCCGTCCGTCATGGACTTGGGCAGCACCCGGATGTCGAACAGCACGGGAACGCCGTCGATCTTCTTCGCGTCCGCTATGGCATCCTTCAGCTCCTCCAGCGTGTGGATGGTGTAGCTCTTGCAGCCGTAGCCCTCGGCGATCTTGGCGAAGTCCACCGGCATGAAGGGACCGGAGAACTTCCCGTCCTCTCCCCGCCAGCGCAGCTCGGTGCAGAGACTGTCGTTGCCGTGGCCCACTTGCAGATTGTTGATGCAGCCATAGCTGGCGTTGTTGAACAGGCAGATGTTGATTTTCTTGTGCTCCTGAACGGCGGTCAGCAGCTCGGCGTGGAGCATGATGAAGCTGCCGTCACCGGTCATGGCGTACACGTCCTTATCGCCGATGGCGTACTTCACGCCCAGCGCGCCGGAAACCTCGTAGCCCATGCAGGAGTAGCCGTATTCCATGTTATAGGTATCCACGCCCCTGGGCCGCCACATGCGCTGCATGTCGCCGGGCAGGGAGCCCGCCGCGCCGATGACCACGTCCTCCGGGTCGATGCAGTGGTTGATGCACCCCAGCACCGCCGTCTGGGTCAGGCCGGCGTCCAGGTCCCTGGCGAACCGGAAGGCGGACTCCGCGTTGGCGTCGTTGATCTCCGGCACGTAGCCCTCGCCGAAGGTGATGGCGTCCAGACGGTCCAGCTCCTTCTGCCAGCGCGCGCGGGCCTCGATGACCTCGGCGGTATAGGGGGCC
>JAAVHF010000097.1 GCA_014799845.1 Oscillibacter sp. | reverse complement strand
TACAATACAGAAATCGCAGCGCCTTACGCAACCGCGTGTCAAAAAACCGACAGCAGATTTCCATTGCGGATAGAGCGTATAGTCTGGCGGACAGGCTTCGATCTCTGGCGGCAGGTTGCCAAAATCCTTATAGCCAGTGCCGCCAGTAATGATTTCATCCGCGTTGATTGCCGTATCAAAGTCCGGCGTGAATGTGAACACCTTTGACATATAGACCCTGTCATAGCACTCGAAGCCATTCCACCAATCCACAGCATCTCCTTGCCGCTTGTGCCAGGTGGACAAACGCATGAGCGCAAGGTTCGGGAAAGCTCCACGTCCATCCGCGGCTATCAGGCCGATCCGCACTTATTCATCCCCTTTCTGCCAAAAAGAGCCGGTCTGCTATCAGTCCTGTGGACCAGTAGCAAACCGGCTCTCTTTATTTTGTGCATTCTCCGAATCCAGATAAACCTCCGACATCTTGAATCTATTCAGATGTTCTCTATAAGAATGTATTTGCAACTTTTTCATCTCAAAACTGCCTGTGCCCCATTTGAATTGATCATTCTCAAAACGGGCACTGGCTAGTATACAAATTTTCGCATCCCTGCGGGAGGCGTCTTGCGGTGTTTATTACTAACAAAATTGTTCAATATATTTTGTGCGATATGACGTGCATCCACTTGCGGGATGAAGCGTAAATACCGCAGTGCCCTTTTTCCAATCCTGCTATATCAGAGGTTCAAGTCATGTAGGTTTGTCAAAAACCTCGTTTGGCATCTATACACACATTCTTCAAATTTTGGGGTGCAAAAACCCCGCAAACAGTTGATACTCTAAGGCTTCAGCCCTTGGCATCTATACTGTTTGCGGGTTTTGGTGACCCGTCGGGGATTCGAACCCCGGACCCACTGCTTAAAAGGCAGTTGCTCTGCCGACTGAGCTAACGAGTCAAATGGCTGGGATGGCTGGACTCGAACCAGCGGATGCGGGAGTCAAAGTCCCGTGCCTTACCACTTGGCGACACCCCAACGTTTAAGGCACTGCTGCCGCTTTGTGGAAAAACAAGGGATTGGGATCATCTCCCAATCCCTTGTTTTGTCTGGGGTGGGTAAAGGGACTCGAACCCTCGACACCCGGAACCACAATCCGGTGCTCTAACCAACTGAGCTACACCCACCAGATACACGGTATCCAAATTTTGGAAAATGGCACGCCAGAAGGGATTCGAACCCCTGGCCTGCTGCTTAGAAGGCAGCTGCTCTATCCAACTGAGCTACTGGCGCATATTTGGAGCGGGTGACGAGAATCGAACTCGCATCCCCAGCTTGGAAGGCTGGTGCCCTGGCCATTGTGCTACACCCGCGCATGGACGTTCTCGTATTCGCCGCAGCAAACCGTCAGCTTGTAAATAATAGCACGTGTCAGCTGATTTGTCAATATCTCTGAGGCAAATTTTCTCAAAAATTTGCATAAAATATTGGCGCGGTTCAGAGGCCGGGAAATAGCCCCCCTTTCGCGGCGCAGATATGTATGCCGATGCTGCCTCCCCGATTAAAAAACCTGGAATCACGGCGGTTTGAAGAGGAAAATGAAAAATGCCAGAACGACGTGAATATATAGAGACAAACCAGGCTCAATTTAACCGAAAGACCCGCAGCGCCTCCCGCAGCCGGGATGCACGGTCTCGCAGGATCCTGGCGGATACGGCGGCCTGAGAAGCCAGCAGCTGATCCTCCTCCGCTGCCGCCGTCAAACGGACGGCCTGCCGGGAGGCATCCCGCATTTCTTTCGTTTCCCTTGTTTCCGCTTCCGCACGAGCGGCAAGACCGCACAGCTCCTGGCCGCCGCCGGCAACGCTCCGCAGCTCCCGGGACGCCTCGGAGGCGAGGACGGAGCCCTCCCGGATTGTCTGTACCATTTCCCCCATGATAACGGCGGCGTCCTGGGCGGACTGGGCGCTGCGGGAGGCCAGGACACGCAGCTCGCTGGCGACGACAGCAAATCCCTTCCCGTTTACTCCGGCGCTGGCCGCCTCCATATAGGCGGTCCGGGCCAGAACGCTGCACTGGAATGCGGTGGATTCCATGACCTTGACAATTTTTCCGGCTTCGACAGCACAGTCGCTGATGCGGTCCACGGCCTGAATCAACGCTTCAACCCGCTGGCCGTAAGCATCCAGACGCCGGCACAGCTCATCCGCGCCGCCGCTGACAGCTTGAGCGTCCTCCGCCCGGCTGTCAAGACGCTTGCCAAGCCGGTCCAGCGCTTGGCTCAGCTGATCCCGTTCCTGACGCCGCTCCTGTCCGATGCCGGACAGCCGTCCGGCATCCCGCTCCAATTCATCCAACTGGCCCGCCAGCTGGTCCAGCGCGGTGCGGACAGCGCCGATGCCGCCCCGCAGCTTTTGCGACATACCGTCAAGCGCACCGCAGGCGCCGCCGCACTCCGACGCCCGCCCGCAGGGCAGAGATACGGTGAAATCTCCGTCAGCCATCCGCCGCAGAGTGTTCTCCAGCTCCAGCATGCAGTCCGAGCTGCGCTTACCCAGCTCGCCCACCGCGTCCAGTAAAGCCGACGCCTCCTCCGAGGTACGGGGAATTCCGGTCAACGGCGCGGAGTGATCTCCTCCAGCAGCCTGCGAAACAATTTCTACCGCCTCAGTGACGGGAGCCAGATAGCGCTGACAGATCAGCCGGATCAGATAAACGCTTCCTCCTCCAGTGACAAGAAACAGAGTTAGCGCCCCCGCAAACAGCCAGCCAATGGCTGATGCGTCCCGCGCGGCGGGGTAGGCCGCCGCGGAAGCCAAAGCGGTCAGAAGGGCGCAAAGGGTCCATGCGCCGCAGGCCAGCGGACGAAAAACGCGATCAGATAAGGTCCGCCGTCCTTCTCTTTTCTTCTCCACCGTGCCGCCTCCCGTCTATATTGTTGAAGATTATTGTATCATCTCCACATATAAAAAGCAAGAGTGTGGCTGGAAACCCCCACGCCCGTTTCATAGCGTTCGGCATGGCGGTAAACCGTTTGACGGAATCAGTATTTACGAATTTCCAGCGACGCGTCGTCCTCGCCCTTTTCAATGGAGCGCACCACCATATCGTACTGCACTTCGTCGCTGACCTTCACATGGACCTTGTCCCCCACCTTGCGGCCCAGCAGGGCCCTGCCTACGGGGGATTCCTTGCTGATCAGCCCCTTCCCCGCATCGGCGCGGAGGGTGGTGACAATGCGCATAGTCATCTCCCGCCCCAGCTTCTCATGGTAGACTACGATCTTATCAAACAGTCCCACCACATTCTCTCCGGAATCCACGGCGATCACCTTCGCCGTGCTGACCATCCGCTGTAAGTAGCGGATACGGCTGTCGTTGCGGTTTTTCTCCTGCTTGGCGCATTTATACTCAAAGTTCTCGCTGAGGTCCCCGAAAGCCCGCGCGGTCTGCACATCCGCGATCAGCTTCGGGCGCAGGACCCGGATGCGGTAGTCGATCTCCTCCTGCATCTTTTTGACGTCTACCTCTGTCAGTTCATCGTACACGGAAAACACCTCACTGCTGTTACTTTCCTCTATTGTAGCACATCTGAAACAGATTAGCCAGTACATTCCTGCGGTAAACATAAATTAACTCTAAGGGTAAATTGACAGGAATCGCATACCACAATTTCCCCACGCAGCGGCAGAGAGGCCGCCAATCCTGGCGGCCTCCCTCAGACTGTCTTTCCGGTCCTCACCGGGCAAAAATGATTTTCTCGCTGTTAAACATCCTTGCCAGCACGACCACGCCCAGCAGCGTGACGGCCACGTTGATCCCAACTGTCACGGCTACACCCACCGGCAGGACGGAGAAGGAGAACACCCCCGCCATACACTGGACGCTGTTATAAAGCGGAATGCAGTAGGGCGTCAATTCCTGGGACGCGCCTCCGCCGAACATGGCCGTGATCCCCAGGCCCATTGCCAGCAGCATCACCGGCATGGCATAGGTCTGCGCCTCCTTGATGGTCTTGGCAAAGGCGGACAGAATGGAGATCAGCGTCACCAGCACCAGAACGGTGGACAGGATCACCGCCGCCAGCAGCAGATAGTCCTGTATGCTGTAAATGCTCGCGCTCATCTCGTCCGCCACGCCGTCCATCATCTTCGGGAGGGACAGAACGGTACCCATGGTACTGGAAGCGGCCGAAATCATAGAGATGACGGCCAGCGCAAGAATCTTTCCCAGCGCAATGTCGCTGCGGCGGATGGGGGTAATCAGCATCGTGGCGATGGTTCCCCGCTCCTTCTCCCCCGCGATGGACTCCGGAGCCACGGCGGCGCAGCCGGAGTACAGGAAGATCATCAGCAGCATGGGCATCATCAGGGCAAAGAAGCTGCCCGCCGTATCCTCCGCCGTAGCCAGGTCATAGTCCCCGCCTCCGGCGTTAACGTCAAATTTATTTGCCATCTGGGCCTCATAGGCATCCAGCAGACCAATCAGGGACTGATAGGCAAAGGTGGAATTGGTGGACGCGGAGTTGTAGTATACCTCCACCTGGGGGGCGGGGATGCCGGAGGAGATATCGTAGGCCGCCACCGACTGGTCAAACTCCTCCGGGAATACCAGCAGCAGGTCCAGCGTCTGGGCGGTGACTGCCTCTTTTGCCTCTTCCTCGTCCACCCCGGTCATAACGGCAAATCCCGTCTGCGGAAGCAGGGCCTCCATGGATGCCGGCAGGCCCACCGCCTGGATGGTGGGGGCGTAGTCCTCGTCCACATCAAAGGCGCTTCCCATCGCGCCGCCCATGAAGCTGTACAGTATGTAGACCAGAACGCCGGGCATGAGGATGCTGACCACCATCCGCTTGTCTCCGAAAAAGCGGGCCAGCTCCTTTTTCATAATCGTAAAGATACTGTTTTTCATTCCGCCTCACCCACCGTTTCTCTGTAGATTTCAAAAAACCGGTCCTCCAGGCTGATCCCGCCGCAGACCCGGTCCAGCGTATCACAGACGATCATTTTTCCGCTGATGATGACCCCCACCCGGTCGCAGAGCTTCTCGATCAGACTGAAAATATGTGTAGAGACAATAATCGTTTTGCCCTGGTTCCGCAGCTCCTCCAGGAAGTCCGTCACCACCTTGGCTGTCAGCACGTCCAGGCCGTTGGTGGGCTCGTCAAAGATGATGATATCCGGATCATGGACGATGGACACCACCAGGGAAACCTTCTGCTTCATACCGGTGGAGAGGTTCGCCACCTTCACCTCGGCAAACTTGTCAATACCGAAGCGGGCAAAAAGCGCCTGCTTCCGCCGGTCCCGGACCGCGGGCTCCACCTTGTGGAGGTCGGCAAAGAAGTTGAACAGATAATTAGGGGTAAAGCAGTCCTCCAGCTTCAGCTCGCTGGTGAGAAACCCGATGCGTCCCCGTACCTTGTCCGGCTCCCGCACCACGCTGGCTCCGTCCACCAGCGCGTCGCCGCTGTCGGGACGGATCAGGGTGGACAGCATCCGCAGCGTGGTGGTCTTTCCCGCCCCGTTGGGACCCAGCAGGCCGAATATCTCGCCCTCATAGGCGGTAAAGCTGAGATGGTCTACCGCCGTCCGGACCTTTTCCCTGGTTTTCTCCAGCTTCTGCTGCTTGGCGGACAGCTGGAAGGTCTTGGTCAGACCCTGCACTTGTAATAGCTCTCGCATAGCTCCTCCTTTTGGGTATGTGCTCTATGTACTCTGTTTCTGATCTATCATACAGCTGATATATCGTTCTGCGATAGATAAAATATATCACCGCACGATAGGTTTGTCAAGAGGGTTTCCAAAAACAACGGATTTTCTATTCTCCGCACCGCCGCCGGAAAACATCTCTCAGTATACAACAGGAAATCCGAAATGTTTAACTCAAAAGGGGTAAGAATTTGTCGAAAAAACCGCTACTCTCAGAATAACTCTTTTTCAGTAGGATGTGAAGCGGTATGGACAGTCACACAGCGGTGCGCGCCCGGATCCTGGATCTGTGCGCCCAGCGGCAGATCACCGTCAACCGTCTGGCGACCCTCAGCGGTGTGACCCAGTCCACCCTCAACAATATTGTCAGCGGACGGAACAACAGCGCCACTGTCTCCACGATCAAGAAACTGTGTGACGGACTGGACATCTCCCTGCGGGAGTTCTTCGACGTCCCCGCTTTTGACGATCTGGAACAGGAGATCAAGTAGCAATATCCGTAAGAAAGGCGGGAGACGCGAACCGCGTCTCCCGCCTGCCGGTTATGTAGTACTCTCCTGAGGTTCCTTCTTTTCCAGCTTCCAGCGGGCGTCCTTGATGGTGAGGGTCCGCTGCTTTTTCTTTCCGCTGGCCATCCGCTCCTTGACGGCGCGGCCCGTGGGCGTAGCGGCCAGGCCGCCCAGGGCGGTCTCCCGCAGCTCCATGGGCAGGCGGCGTCCCACCTCGCCCATGGCGTCGATCACCTCGTCCACCGGGATGCGGCTCTCAATACCCGCCAGAGCCATATCGGCGGCGGCAACGGCATTCACCGCGCCTACCACATTACGCTTGATGCACGGCACCTCGACCAGGCCCGCCACCGGATCGCAGGCCAGACCCAGCAGGTTCTTCAGCGCCATGGCCACCGCGTGGCACAGCTGCTCCAGCGTGCCGCCCCGCAGACAGACCAGCGCGCCCGCCGCCATGGCGGAGGCACTGCCGATCTCCGCCTGACAGCCTCCGGCCGCGCCGGAGATGCAGGCGCGATAGGCAATCACCGCGCCGATGCCGCTGGCGGTAAACATGGCCTCCAGAACCTTCTCCTCCGGCAGGTTTTCACGCCAGTACAGAGGGATCAGCACCGCCGGCAGTACGCCGCAGGCTCCCGCCGTAGGCGCGGCCACCACCCGGCGCATACAGGCGTTGCTCTCGCCCATGGCCAGGGCCTCGGCCACCACCTGGGCCATGAACTCGCCGCCGATGGGATCCTTGGCGGCGTACTCGTGCATCAGCTTGCCCTGGCCTCCGGCCATGCCGCTGAGACTGCGGCGGTCGCCGGTATAGACCTCGCTGGCCTCCTTCATGGTGTGCCAGTTCTGGGCCATCTTATCCATGGATTCGCTCCGGGACACCCCCCGGTTCGCCATGTCCGTCTCCAGGATGATCTCCCAGAACCGCTTGCCTTCCCGGCGTGCCGCCGCGACAATTTCCTCCATAGAATCCAGATTCATGGTCAATCCTCCTTTACGTAATGGATGACCTGCAGGATCCCCGGCTGTTTCTCAATGAGTTCCACAATATAGCCGGGCACCGGGTCGTCCGTCTCAATAATCATCATCACATTGCCGCCCTTGGCGCTGCGGTGCATGCTCATGTTCGCCACATTCACACGGGCCAGGGACAGCGCGGTGGATACGTCGGACAGGTTGCTCTGGTTGTCCAGATTCTGGATAATCAGGGTGTGGTAATCGCCGGAGAAGCTGACCCACACGCCGTCCAGCTTATCCACCATGATGCGCCCGCCGCCGACAGAGCTGGCCTGCATCTTCATTTTCTTCCCCGATTCGCCGGTAATCACCATCTTCACGCTGTTAGGGTGGGCGTCCCGGAGGTCGACCTCCTCGAAGGTAAATTTCAGCTTGCGCTTGGCAGCGATCTCAAAGCTGTTGGGAATGTCCAGGTCATCGGTAGCCATGCCCAGCAGGCCCGCCACCAGCGCCTTGTCCGTCCCGTGGCCCACGCCGGTTTCGGCAAAGGAACCATGGAGATACAGCTCCGCCTTCACCGGCTTCTCCCCCAGCAGGGTCCGGGCCATGCGGCCAATGCGCACGGCTCCCGCGGTGTGCGAGCTGGACGGTCCCACCATAATGGGCCCCATAATGTCAAATACGTCGATCATGCCCGTTTTTCCTTTCTCCCGTTTTTCTTACCAACAATAGCCGGCCCCGCTGCCGGTTAAGGAAACGCTGAATAAATCGCCGCGCGCGCTGATTTTAAGAAACTTCCGCCTCAGATATCCACTTTCTTGCTGCACGCCACGGCCATGGAGCCCGCGCCAATGTGGCAGGCCACGCTGAGGGACAGCTTATCCATATGGACCTCGTAGCCGGGGAACCGGGCCTCGATCTCCCGCTTCCACTCCTGCGCCTCCTCCTCCGAACAGGTGTAGGCGGCCTCCAGGTGGACCTGCTTCCCGGCAAAGCGCTGGGTAATATCCTTCTCCATGGCGTCCAGCATGATCTTCTTGGCGTTCTTCCAGCCCCTGGCCTTGGCGAAAGCGTCCAGCTTCGCCCCCTGGATCTGGAGTACCGGCTTGATGTTCAGCACTGTGCCGATCGCGGCTCCGGCGGCGGTGACCCGTCCGCCCTTCTTCAGGTATTTCAGGGTGTCCACCGTGATATAAATGCTGGCCTCCAGCTTCTCCCGCATCAGCGCGTCCCGGATGGCCTTGCCGTCCATACCGGCACGGGCCATCTCCACCGCGTCCAGCGCGGACTGCCGCTGGGTAATGGAAATGCGCTGGTTGTCCACTACAAAGACCTTGTCCTTATACTCGGAAGCCAGCATCAGGGCCGTCTCGCAGGAAGCGGACAGGCCGCTGGACATGGGGATATAGACGACCTGGTCGTAGGTTTGCAGCATCTCATCCCACAGATCGGTCACGTCTCCCGGCGCGGGCTGGGAGGTAGAGATATCCGCGTCCTCCGCCAGACGGCGGTAGAACTGCTCCTGGGTAAGGGTAATATCCTCGAAGAACAGCTCCTCATTAATATAGAAGGGCATGGGCAGCACACGGATGCCCAGCTCCCTGCCGGCGGCCTGGGTGATGCCGCTGTTGCTGTCGGTTACAACTGCTACGTTTGCCATTGAAAATTCTCCTCGTCGATTTTGCTCCAGCGCATTCCCGCAAAGGTTTGCGCTGGATTCCAATACCATCTATACCACAGGCTGGATGGTCTGTCAAGGGCCTTTTACGGGGCCGCGCGGTGACGCCGCTTCCTCAGTTGGGCTCCAGCGCGCCGTGGAGCCGGTCGGTAATGGCCCCCTGGAACAGGGGCGTGGAGTGCCCGTGCAGGGTCTCCAGGCCGCCGGCGGCCATGCGGGGATCGATCTGCCCGCCCATAAACAGGTCAAGGTCCAGAATAAACTTGACCTCCGGGTCCTGGGGGGCGTTGGGAACGTTCTGCTTGACCATGCCGGGCCCGGCATGGATCTTGGCCCGGCAGGTGCTGTCCAGGTTCAGCTCCACATCCACGGAGCACTTCCGGGCAGTGCGCTCGTCCACGTCCTCCTCAGCCAGGACGCTCAGGTAAGGAGCGGTGATCAGCTCCCGCCAGGGCTCTCCCTCCAGCTCCAGCGCCTTACGGGAGAAAATGTTGACGTACCGCAGGCCGATCCGCTCAAAGAAAGCGGGCTTGTAGATGCGGATAAAATGGACCAGCGGCAGGTCGAACTGCTTTCCAAAGCTCTCCCAGCCGGGGTAGGCCACGGTGGAGAGGGAGATAAAATTATTGGTCAGATTCAGCTTCCAGTGGCCGTCAGCGGAGATGAAGTTGTGGTTGGTCACCGGTTTCTGGGGCTCCACCTTGGCGCCGGGAGTGCCCAGGCCGGTGATCCGGGCGGCGGGCTGCTCCTCCTTGGCGGCATAGCGGGGAAACATTCCCCGGACGGCCTCCTGGAAATCCACCGGCTCCCGTGCCCCGATGGACAGGATGGCGGGGAAGCGCAGCTGGCAGATCACCTCGGCCAGCTGCGGCTTCTCATAGTGGACGCGGGGATGATCGGAATACAGCATGGAGTATGTCCTCCTAAACAGGCGTTTTTTCTATTGTATCCCGGATGGTGAAAAAAGTCAAACAAAAAAGCCCTTCGAATTGCGGTTCGAAGGACTTTTTCTGTCAGACTGCCTACTGATAGAACACATGACAGCCGATTGTCGTATAATATGTACGGTTGGTCCGTACCCAAAGGCCCTGGGACAGGTCGGGATTGAAGAAATACAGGCTCTCCCCCGCCGCGTCCACACCGGCCAGCGCCAGCCTGGCCGCCAGTACGCTCTGCTCGGTAGGCTCATTGTACACGGTCCCGTTGGACACCGGTTCAAACTGGGTGCCGTCTTTCTGGTCAAAGACCACGCCCTTGACGGTATCCGGGAACGCGTCGGAGAACATCCGGTTCAGAATGACGTTTCCCACGGCGATCTGTCCCATGAGGCTCTCCCCCTGGCTCTCCGCGCTGATGATCCGGCACAGCCAGTCGAAATCCTCCACGGTGCAGGCCGCCGTTCCCATATCCCGGACCGTCACCGGGGTAGTCCAGTCCACAAAATCCACCTGAAGCCCCAGCAGGTTTGCCACGCTGCGCAGGGGCACAAAGGTCCGCCCGGACCGCAGCAGGGACGCGCTGCCGGTTTCAAAGGCGCAGCCATCGGCCAGCACATAACTGCACTGGGCGGGCACATCCAGCGTAAACAGGTCTGTCTCCGCCGAAGCCACCCGGGCCTCCCCGTCCCACTGGGTCACCCAGCCGCCCAGGGTCTCCAGAAGCGAGGTCAGCTGAACGTATGTCACGCTGTTCTCCGCGAATGCGGGCACCGTCTGCCCGTCCACCTTCACCGTCACATCCTCTGCCGCCCGGGCCGTGCCGCTCATCAGCAGGGCCGCCAGCAGCAGGCTCAGGATCGTTTTTCCTCTCATATGATTATGTACTCCTTTCCTGCAAAAACAGAAGCTTTTTTCCCCTCGGACAGTATAACGTAAGAATACCGCCGGGGGCAAGGTGTAAATTCTGGTAATTTTGCGCGGGGAAAAATCCGCTTTGCCGCAAATTTTTCCAAAACACCTTGAAAACCCGGCCAATTCATGGTATTCTGTCCATATCGTTTTTTAAAGAGAGCAGGTGTACACGTATGATCTATACCATCACTACCAATCCCTCCCTGGACTACACTGTGGAGTCGGAAATTGTCCTGGGACAGATCAATCGTACGAGCAGCGAGATCATTTATCCCGGCGGAAAGGGCATCAACGTTTCCCTCGCCCTCCAGCGGCTGGGAGAGGAAACCCGGGCGCTGGGCTTTGCCGCGGGCCGCATCGGGCAGACCATCCGGGACATGCTGGACGACCTGGGCTGTCCGCACACCCTGTTGGAGCTGAGCGGCGGGCAGAGCCGGATCAACGTAAAGGTCCGCGGTCTGATGGAAACTGCCATCAATGGCCGGGGGCCGGATCTGGGCGCGGGGGATCTGGTGCGCCTGCTGGAACTTTTGCAGGACGTGAAGCGCGCGGACACCGTGGTCATCTCCGGCTGGGCGCAGAATCTTGCTTTCTATGGCTCCATCCTCCAGCAGCTGGAGGAGACGGGCTGCATGACGGTGCTGGATTGCAGCGGCGAGGCGCTGTGGCAGTGCCTGGAGTGCCGCCCGTTCCTCATCAAGCCCAACCTGACGGAGCTTGGCGCCCTTTTCGGCGTGGAGGACCTGGAATACAGCGAAGGGGTCGATCTGGCGCACCAGCTTCAGCTGGAAGGCGCGCGGAACGTCCTGGTATCCATGGGCGGCGGCGGCGCGTTCCTGCTGACGGAGGCCCGGGAGTTGTATTTCGCCAACGCCTGCTCGGGCAGGACCATCAACACGGTGGGCGCGGGGGATTCCCTGGTAGCGGGTTTCCTCACGGGTCTGAAGCAGACCGGAGATTTCGGCAAGGCGCTGCAATTGGGCGTGGCCGCGGGGAGCGCCACCGCGTTCAGCGACTGGCTGGGCACCAGGGAGCTGACCATGGAATTGCTGGAGCAGGTCCACGTGGAAAAGTCCGCTGTGTAATTGCAAACAGAGCAGCCGTCCCGCGCTTTTGCGGAACGGCTGCTTTTTATTTCTCCTTATTTCTCCTCACGATGCTGTACGACGTGCACGCCAGAGCCAGTAGCATGGCCACGCCCGCAGTCCTCACCGCCCAGTCCGGCAGCGGCACGGCAAACCGGCCCACCGCCATCACCGCCAGGGCCGCGCTCAGCACCAGGAGGCTGCCAACCTGCATTTTTCTCATGGTTCCTCCCTGCTCTCCCGGCATTTCCGGGACACACCCCACAGCTCCAGCGCGCAGGCCAGCCCCATGAGGAAGAGCTTTGCCCCGTGGGGAATCCATCCCGCCTCGCCCAGCAGGATGGCGGCGGCCAGCAGCAGAGATCCCGCCGCTAAGAACATATTCCAAGGGATCTTTTGCATCCTCTTATCCTCCTTCATAATATTTCTCAACGGCAACGCAATACCGTCACCGTGCGGCAAATCTGGTCATGCCGCGCAGAAAAGAGCGAATTTGGCCGTCCGCCTAGGACTCCTGCCGCTCCAGCTCCCTGATCTTCCAGGAACAGTGCCAAACGGCCCGCAGCATCAGCGCGATCATCACAATATAGAATCCCGCAAGCGCCCTGGCCCCCATATCATTCGGGAACTGGAACAGCAGGCTCCACGCGGTGCCGGAACACAGCCCCACCACAATCAGCGCCCAGACGAACATCGTCCGTATCCGGCGGTACAGCGCAATTTTGGAGGCCGTATCCGTGTAGACCTCGAAGGGACCGTCCTCCGCGCGCTTGCGCAGATATACCCATCTCCCCCAACGCTGAAGGATCTCCACGCCCATCTCGTTCATGAAGATCACGTAATCCTCGTAGTTGTCGGCCCAGAGGCCCTTCCCCGGCAGGAGGTCGATCTGGTAAATGTATTCCCCCGGCTGGCAGGGAACGAAGGTAACCATCCCCACAAAGAAGCTGACCATGGCCCAGCCCTGCCGGGCGTAGTCGTTGAGCCAGTCCTGCTCCTCGTCCTTGTCAAAAGTCATTTTCCAACGGATCATGTCTCGTCCTCCATTTTTTCGCCGTTCTGCACCAGCTCCCGCAGCCGCCGCAGCTCGGCGGCGAAGACCTCCCGGCCCGCGTCGGTGATGACGTACTCCTTCTTCTTCCGTGAGCCCAGCTCCGCGCTGTAAAGCACGATCCAGCCCTTCTCCAGCAAAGTATTGATGGCCCCGTACAGGGTCCCGGGACCCAGATTGACCCGCCCGCCGGTCATCTCCGCCGCCTCCTGAATGATGCCGTAGCCGTGGATAGGCTTCCGCACGGCCAGAAGGATGTAGAAAATGGCTTCGGTCAGGGGTTGATTCTTATTCTCCACGACGCTTCCACTTCCATGCCTTTTTTGAGGACTTTTCCGGCACCATCGCCGCGACAAAGAACACAAGGCCCAGGCCCAGCACCACTCCCATCAGGACATCCGGCAGGGACGGAAGCAGACGGTTCGCTATCAGATAGACCGCCCCGCACAGACCGCCCAGCATGGCAAATTTCCGTTTTCTCTCACTCATAAAGCACCCTCCATCCATCGAACCGTTGATATATCGTTTCCCGATGTATTTATCATATATCATCCACCGAACGTTTGTCAAGAGGAAATATGAAAATCCCGGGGCGGATCGCTCCGCCCCGGGACCGCCGGTTAAGGAAGGTCTGATTAAATCAACGTGTCCTGAATAGCGAGAAAAGTTTTCGCCCTGCGAGGCAAAAAATCGCGGGAATACTGGATGTATTTCAAGATTTTTTAACGAAGCGGGACGGAAAATTTTCCGTCAAGACGGGCGCGGGGATTTATTCAGAGCTTCCCTAATTCAGATACTGCGCGGGGTCCAGATACGCGGTTCCATCCCGCAGTTCGAAGTGGAGCACAGCGCCGGTGGCCGCGCCGGAGGAGCCCACCTCGGCGATCTTCTCGCCCATGGCAACAGTACTGCCCTCGGATACGGTAATCGTCCCGCAGTGACCATAGAGCGTGGAATAGCCGCCCTCATGGCTGAGCACGACGTAGTTGCCCAAGGTCGCGTCAAACCCGATCTCGCTGACCGTACCGCCGGCAAAGGCGTTTATATCCGTGCCCTTCGCCGCCGCCAGGTCGACGCCATAGTGGAAGGCGAGCCGGCCCTGCCCAAATGCGGAGGACAGCTTCCCCTGCACCGGGGCGGAATAGTCGAAACCCAGCTCCTGCTTCTCTGTGCGGATGTCTTTCACCGGCGCGGGTTCAGCCGTCAGGCCGGTAAGCCCACCGTTCCGGTCATACTCCGTGTATACGGTCAGTCCCTCCTGGGTGTAGGGGTCCTGATAGCTGAACGCGCCGCCGTTGGGCTTGAGGTCCGCGAAGGAGCGGACCTGCAGGCCGTTGTAGGTCAGTGCGCCCATGCCGCCCTCGCGAGGCTGATAGATCAGACCGTACTCCTCGTACTGGGCAAAAATCTCCTCGAAGGTCTTTCCCTGCCCGGTGCTGCCGCCCTCGGCATGGACCGTCTGGGTGGCCTCAGCAGGAGCTGCGGCGTTCTGGCTCTGGTAGGGATCGCCGCTGCCGTCCGTGGTCGCCTGGGGATAGCCGGAGCCGGAGAATGTGGCGGCATCAATAAGTTCCTGATCGAAGCCCTGGTCACCCTTTGCCGCCACGCCGATCAGATCACCCATGGTGTCATAGGACCCGTCCGGGTTGTGAATCACAGCCCGCAGGGTATGAACGTCCACAGCGCCCTGGTCGTTGGTGTAGACGTACTGGACGGAATATCCGTCAGGCCCCACGGGCGCGCCGTCCACGAAATGACGGATCAGCTCCCCATTGTAGGTCATCAGATTCTTATTGCCGCCGATACCAAAGGCTTTCAGCTCATCCAGCAGAGCGGCCTTATCCACCGCCTTTGGCTCGACGGCGACCATCTCTGTTTCATCGAAAACAGACGTGATCACCATATCCAGCGGGGTATTGGACCCCAGGGCAACGTCCTCCACCGTATTGCCGTTCTTGTCGATGATAGTCCTGGAGTACAGCGCGCCGTTCTTGATCTGCTCCAGAATATCCTCATACATAGCGATGGTCTCGTCCACCATCTTCTGGTCCCAGGTGAACCAGCCCATGGTGCTGGTATAGCCCCGCTCGCCGATGATGCTTTGCAGGACCTCCTTTTCCTCCTCCAGCCAGAGCTTGTAGTCCTCGTAGGTCCACCACTCCACCTGCCAGTCATCGCCCCAGCTGCCGTACTCGGCGTGGTAGCGTTCCTCGCTCATCCAGGTCTCACCGTTGTCTGCGGAGAAAAACCTCTCACCGTTTTCTCCGTTGGACATAATCACCACGCCATCGTCCTCTACGATTCCCAGGTGGTCATAGACATAGCCGGTCTGCGGAGGATTCTGGTCCTGGTCCTGATTGGCGTCCTCCCTCTCCGGCGCGGCGGAGGCGAACACGGTGGTGGTGATGCTCATGACCACCAGGACCGCGATCAGCGCGGTAATGGAAATATGCTTGCGTTTCATGATTGCCTTGATCCTTTCTTCCAGGGCGTTCTGGCTGAAATGGCTGCCGGAGGGGCTCCATCCGCCCCGCCGCTCCTCCAGCCCCAGCAGGGCCAGGGCGTACCCCTCCCGGTCCGCGCCGGAGCGCAGCACCGCCTCGTCGCAGGCCAGCTCGATATCCCGGTTCGCCAGGATATACATCGCCCAGACCAGGGGATTGAACCAGTGGAGGCACAGCGCGGCGGCAAGCAGGCCCTTCCGCAGCGCATCAAAACGCCGGATGTGTTGGTACTCGTGGGCCAGGACGCAGGATAGAACTGTCCGGTCCCTCCTGTCCATCCCGGCGGGCAGCAGGATCACGGGATACAAAACGCCGTAGGTCAGCGGCGCGGCGATCCGGTCGCTGGAACGGACCTGCACCGGGCGGCGCAGCGGGCGGGCCGCCAGCCAGTCCTGCACAAACTCGTCCCGCAGCGGCAGGGAGGCCCCATAGACCCGCCTGCCCCGCAGATGTCCCCACAGCAGGCAGAACGCCAGGACAGCAGCCCCCGCCAGCCACGCGGCCGTCAGGACCACGCCCCAGTCCAGGGTTGGAAGGACCGGCCCGGTCGCGGAAACCGCCGTATCCTCTACTAAAGAGGATACATACGTCTCCTGGACCACGCCATAGTAGTCCATCCTGACGGCAGTCCCCTGGGTAACGGCGGAAACCGCCGCAGGGACAGGGTCCCGGACCTCAGACAGTACGGGCAGCCACCGCCGGATGCTCACCGGCGAGGGGATCTCCGCCAGCACCAGCAGCCGGACCAGCACGATGTCCCACAGCAGGCAGAACGCCCTTCTCGGCGTCCGGTCCTGGAACCGCAGCCGCAGGACCATGATTGCCAGGATCATCACGGCGGCGGAAAGGCCGGTCTTCACCGCCGCGCCAAGCAGCCCCGCCGTCATTTCAGTTCCTCCACCAGCTGCCTGAGCCGGACGATCTCCTCGCTGGACAGGGTCTTGCCGTCCAGCAGGGACGCCACCAGCCGGTCAGCAGACCCGCCGTACATCCGGTCAATGAGCCCCCTTGTCTCGCTGCGCTGGACCTCCCGCCGGGAGACCAGCGCCCGGCAGCGGAAGCCCGGTTCACTCCGTTCCACCAGCCCCTTCTCCACGCACTTTTTCAGCATGGTGTAGGTGGTGGTCTTACTCCAGCCCACCAGTTCCATGGCCTGGGCGGCTACGTCCCTGGCGGACGCCTCCCCGCTCTCCCAGAGGATCTCCAGGATCTTCAGCTCACTGTCGAAAATTTTGTATTCCATGTCTGTCGCTCCTTTGCAGTTATTCTATCGCGATAGAATAACTGCATTCTACTCCGATAGAATCAGTTTGTCAAGAGGGTTTTTCCATATTCAGATAAAAACAGGAGCCGTCCCCCGACGGCTCCTGTCATACGCTCTCTCCCGCGGCCTTTTCGGCCCTGGTTTTTTCCTTGCGGCGGGCGTTTTCCTGAATCTTGCGCACGGCCTTGCGGTAGCGCTCGGCGATGGGCCCCGCCTCCTTGTAGATCGCGGCCTTCCCTGCCCACTGATGACCGTCCTTCTCCACGTTGATGGCCATATACAGCCTCCGGTGTTCTTTGCACTTGCAGCGCACCACCTGCTCGGCGGGGGTGGTCCTGACCCACCGGCCCATCAAAAGCGGCTGCTGGCACAGAGGGCACAGGGGATGCTCGATCTCCCGCCGGTTCTTGCAGGCCCAGCGGGTATCATAGCTGCCCAGGTCCATCTCCCACAAAGGAGGCACCCCCTTGCGCTTGGGGGGACGGTGGAACATGGTCAGGTCCTCGAACCGGTCCAGCATAGCCTGGTAGACCAGCACCGTATAATAGGTGTCGTTCCAGGCGGAGTGGAAATCCAGCCCGGTCTCCAGATTCAGCTCCGTCACCGCTTTTTCCAGGGAGGGCTGACAGCCCAGGCTGCCCTCGATCAGCTTCTGGTACATATATTGTAGGTCAAAATACTCGCATTTCCAGTCCGCGTCAAAGGACAGCCTGTGGAAGGCGAAATTGGCCAGCAGCACCTCCACGTCGTTGTTGCCCCACTCCACGAAAACCGGGTCCGGGCCGCACCAGTGGAGAAATTCCGGTCCCAGATCCAGAAAATCCGGCGCGTCGGCCAGCAGCGAGCGCAGTTCTTCCCGCTCATAGGGCAGCAGGCGGTAGGTGCGGCTCTCGATTTTACGGCTGGCCTTGGGGTGAATATAACTGTGGAAGGAATCCAGCATGGCGCCGGTAGTCTGCTCCACCTTCATGGCGGCTACCTCCAGCAGCTCATGGAAGGGGACCCGTTCCCCTGCCCTGTTGCGGTAGAAGGTCGTATTCCATTCCAAATCCAGAAAAATGAGTACTGCCATGTATCATCGCTCCAGTCCTGGGCGGACGGCCAATCCGCCCTGTTCTCTGGCAGACAGCCAGGTCTGCCCCACGGTAACGAAAAATTCATCTCACAGGAGGACCCTCATATCCTCCGGCAGCGGGGCCTCCAGCGACAGCGCCTCTCCGGTCACCGGATGGGTCAGCGCCATCCGGGCGGCATGGAGGGCGGGCCGTGAAATCAGCGCCCGGTCCTCCGTCCCGTAGAGCCAGTCCCCCGCCAGGGGACAGCCTGTGGCGGCCATGTGCAGGCGCAGCTGGTGGGTGCGCCCGGTACGGGGCGTCAGTTCCACAAGGGAGAAGCCTCCGCTTTCCCGCAAAACCCGGTAGTCCGTCACCGCCGCTTTTCCCGCGGGGTCGATCCGCCGCTTGATGGCGGAAGCCGGATCGCGGCCGATGGGCAGCTCGATGCGCCCCGCCGCGGGCTTCGGCACGCCGATGCAGACAGCCAGGTAAACCCGCTGAAAATCCCCCGTATGGAGCTGCCGCCGGAGCAGCTCATGCACATAGGAGGTTTTTGCCGCCGCCAGAAGTCCGGTGGTACCCCGGTCCAGCCGGTTCACCAGATGGACGGAGGCCCCCTCCCCCAGATGATGCAGCAGCCCCGCCGCCAAAGCCGGCTCCCCGGGGACCAGTGAGGACGGGATGGAGGCCAGCGGCGCGCTCTTGTTCACCACCAGCAGATGCCCGTCCTCAAAGAGGATGTCCAGTTCCATGGGAACGGGCTGGAGATCCGTCGGCTTTTCCGCCGAGGCAAGGTCCACCCTCAGCCGGTCCCCCTCCCGGAGGACGGCAGTCGTAAACACCCGCCCGCCATTGACCATAAGCCCGGTTTCCGTCCGCTTCAAACGGCCCAGCAGGGTACCGGAGAGGCCCAGCTCGCTTTTAAGGAGGCTCTTGACGGTCCTTCCGGCCTGCTCCCGGTTTACGATCAGTTCCAGCGCCGCCATAGCATGCCTCCCATTCCGCGCGTTCATTAACGAGTATATCCTATTCTTCCCGGATTTTCAATAGGGGCCGTGTTGAAAAAAGAGGAAAACTGTCGAATCCGCCGCTTTCAGCCTGCGCACCGCCGGACAGCCCGGTATGACAGAGGCTTTAATACACAATAAGCGGAGCGCCCGGAAAGCGCTCCGCTTATGATTTCCTGTCAGTTCCCGGCCGTTACAGCCACAGCTTGGACACGGAGATCTCCTGATAGATCCGCTCGATGGCCTCGGCAAACATGGGGGCCACGGTCAGATACTTGATCTTGCTGCTGAGAGTCGGATCAATACGGGCAATGGTGTCCAGGAAATCCAGTTCCTTGATGACGCTGTTGTTGATGCGCTCAATGGCGGGGCCGGAGAGCACGCCGTGGGACGCGCAGGCGTACACGTTGCGGGCGCCGCCCACCTCCACGATGGCCTTGGCCGCGTTGCACAGGCTCCCGGCGGTGTCCACCATGTCGTCGAAGAGGATGCAGTCCTTGCCCTCCACGTCGCCGATGACGTTCATGACCTCGCACTGGTTGGCCTTCTGGCGGCG
>JAAVHF010000096.1 GCA_014799845.1 Oscillibacter sp. | reverse complement strand
TCGAAGAAAGTATCACAAGTCCAGCAAAAGATTTGCAACCCAATGGAGAAGAAAAACCACCAAAACGAAGCAGTTTACACAATTTATGGACATGCCAGCAGGAAGTTCTGCACCAGCCGAGGGCAGAGAAAACCGTCCGCCGGAGTGATTTCTCCTTCGGTGGACGGCGTATTTGTTTAGCTTGCTTTGGGCGCAGTCTTTATCCGCTCTTTCTCGGCAGAAATTTCTGTTTTCATTTCGCTTTTCAATGCAACACGGTCGAAGCATAATTTTGCGATCTGTGTTGCGGAGTGTGCTTCTCTTTGTAGACAGAGGTGCAATTCACCACAGGAAAATCCGGGAGTTTTTTCGGCGGTGGGGACTTTGAGAAGAATATCCTGCCCACATAACTAGCCACAGACAGAAAAAGTTGTCCCACCGTTTTTTCGGTGGAACATTGATATTGTTAGCTTGCTACGGAGTCTACCTTGGACAATCCAGCTTAATGGAGGTTTTGTACTTTTATCTCAGTCATCATCTTTGCCCAAAATATACCGATACAGTGCTATTAAGTTGGCTATAATAAATGTACAATGTGCAAAAAGTATGATATTATCTTTATAAAACGATGCTAAAGAAGGGGACCGATACATATGGCAGTGCTTGAAGGGCAAAAAATCATCCCGTCCGGGAATGGCTTTGCTTTCCTGGAAAATTTCACTAAACAGGTATATGGGGACCGGGGCCGGTTCGACCGAAATTTGGAGCGGTATTTTTATAGTAAAGAGTGGTGCGAGGGTTGCCGCCATGTGGAGTCGGTAGAAGAAGTACCCTTGATTACGGAGGAGCAAATTAAGCAGCAGATTCAGTGGGAAACGGCCATGAGGGGAAAAGCGTTGCAGATGCAGCGGTTTGTTGCTGAACACCACGAGGAACTCAGTAATGAGGATTATTGTGCCATCGCAGCTGATATGGGGCTGGCTCCTGGCCCCTGCCGCTGGGAAGAGACATTGTTTCCGCATGTGGTAAATCTGTGGGTTTCGTCCGAGGAGGATGAAAATGCGATCCAAAAGCAGGTAGAGGAGCATAAACAGCTGATTGCCATAATGGGGAATATGATGATGGACACCCTCTCAGATCGGCAGATTATCTCCTATCCGCAACCCGGCACAGGACGCTTGCGGGCCATGTTATCCCAAGGCTATGCCCGTAATTTTTATCGGGGAGAGAATGCGTTTTTTGGCAAGAGTCGTCCCTCTCTGTACAGGAATATCCCAAGTGACCCGAAAGAGGCTGTCATCCACCGCATTATCGGCTTCACCAGGATGTACGAGTTTTCCATGTGGATCGAGAAAATAGACTGCGTCAGTAGATGGCCCTATGGTGATGTATTCCACGGCGCAGTGGCCCAGCATTACGGAGTGCCTACCAACGGTTTGGATATAACCAGCGATTTCAAAGTAGCGTTATTTTTTGCTTGCTGCACCTTTGACTGGGATTTGGGCTCCTGGCGTCCTTTGCAAAAAGAGGAATTTGAGAATGCTGTCTCACGGCCTAACGTAACGAGACTGGGCGGCGACTCCCGCTATGGCATGATTTTCTGTGCCCCGGTTGATATTTCCCTCATGAGCCAGGAACTGAATGATCCCCGATTGCATTTAACTTGCCCAACCCCTGTGGGTTATCAGCCCTTCATGCGCTGTGAGCACCAAAGTGCCTATATTATTGAGGCCGGCGAACCCTATGATCTTTACCTGGACGAAACTTTTTCCAAATTCAAATTCCGCCTGACAGAAGGGCTGTGCCAGTGGATTTATCAGGAAATGGATCGAGGGTTGGCTATCTATCCCAACGAGGGGCTGGCCGACTGCCTGTCGGTTATCAATAATATCATACGGCTAGAGCAATACTCAAAAGAGGCGCTGGAGGCGGCAATCAGGAACTGCGTTCCTGGTTTTTCCGTAGATGAAGCAATTATTGCACTAAAAGAGCGGGGGCACATTTGCAGGCAGGAGGTCCAGTGGTGTTCTGATGAGATGCTGAATCGGATGAACGACCAATATTCTAAGTCTCTCTATACGGAGAGTGCCTATCCAAATATTAGACTCCAGTTCTCTATCTAAGGGGGAAAGGATTGCGCACTATCAGAAAAGTGGCTGGCTTTTCCAGTCCGGAAATATCCAAAAATATAACGCAAGAGGTTAGTGTGGATGACCTATCCGAATTGTCGGAGCTTGCCGATGAAGAGGATAAATGGATCACGCGGGTCAAAGATGAAAACCAGCAGTGGGAAGTCCATCCCTACGGCGGCTTTATTGAGGTTGTGCTAGAGGAATTTGGAGGCAAAACCGCTCTGGGACAACAGTCCCCTACCCTTTTGAGGAGAGAATAAGGCATTCAAGTGCTCTCAGTCTGATTTTCTGGTAGTGTATAAATGCTCCTTCTCAGCGGCGATCTCTACCTTCATCTCTGCAATCATTTCTACCAGCAGTTTTTCACATTCCTCTGCACTGTGAGCGTAAATATTTCTGGCGTGCTTTTTGCCATCCGGCCAGATAGGGGAGTACCGCCCCTCCCATAGGTGCTCGTTGATCTGTGAGATGCACCCTGTGCCCGGTTTGCGTCGTTGCCCTTTGTGGGCCTGAAACGTGCTGGGAGCGGGCTTCTGCGGCGCCGTTACGGCCTCCTCTTGGGGCTCGGCCCTACCGATACCCTGGTCGATCTTCAACGCTGCTGTACGGCGCATTTCATCGGTGACGTGGGCGTATATGTTCAGCGTGGTGCTGCTGGAGACGTGGCCGATGATGGTGGATAGCGTTTTGATGTCCATGCCATGTTCCAGACATGTTGTGCAAAATACATGGCGCAAGTCGTGGAATCGAACCTTTTTGCACCCAGCCCGTTCCAGAACGATCTGCAACCGTTTTCGGACAGCGGCGGGATCTCTGGGAGAATCCGCGTTAACCGGAGAGGGGAACATCCAGCGGGAGACTATCGTTTTCTTATATGTTTTGAGGACATCCACGACAGGCGCAGGGAGGATAACGCTGCGATTGGATGCCTTTGTCTTGGGTGGAGAGACTACCAGTTCTCCCTTGACCCGGTGGACTTGCCGCTCAATCCGGAGTTCTCCGGTGCGGAGGTTCAGATCATTCCACTGGAGGGCGCAGATCTCACCCCGACGCAGGCCGGTGGAGAGTTCCAACAGAAGAAGTTCATAGCAGCCATCCTCTTTCGCTTGGATCAGCAGCCGCTGGATTTCCTCTGGCGTTAGTACCTGCATCTCTCTGGCCTTGGCAGACGGGAGGCGGCAGCCATCAGCAGGATTACGGAGGATGAGCTTCTCTGCGACTGCTTTGTCTAAGGCCGCATGGAGCGTGGTGTGGATGCCCCGGATGGTTTGATCGGAGAGACCTTCACCATAAAGTTCTGCTCGAAGGAGCCTGCCATTTTGTTTGAGTTCGGCATAGAATTGCTGAATGATGTTGGTGGTCAGCTTGTCCATTTGAATATTTCCCAGAGCGGGGATGATGTGCTGATAAATGCGCCGCTCATATGACATCTGCGTATTGGGACGAAGATTGGGCTTTTTATAACTCTGATACCAGAAATCCAACCAGTCACCCAGAAGGATACCAGGTTTGGGTTGATCAGGGGTGGGTACGTTGATGCTGTCCGCCAAGGCTTTGAGCTTGGCGGCGCATTCCGATTTCGTCTTTGCCAGAACGTTTTTGGTGACCGGGAGACCCCTGTCATCATAGCCGACAACGTACCGGCCCTCCCAGCGGCCATCTTTTCTCAGACTAACGCCGCCGTCGCCGCGTTTTTTTCGTTTTGCCATGGTGCCATCTCCTCTCCGAGGTAATCTGTCAGGAAGCCGCCTACAATATCGGCGGCACGTTTCTGCATATCGCCGGTGGTGTGAGTGTAGGTATCCAGCGTGAAGGACGCTTTGGTATGGCCCAGGATACCAGCCAGAGTCTTGGCATCCACGCCGGAGGCCAGGGCATAGGTCGAGAATGTGTGACGTAGGTCGTGGAACCGGATATTGGGCAGTTCTGCATCGGTCAGAAATTTCTTTAGCTGGCGGTAGGCGCTGTCAGGATCTATGGGCACTTCCGGGCGAAGCGGATCGTTGAAAATCCAGGGAGAGAACGATTTTCGTTTTCGCTCCCGTAGAAGCTGGGCCGTGCTGGGAGGCAGGACGATTTTCCGGGTACCCGAGTAGGTCTTGGTATCTCCAGCCACCAGCCTACCGCCTTTTTCACGATGAAGAGTACGGTTAACTTTCAGAACACCGCTGCGGCCATCGAAGTCAGACCACATGAGGCCGCAGATCTCACCCCGGCGTAGGCCGGTGGTCAACTCGGTATAGAAGAAATCATACCAGATCGCATCTTGCCGGATCACATCCATGAAAGTATCCAGTTGTTCTTCGTTCAGAATCTTCATGGGCTGGCGGATCACTTTGGGCGGCTCTACCTCATCAGCGGGATTGGTGGGAATCAGTCCTTGATCTTTGGCAGCCTTGAGAGCGTGATGAAGTGTGGTGTGGATGCCGTGAACGGTATTGCTGGAAAGTCCACGGCTTTGACCAAGGCGGTGGTTCATTCTGCCATTCCGTTTCAAGGTGTCATAGAGTTTTCTCAGATCCGCCGCCGTCACCTGGGTGAGCAATTTTGTCCCCAAGTAGGGGGTCACATGATTTGTGAGGTCCTTCCGGTAGTGTTCCAGAGTGCTGGGGCGGAGAGTGACCGCCATCTGCTCCAGCCATTGATCCAGCCACTCCGAGAGGGTCATCCTGCTTTCTTCCGTCAGGTCTATACCCTGATAGATGTCTATGTTCTGACGGAGCTTGGCGGTCAATTCCTTCTGGGTATCAGCGTAGATGTAGCGGAAGATGGAATCGCCGTTGGCCTTGTGGCCTATCACGATGCGGCCCTCCCAACGGCCATCCTCCCGCTTGCGTACCATGCCGTCGCCGGATGGTCTGCGTTTTGCCATGAGCTATTCCTCCTTTCTCTCGAAAATCTCACGGGCTCGCTGTTCCTCCTCTGTTTCGAAGGAGTAGGGCGGTTGTTCCAACAATTCCTGATGTATCCCGCTGGCCAGACGGAACCCGGATATAAAACTGTCCAGGTTTGACTGGTCCCGTAGTGCGTCTTCCAGGTCGACCAGCCGGAGCAGCATTTTTCGTTCCGGTTTTTCCAGGCGGGAAGCGAGCTGCCTGTGGAGGATCGTTACCTGT
>JAAVHF010000095.1 GCA_014799845.1 Oscillibacter sp. | reverse complement strand
TCCGCTCCACTTCGTTAAATTTTCTTGAAATACATCCAGTATTCCTGCGAAAATTTGCCTCGCGGGGCGAAAAATTTTCTCGCCAATCCGTACACGTTGAGATACTGAACAGGCTCTAAAGAAAACGCCGCATAGATCCCCGCGCATACCACGCGCGTTGACCTATGCGGCGCTTCCCTAAAATTTAAACAGATCTGCCCAGCTCACGGGCGTCGTCCAGCTCCCTGCGGCCCTCGATGTCGCCCACGGCCATCACGCCGCCGCACAGGACCTTTCCGATATTCTTCCAGCCCAGGTGCTTCTCCAGCCGGTCGTACCAGTACAGCGTCTCCTCGAAGCCGTGCCCCTCCGCCGCCATCAGCAGGGCGCATTCCTTCTTGGGGTTGCGGTAATCGCTGTCGCATTCCGCCACGGCAAACAGCCGGTCAAAGGCGCACTTCAGCTGGCCGCTGATGGTCCAGTAGTAAAGCGGCGTCGCCAGCACGACCACGTCTGCCTCCCTGTAGACGGGATAAATCTTCTCCATGTCGTCCCGCTGGACGCAGGGATGGGCCGGGTCCTTTCCGCCGCCGAAGCAGCCCTTGCACCCGTGGATGTCCATGCCGTCCAGGAAAAACTCCGTTACCGTGTTCCCGGCGCTCTCCGCGCCCTCGGTAAACGCTCTGACCAGAGCGGAGGTGTTGCCCCTCTTCCGGGGACTGCCGTTGAGAATGACGATTTTCTTGGGCATATATCCGCTCCTCCCTTAGAATTTGTCCGCCAGGGCCGCGGCCTGGGCGCAGCCGTCGGTCTTCTCAATGTCGCCCACGTTCAGCACGCCGGGGATCATGACCTCGCCCACCATCTTCCATTTCAGCAGCGCGGCAGTGCGCTCCATGGGGATGCGCACGCCGTCCAGGACGGACATGTCCTCCTCCTCGCAGCAGGCGATCACGGCGCACTCCTTGCCCGCGAAATCCTTGCCGCCTACGACCAGAGAGAACATCTTGTCAATCACGCCCTTGATCTGGGCGGGAATGGAGTACCAGTACACCGGCATGGTAAAGACTACCGCGTCCGCGTCCAGAACGGCGGGGGCAACGGTGTTGAAATCATCGTCAAAGGAACATGCCTTGCCCGTCTTGTAGCATGTCTCGCAGGCGTGACAGCCGCCCACACGCATCTCCGCCGCGTCAAAGCGGGTGACCTGATGGCCCCTGGCCTGGGCGGCCCGGACGAAAGCGTCCGTCATGGCAAAGCTGTTGCCGTTTTTGCGGGGGCTGCCGGTGATGACTACGATTTTCTTACTCATGATAACGATAATCTCCTTGTCACATTTCAGGGCCGGCTTGACTTTGCCGGCGGATTGTATTATCATATTACCATGAATTGAAAAATTGACAAGTACGCACATAAAAGTGCGATACTTACCTGGGGGAAAGTGTAAAATGGACGGCCGGTGCATTGCGAAAGAGTGCCTGCAAACAACGGGCTTCAGTTATACGTTATCTCTAATCAACGGGAAGTATAAGATGACCATTTTATATACGCTGATGGAATTCGGCGTAGTGCGCTTCAACGAGATGAAACGGTATATCGGGGATATTTCCTACAAGACTCTCAGCTCCACCCTGAAGGAATTGGAAGCGGACCAGCTGGTCCACCGGGAGGAATACCCCCAGATCCCGCCGAAGGTGGAGTACAGCCTCACGGAACGGGGGAAATCCCTGATCCCCATATTGGACGGAATGTGCGAGTGGGGACATGAAAACCGGATATAATTTGAGCCGTTTTGCCTGCCGCCGGGAATCCGGCGAACCACTTGCGAAAGGCGGCGGCGTGTGCTACAATGAAACCAGCGAAATCCGGGCGGTACAGCCGCCGGGACAGCTGCCCCAATGAGAAAACAAGGAGGCCGTCATGCACGTCTACGAATCAGCGGAGGACTATCTGGAAGCGATCCTGGTCATTGGAAACCGGCGGGGCATGGTCCGCTCCATTGACATTGCCAACGAACTGAACTTCTCCAAGCCCAGCGTCAGCGTCGCCATGAAGAAGCTGCGGGAAAGCGGCCACATCGAAATGGAACACGACGGGTTTATTCACCTGCTGCCCTCCGGACGGGAGATCGCGGAGCACATCTACGAACGGCACAGGACGCTGACAGACTTTTTTGTCTATCTCGGCGTCAGCGAGGACGTGGCCTCCGCCGACGCCTGCAAGGTGGAGCACGATCTCAGCGACGAAACCTTTGACAAGATCAAGGAGCATGTGCGCAGGACCATGGGCATGGATCCGGCAGAAAAATGAATTTTCCGGCATTTCCTCCCTCCGGCAGGAAATGCCGGAATTCTCCTGTTTTGGGAGAAAACGAGCGGTCCTCACCGGATGGAGGACCGCTCGTTTCGAATAACATGCGCCGTATCAGATCGCGGTGACGTTGACCGCGCGCAGCTTGCTGCTGTTCTTGGGGTCCGGCTCCACCTCGTAGGTGACCTTCTGCCCCTCGGTCAGAGTGCGGTAGCCAGTTCCCTGGATGGCGGAAAAATGGACGAAGACGTCGCCGCTTCCGTCGTCGTTGGAAATAAAGCCATAGCCTTTCTCCGCGTTGAACCATTTTACAGTGCCGTTGTTCATGTTGATCTGCCTCCTAAGAATTGAAGTAAATGCAAAGAAGCCTACTGCGGCAAAGCCAAAGACGGACGGGTTTCGCCTGGCGGTGACTAATTTGTACATTTTCGAACACACCGTTAGCATACCATTCGATGGGGAAAATGTCAAGTAAGATTTTTCCCGCGGCGGCTTTTGCCAGAAGCCGCCGACACAAAATTCCAGGGCCGGCCCGGATCAGGGCCGGAGAGCGGAGCGAAGCCGCCGGATTTCCTCTCCATGGCCCGCGTCGTCCGTGGGCGTTTCCAGAATGAACGGCAGCTCCCGGAGGGCGGGATGGGAGATCACGCGGAGGATCGCCTCCCCGCCGATGGTCCCCTGGCCGATGAGCGCGTGGCGGTCCTTATGGGAGCCGACAGGGTTCATACTGTCGTTGATGTGGACCGCCTTGAGCCGGTTCAGGCCAATCACCCGGTCAAATTCGGTCAGGACGCCGTCCAGATCGCCCGCGATATCATAGCCGCCGTCGGAGACGTGGCAGGTGTCCAGACAGACGCCCAGCCTGTCTCCGCAGGACGCCAGGTCCAGGATCATCCGCAGCTCCTCGAACCGCCCCCCGATCTCGCTGCCCTTGCCGGCCATGGTCTCCAGCAGGACCATGGTCCGCCGCTCCGGCGTGACCACCCGGTCCAGCATGTCCGCGATCTGGCGGCAGCCGGTCTCCAGTCCCTGGCCCACGTGGCTGCCGGGGTGGAAATTGTAGTAATTGCCGGGAAGATGCTCCATCAGCGCCAGATCCTCCGACATCATCCGGGCGGCCAGATCCCGGATGCCTTCGTCCCTGGAGCAGGGATTCATGATGTAGGGGGCGTGGGCGACAATGGGGCCGAAGCCGTGTTCCGCCATAAGCTCCCGCAGCCTGGCCAGGTCGGCGGGATCGATGGCTTTGGCCTTCGCGCCCCGGGGATTGCGGACGAAGCACTGAAAGGTATTCGCCCCAATGGCCAGCGCCGCCTGGCCCATTTTATAAAATCCCCTGGAGGAGGACAGATGCGCGCCAAGGTAAGTCATAGCAGTTTCTCCTTTAGAAGTTGTATTCACAGGCGGCGTTTAACGCTTGTGGATACAACTTCTTACGTATTCCAGCAGAATGCCCCGGTCATTGGGGAGCTTTTCGTCAATCACCTGCTCCAGCAGCTCGTTTAATGCCTCTCCCACCGCCGGTCCCCGGAGACCCAGGGCCGTCAGGTCGCCGCCCCGCACCGCCAGCTGCCGCAGGGAAAAGCACTCCCCGCTTTGCAGGACCACATCCAGAAGGTCCTCCCACTGACTGATGAGCTGCTGACGGTCCCGGTAGGGCTCCGCCTGGGCCAGATTGTCCGCCCGCTTCACCTCGACCAGCAGGCGCAGGGTCTCTTCCCCATAGCGGGCCAGACCGCGTCGGACGGACTTCTCGCTGAGGTTCAGCGGCGCGTCGTGGCGCTCTACCAGGGTCAGAATTGTTTTTTTGCTCTGGTTGTCAAACCGCAGGCGCTCCATAATGGCCTCCGCCAGCGGGACGCTCCGCCGCCAGTGGCCGTAAAAATGCCCCCGGCCCTCCTCGTCCAGGACAAAGGTCCCCGGTTTGCCCAGATCATGGAACAGCATCGCGTACCGCAGCACCGGCAGGGGCCTTGCCGCCGCCACCGCCCGGGCGGTGTGCTCCCAGACGTCATAGCAGTGATACACGCTGTGCTGGTCAAAGCCCACGCAGGGCAGGATCTCCGGCATGAAGACGCCCAGCACGTCCGGATAATCCAGCAGGACATCCAGAACATGCCCGCCGCAGAGGATGCCGGTCAGCTCCACCAGAATGCGCTCCGGGGCAATATGCCGCAGCAGAGGCGCGCAGCGGCGGATGGCGGCGGCGGTGTCCGGCGCAATGGCAAAGCCCAGCCGCGAGGCAAAGCGCAGGCCCCGGAGAATGCGGAGCGCGTCCTCCTGAAAGCGCTTTTCCGGCTCGCCCACCGCCCGGAGGACATGGGCGCGCAGGTCGGCCTGTCCGCCAAAGGGGTCGGCCGTTTCCCCCCGGAGGTTCACGGCGACGGCGTTGACGGTGAAATCCCGGCGGGCCAGGTCCTCCGTGAGGGAACCGGTGAACTCCACGTGGTCCGGGTGGCGGTTGTCCAGGTAGTCGCCGTCCCGGCGGAAGGTAGTGACCTCCACGCCATGGCCCCCGCCCACGGTGACGGTGCCGTGCCTGAGCCCCGTGGGCAGAGCATGAGGCGCAAAGAGGGACAGCACCGCCTCCGGCGGGGCGCTGGTGGTCACGTCCCAGTCACCGGGCTCCAGCCCCAGCAGAGCGTCCCGCACCGCGCCGCCCACGCACCAGGCCTCATAGCCCGCCCCCTCCAGGCGGCGCAGGATCTCCTGTACATATTCCGGTATCCGCACCGGCACACCCCCGTTCCAAATGAATTTCCTATTTCCGGTTATTTTTCGCTGAAAACAGGCATAGTATCAAGAGAAATATGGTTGCACAACAAAAGCATTTATAGTATAATACATTTTTGCAAAAAAGGCAAATACCGGCAGTCCGCTGCCGTTCGGGAAGGAAAATTATTCCATGACCCATATCGATACCAAAATTCAGCACTATATCGCCCCCGGCCGCCGCGTCCACCTGGCGGGGATCGGCGGCGTGTCCATGAGCCCCCTGGCGGAGGTGCTCCACGGCATGGGCCTCGCCGTCCAGGGCAGCGACCAGGCCGGCAGCGCCGTGGTGGACCATCTGCGCTCCCTGGGCATCTCCATCCATGTGGGCCACGAGGCCAGCGACATCGACGGGGCGGAGTTCATCGTCCGCACCGCCGCCATCCATGACGACAACCCGGAGATCGCCGCCGCCCGCGCCAGGGGCATCCCGGTCTTCGAGCGGGCGGAGGCCTGGGGTGCCATTATGCAGCAGTACGAAAACGCCGTCTGCATCGCCGGGACCCACGGCAAGACCACCACTACCTCCATGACCACCCACATCTTCATGGCCGCCCAGGCGGACCCCACCGTCATGATCGGCGGCACGCTGCCCATGCTCCACAGCGGCTACCGGGTGGGCAGGGGGGATACCATTATACTGGAATCCTGCGAGTACTGCAACAGCTTCCTGCACTTCTTCCCCACCGTGGCGGTGGTCCTGAACGTGGAGGCGGACCATCTGGATTTCTTTAAGGATCTGGAGGACATCAAGCGCTCCTTCCGGCGCTTTGCCCAGCTGGTCCCGGCGGATGGCCGCGTCGTCGCCAACGCCGACGACCCCAACGCGATGGACGCGCTGAAGGACCTGCCTCTGTTCACCTTCGGCTGCAATGAGGGCGCGGACTGCCGGGCCCGGGGCCTCGCCTGGAACCACGGACGGCCCGATTTCGACGTGGTGGCGGACGGAAAACTCTACGCCCATCTCTCCCTCCAGGTAGCGGGGTTGCACAATGTTTACAACGCGCTGGCGGCCGCCGCCGCCGCTTACGTGCTGGGAATCCCCGGCGAAGCGGTGAAAGCCGGCCTGGAGGCTTTCTCCGGCGCGGGACGGCGGTTTGAATACAAGGGCGAATACCGGGGCGCCCGCGTTTACGATGACTACGCCCACCATCCCAGCGAGCTCCACGCGCTGCTGGAAATGGCGAAAAGCCTGGATTATCAGCGGGTGGTCTGTGTCTTCCAGCCCCACACCTATACCCGGACAAAGGCCCTCTTTGATGATTTTGTGCGGGAACTGAAAATTGCCGACCTGGTGGTGCTGACGGATATCTACGCCGCCAGGGAGAAGAATACCATCGGGATATCCTCCCGCGACCTGGCGGAACTGATCCCCGGTTCCCTGTACTGTCCTTCCCTGAGTGAGGCGGCGGAAAAGCTGCGGGAGATCGCGAGGGAAGGCGACCTGATCCTCACCGTGGGCGCAGGGGACATTTATACCGTAGGAGAAGCCCTGGCGGCCCAGGGGTAACGCGGGGCCGCGCAGTGTGCTGAAACGCCGGTGAAATCATGGGATTTCACCGGCGTTTCGCTTGTTTTCCCGGCTTTGCGTCCGCCGCTGTCCAGCGCATGCCGCGGCAGGAAGAAATCCCGCATAAAATCGCCGCTCCTCTCATAGGCTGTATGGACAACCAACGCCAAACAACCAATGAGGAGAAACCTACATATGGAAACCACTAAAAATTTCGTACAACTCCGTGGGACGGCGGCAGGGGAGCCGGTTCCCTCCCACGAAAACCACGGCCAGCATTTCCTGCGCTTCCCCCTTGCCGTCCGGCGGCTGTCCGGACAGACCGACACCCTGTGGACCATCGCCACCGCCGAGCAGCTGCGCAGGCTCACCGCCGGCCGGCCCCTGACGGGACAGCGGCTGGATGTGGACGGCCAGCTGCGCTCCTTCAACAACAAAAGCGGCTGCGGGAGCCGCCTGGTGATCTCCGTTTTCGCCCAGCTGCTCACCCCCACAAGCGAGGAGGACGACCAGAACCGCATCGCCCTGCGGGGCGTGATCTGCAAGCCGCCGGTGCTGCGGCGCACACCCCTGGGACGGTGCATCTCCGACATGATGCTGGCCGTCAACCGGCGGTACGGACGGGCGGATTATCTGCCCTGCATCGCCTGGGGCCAGGTGGCCATGATCACCGGGAATATGTCCGTGGGCGAGGCCCTGTCCCTGGAGGGCCGGGTCCAGAGCCGGACCTACACCAAGGTGGTGGAGGGCTGCGCCCAGGAGCGGGTGGCCTTTGAGGTCAGCATCATGCACCTGGTGGAGGACGAGTGCTTTTGACGGCGGAAACCGCGCCCCCGCAGACGGGGACGCGGTTTTGCCGGTTTATTCTTCTATCGGGGAATTTTCCGCCAGCGGGAGGCCGTGGCTGCCCTCCGGCGTATAGAGCGTGAATTCGCCGTACGCGGTTTCCTCCGTGTCAAAGGTCGGTCTCACCGCATAAGACAGGCGGTATCTGCCGTCCTCCAGGGGCTCCCAGAGCATGTAAAGGTCCTCTGACCAGCTCTGCCCTTCGGCGGGCAGAGGATCGGGGGTGCCGCAGAAGCCGATTCCCTCTTTCCAGGGGACCGCTTCCCACTCCCCGGCGTCGTTCCGCCGTTCCAGGTGGGGGATGTCCAGCATATTGCCGCCCACGCCGGTGTTGTTGATGAAATATACAGGCAAACGGTCCGTTACCAGGCAGCCCTCTACCGTGGGAATAGGCTGGCTGGAAATATACAGGGCGTAGTCGGGTTCCGGCCGGGCGTCCGCCGTGACGCGGAAGTCAACGTGCCAGGCGGGGGATTCCTCGTGCCCGTCTCCGATCCAAAGGGGGCTGCCGGTGATTCGGTACAGGCCCTCATCCAGGGGTCTTCCCAAGAGCCCTACGTTCAGATCCATTGTGGTCACGGACCGCGCGGGGAGCGCGCAGAGCATATCGGCGAAAAACAGCGCCTCCGGGAAATCCTCCTCCTGCCACCCTCCGTCCCGGTATTTTTGAACAGAGAATTGAAGACCGTAATCCAGCTCCAGCTCCGTGGCATTATCGAGTACCAGCGTCAGCTTTTCCACGCCCACGGGGTACTCGGTTTGCAGCAGGGACAGCGTCATTCCCTCCCGCACCGTCCATACCGTCTCCATCTCCGGCTCCTCCGGAGAAACCGGGTGGGATATCGGGGCCGGTTCCGCAAGGCCCGGGGCGGGTTCCGGTTCTCCGGCGTCCGCAGGCACATCCCCGGCGGCGCAGGCGGTAAAACTCAGAGCCAGCGCGGCCGCCAGCAGGACAAATAGCTTTTTCATGGCGCAAACCTCCTTTTGCTTTTCCCTTTTGACGGAGGAACCGCCAGATTGGTTCCCAAATATCCTAAAATTTTATTGACTTCACTCCTTCATGGTGATAAAGTTGTTAGGAAAGCGGTCCGCTCCGGCGGACCGGAGACGAACACGTGAAAAGGAAGAAATCGCCATGCAGGAAATGAGCAGAAAAAATAAGCTGTTTACCGATTCCGTCATCCGCCGGATGACGCGGATCTCTTTGGACGTGGGAGCCATCAATCTGGCCCAGGGCTTCCCCGACTTCGATCCCCCCAAGGCCATCCTGGACCGTCTGGAGGAGATCAGCCAGCTCGGCCCCCACCAGTACCCCATCACCATGGGCGCGCCCAACTTCCGTCAGGCCCTGGCCCGGAAGTGCGGACGGTTCATGGGCCGGAAGCTGGACCCGGACAGGGAGATCGTGGTGACCATCGGCTCCACCGAGGCCATGGTGGACACTATCTTCGCCCTGACCAATCCCGGGGATAAGATTATCCTCTTCTCCCCTTATTTCGAGAACTACCACGCCCAGATCATCATGGCGGACTGCGAGCCGGTCTACGTCCCCCTGGTCCCCCCCGCCTTCGGATTTGACGCCAACGTGCTGGAGGACGCCTTCAGGCAGGGCGTGAAGGCCATCCTGATCTGCAACCCCTCCAACCCCAGCGGCAAGGTGTTCACCTGCGACGAGCTGAAGCTGATCGCCGGGCTGTGCGTCAAGTACGACGTGTACGCCATCATGGACGAGGTGTATGAGCACATCATCTACGATGACAATAAGCACACCTATATGAACTCCCTGCCCGGCATGTGGGAGCGGACCGTCAGCTGCTCCAGCCTGTCCAAGACCTACTCCGTTACCGGCTGGCGGCTGGGCTACGCCATCGCCCCCCAGCCTATCATGGACCGTATCAAGCAGTACCACGACTTCAACACCGTGGGCGCGCCCTCCCCCCTGATGGAGGCGGCTATTGTGGGCCTGGATATGCCGGACAGCTACTATGAGGAGTTCGGGGCCCACTACGCCCACATGAAGAAGCTGTTTACCGACGGCCTGAAAAATATCGGCATCCCCTTCACCGACCCCCAGGGCGCGTACTTCGTCCTGGCCAACATCGGGCCGTATCTCAAGAAGGGGCAGACAGACGTGGAATTCTGCGAGGAGATGGCCCGGAAGGTGGGCGTGGCCTGCGTCCCCGGTACTTCCTTCTTCAAGGAGGACGTGCAGGATATCGTCCGGGTCCACTTCGCCAAGAAGGACGAAACCCTCAACGAGGCCCTGGACCGCCTGAGCCATATCAAGGAGAAAATGGCGTAAGCCAAGGACGGGACGTTCTTTTGAAACGTCCCGTCCTCCTGCGTGTCAAAAAAGATGCTGCGCATCTTTTTTGAGGGGGTCTCGCTACGCTCTGCGCCTCGGTTGTCCGCTTACAGCGGACAATTCGACGCTCGCTCCGCGCAAAGTGTTTTTCCCCGTGGGCCGGCCAAGGGCCGGCTTAGCGCTAAAAGCGCCGCTGTGCGGCGCTTCACGACGTACACGCCGCGGGAAAAACAATTAAATTTTATTTGCCGCCT
>JAAVHF010000094.1 GCA_014799845.1 Oscillibacter sp. | reverse complement strand
CGACATTGCTGACAGGGGAGTACTCGCCGGTTCCGTAATATTTGTTGTACAGATTGTTCGCCCAGGAGTGCCCCTCGTGGAGATTCATCTGGGAGATGGTGTAGTTGATCTCGTCCAGAAGCGCCTGATCGTCCTTCCGCGTGATGGCATAGAAATAATCAATGTTGGTGGTGTCCAGTACGCTTTCGCCCTCTGTCCGGCGCAGGTTGCTGGTAAGGATCGCGTCGATCTCGCCGCTCCGGAGCGCCGCCTCCAGTTCGCTGGTGTACTCGTATTCCAGGGTCTGATAGGTAAATCCGTTTTCCACGGCAAAAGCGGGCAGGGTCCGGTTCTGGCTGCTGCCGGCCAGCAGTCCCACCGTCATGCCGTCGTATGTGCTGTAATCTCCGGGGATGATGCTCGTGTTGCCCTCCAGGACGGACAGCACCGTGCTGTTGCGTTCAATAGGGTCGGAGAACCCGTAGATCTCCGTCCGCGCCCGGGTCCTTCTGGCGGAGGTCACCACGTCGATCTCGCCGGCCAGCAGCATGGACTGCATTTCCTCCCAGGTGTTTTCATAGCCGACAAACTCGAAATTCAAGTGGGAGTACTGGGAGATCAGGTTCAGCAATTCAATGCCATAGCCGGTATAGACGCCGTCGTCATCCCGCATATGGTAGCCGTCAAAGAAGAAAACGCCCGCTTTCACCGTCCGGTTATTCGGCGACTCGTCCGCGGCCGCGGACGGGATGTTGGATGAGAGCAGGACAAAACACAAAAACAGCGCAAGGATTTGTCTGACACATGGCCGGTCGAGCAGATAAATTCTCTGTTTTCTTTTCATTACCTCAGTTCCCTTTTCTGTTCATCTTTGGATCTCTGTTTATGAGCAGGAGAATGTCGGATGGACAAATGTCCCAAAGGCCGGCTTCCGGCGAAGGAAGCCCACTGTATCGCTATTATAGCCCTTTTCGCCCACGCATTCAAGGGGGAACTTGAAAAAACGGATCGCTTTCCCCATCCGCAGCAATAAAACCGTGTTTCGCGGACGGCCACGAAAAAGCCCCCACGCAGGCCAGCGCGCCTGCATGGGGGCCTCTTGGATCGCCGCGGATCCTTTTATTTCAATTTCCAGGCCAGATCGGACAGGAACAGGTCGTGCTCCAGGCTCTCCACGGTGGTGTCCTTGGAGATATGGACGAACTCGACGTCCATCATATTGGCCCAGTCCTTCATCTGCTCCGCCGTCACGTCGTAGCTGAGCACCGTGTGGTGCGCGCCGCCGGCGGTGATCCAGCACTCCACGCCGGTGGTCAGGCTGGGCTCCGCCTGCCACATGACGCGGGCTACCGGCAGGTTGGGCATGGGCATGATGGGCTTGACGCAGTGGATGTCCTGGCAGATCAGCCGCAGGCGGCCGCCCATGTCGATGAGGCTGACCACAATGGCGTCGCCCTCCCTGCCCTCGAATACCAGACGGGCGGGGTCCTTCTCATTCATGCCGATGCCCAGGTGGTGCGTCTCGATCCGGGGCTTTTCCGCGGCGCAGCAGGGGCAGACCTCCAGCATGTGAGCGCCCAGAGAATACTCCTGGCCCTCCACCAGATGGTAGGTGTAGTCCTCCATGAACAGGGAAGCCCCGTTGCCGCCCTCGCCCATGGCCTTCATGATGGCGGTCATGGCGGAGACCTTCCAGTCGCCCTCGCCGCCGTAGCCGTAGCCCTGGCTCATCAGATGCTGGGAGGCCAGACCGGGCAGCTGCTCCATGCCGTAGAGATCCTGGAAGGTGTTGGAGAAGGCCATGCAGCCCTCCCGGTCCAGCATCTTCTTCATGGCGATCTCTTCCCGGGCCTGATAGCGGATGTGGTCGATCTTGTCGGTGGCGATATCGTACTGGGCCTTGTAGGTCTCCATCAGCGCGTCGATCTCCGCCTCGGTGACGGCGTTCATCTCCTTGACCAGGTCGCCCACGGCCCAGGTGTTCACCTGCCAGCCCAGCTTGGCCTGGACTTCCACCTTGTCGCCCTCGGTGACGGCCACTTCCCGCATGTTGTCGCCGAAGCGCATGACCTTCATGCTCCTGGACACGGCCACGCCCACAGCCGCCTTCATCCAGTCGCCGATGCGCTTGGTGACCTTCTCATCCTGCCAGTACCCGGCAATGACCTTCCGGGGCAGGCGCAGTCGGGCGGCGATGAAGCCGTGCTCCCGGTCGCCGTGGGCGGCCTGGTTCAGGTTCATGAAGTCCATGTCGATCTCCTCGTTGGGGATCTCACGGTTGTACTGGGTGGCAAAGTGGCAGTAGGGCTTCTGGAGATTCACGAAGCCATCGATCCACATCTTGCTGGGGGAGAAGGTGTGGCACCAGGTGATGATGCCCGCGCAGGAGTCGTCGTAGTTGGCTTCCTTCACCACGTCGGCGATCTCCTTGTTGGTCTTGGCGGTGACCTTGTAGACCAGGGGATAGGGCAGGACCTTGCTGAGCTTCTCCGCCATCTCGGCGGCACGGGCGGCAACGGTCTCCAGGACCTCGGGGCCGTACAGGAACTGACTGCCCACTACAAACCAGAACTGCATGTTTTTCAAGGTGATTTCCTCCTCATGTTATATTCAAACAGATCTTACTGCAAATGTTCTACCGCGGCCCGCTCCACCTGGAGCAGGGCCATGTACTGCCTCATGTAGGCGTTGAAGCCCTCCGCTTCCGCCTGGTCCGGGGCCAGGGTGGCGCCGGATACTCCGGCGAACACGCGGCCGCTCAGGTAATCCTCCAGGCTCTCGCCCTCGCCCTTGTTCAGCAGGTACGCGCTCAGCAGGGCCATGCCATAGGGTCCGCCCTCTCCGGCGGTCTCCATGCAGGTGACGGGGGCGTTGCAGGCGGCGGCCATATATTTCTGCCCCACCTGAGGGGTCTTGAACAGTCCGCCGTGGCCCGTCAGGGAGTCGATGACCACGCCCTCCTGGGCCAGGATGTCCATGCCCACCTTCAGCGTGGCCATGGTGGAGTAGAGCTGGGAGCGGAAGAAGTTGGCCAGGGTAAAGCTGGCCTTGGGCCCGCGGACCACCATGGGACGGCCCGCGTCCATGTGGGTGACCCCCTCGCCCGCCAGATAGTTGCACACCAGCACGCCGCCGCAGTCCGCGTCGCCCTCCAGGCTCTTCCGGTAGAGCTTCGTATACAGCTCACCGGTGTCGGGCTTCGCTCCGAACAGTTCCGCCGTCTCCCGCAGCACACCCACCCAGGCGTTGGTGTCATTGGTGCAGTTGTTGCAGTGGACCATAGCCACCGGCGCGCCGGTGGGAGTGGTCACCAGGTCGATCTCCTCGTAGACTCTGGACAGCGGCTGTTCCAGCACCACCATGGAGAAGATGGACGTACCCGCCGACACGTTGCCGGTGCGGGGAGCCACGGCGTTGGTGGCGGTCATGCCGGTGCCCGCGTCGCCCTCGGCGGGAGCGAAGGGGATGCCGGGGGCAAGCAGGCCGTCCAGCTTCGCCGCGCCCTCCTCCGTCAGCCTCCCGGCCTCCTGACCGGCTGTCAGCACTCTGGGAAGCAGGTCCTCCAGCTTCCAGGGCAGATTCCGGGCGGCAATGACGCCGTCAAACTTCTCCATCATCCCGGCGTCATAGTCCAGCGCCCCGCTGTCAATGGGGAACATGCCGCTGGCCTCGCCGATGCCGATGGCGTTCACACCCGTGAGCATGTAGTGGACATACCCCGCCAGGGTGGTGATATGGGCGATCCGCCCAACGTGCTCCTCCCCGTTCAGCACCGCCTGATAGAGGTGGGCGATGCTCCACCGCTGGGGGACGTTGAAGCCGAACAGCTCCGTCAGCTCCGCGGCGGCGGGGCCGGTGATGGTGTTCTGCCAGGTGCGGAAGGGCGTCAGCAGGTTCCAGTCCTTATCGAAGGCCAGGTAGCCGTGCATCATGCCGGACACGCCCATGGCGGCGATGTTCTCCCGGCCTTCCACGCCGGACAGCGCCGCCTTCAGCCCGGTCCAGACCTCATCCAGGGCATAGGTCCACACGCCGTTTTCATAGCTGCTGGCCCAGGTGTAGTCCCCGGAGGACACAGGAGCGTGCCGTTCGTCAATGGCAACCGCCTTGATCCGGGTGGAACCGAATTCGATGCCCAGGCAGAGCCTGCCCCGTGCGGTGACATCCTGAATTGCATCCATATCGTTTCTTCCTTTCCTGCGTAGTTTCTCCTAGTTGATGGTTTCAGTATACTGATTTCCAAAGGATTTGTCAATAATTTGTACGGATATATTCTGTTTTTGTCGGGATAAACAATACAACTTTGCACCGACCGCCCTGTGAAGCGGGGGAAAATCCGCAGCATGGCCCTAAAACAATTCGGCATACCGCCCATTTTCCAGGAATACGCGCTGATTTCCCGTCCGTAAATTTGTACGTCTCCCGAACCGGAGGCAAATTTTTCCGCGTCGATTTGCACAATCTTCCCCTGGTGCGCAAAGCGCCCCGACGGCGGATCGCGCCGCGCCCTCTACGCCCCTGAGCAGATGCCGCGCATTTGGGGCCGTTGTTGACGACGCCAACGGTGATCCGGTCGCCCGAAACGGCGGGGGCGGCGGGCTCATTGGTATTGGCGGGCTCCTGCGCGTCATTATTGGCGGGCTGGTTGCTGCCGCCGCAAGCCGCGGGCTGTTCCGGACTTGTCCGCTCCTTTTCCGGCTTTTTTCGCGAAGCGCTTGCAATTTGTCCGTATTTCCTGTATACTGTGGGGCGTGTGAACGCCAGATGACAGGGAGGATTTGGACATGGCCGCAAAGTATCAGATCGTCGCGGATTCGCTGCGCGCCCACATCCAGACGGGAAAGTACGCCGACGCGGCGGCGCTCCCCACGGAGTTCGCCATCGCCCGGGAGTACCAGGTCAGCCGCCAGACCGTCCGGCAGGCCCTGGCCATGCTGTCCAGGGAGGGACTGATCGCCACCCGGCAGGGCAGCGGCTCCCGGATTCTCCGCCAGGCCAGGGAAACCGCCGCCGGCCAGCGCCGGAGCATCGCCGTCATCTCCACCTATATCAGCGACTACATCTTCCCCGGCATCCTCCGGGAGGTGGAGACCGTTCTCTCCCAGCACGGCTGCACCCCTTCCCTCTTCGCCACCCAGAACCAGGTATCCAACGAGCGCCGGATCCTCACCCAGCTGCTCCAGCAGCCGGTGGACGGCATCCTGGTGGAGGCCACCAAGAGCGCCCTGCCCAACCCCAACCTGGATCTGTACCAGCTGCTGATGGACCGGGAGGTCCCCCTGGTGTTCATCCACGGGTGCTATGCCAATCTGCCTGGCGCCCACTTCGTCATGGATGACAACGCCGGCGGAGGCCGCCAGCTGGTCCGCTACCTGGCGGACAAGGGGTACGAGCGCGTCGGCGGGATCTTCAAATCCGACGACATCCAGGGACACGGCCGCTACGCCGGGTACACCGGAGGCTTGCAGGAGAAGGGCCTGCCCCTGAAGGACCAGTACGTCTACTGGTACAACACGGAGACTAAGGCCAGCTTCCTCTCCGGCGGCGACGCGTCCATCCGCGCTTTCCTGGACCGGGCCCTGGAGGAGGTGGAGGCCTTCGTGTGCTACAACGACGAGATCGCCAACTCCCTGCTGCTGCAATTGCAGAAGCGGGGGCTGCGGGTGCCGGAGGATATCGCCATCGTCAGCTTTGATAACAGCTTTTACAGCGAACTGTCCCCGGTGCCCATCACCTCCCTGTCCCACGGCGGGGAAAACGCCGGCCGCACGGCGGCCCAGACCCTGCTGCGCCAGATGGCCGGGGAGTACTGCCAGAGCGTGCAGCTGCCCTGGGTGCTGGTGGAGCGGGAGAGCAGCAGATTGTCCAGACCGCCAAAATCCTCTATATAGTCAACACGCCCCGGCAGCGGTCCATTCCGCTGCCGGGGCTTCTTATGTCACGCGCTTATTTCTTCTGTCCGTAGTAGGCGTTGGGCCCGTGCTTGCGCATAAAATGCTTGTCCTGAATGCACTGGGGCGCGGGAGATACCTTGGGATTGATGGCCTCGGTGAACATGCTCATCTTAGCCACCTCCTCCAGCACCACGGAGTGGTACACCGCCTGGGCCGCGTCCCTGCCCCAGGTGAAGGGGCCGTGGTTGCGGCAGATGACGGCGGGGACGTGGACGGGGTTAATCCCCCTGGTCCGGAAGGTCTCCACGATCACGTGGCCGGTGTTGGTCTCATAGTCCGCCTCGATCTCCTCCGCCGTCAGGTTCCGGGCGCAGGGGATGGGCCCGTAGAAGTAGTCGGCGTGGGTGGTGCCGTAGGCGGGGATGTCCCGGCCCGCCTGGGCCCAGGCAACGGCGTGGGGACTGTGGGTATGGACGATGCCGCCGATCTCCGGAAAGGCGTTGTACAGCACCAGATGGGTTTTGGTATCCGAGGAGGGATTCATCTCCCCCTCCACCTGGCTGCCATCCAGATCCATCACCACCAGATCCTCCGGCTTCAGGTCCTCATACTCCACGCCCGAGGGCTTGATGACGAACAGTCCCTTCTCCCGGTCGATGCCGCTGACGTTGCCCCAGGTATAGGTCACCAGGTTCCGGCGGGGCAGCTCCATATTGGCCTCATAGACCTTTCTCTTCAGTTCTTCCAGCATAGCCTCTTCTCCTCCTCAAATTATTGGTTGTCAGAATAATCGCCGATATATTCCCGCTGGGTGGCGCTGTTGAGAATGGCAAGGACCACGTTGCCGCAGCAGCGGCGCAGATCCGCCTCCGACAGCGCCCCGCTTTTCAGCGCGGCCAGGATCTCCTGCCTGTCCCACTTGGCGCCGGGCATGATGAGGTCGTTGCCCGCCGCGATGGCGGCGGAGGGACTGCCCTGTCCCTTCCTGGTGGAGAACCAGTCCGTCATGACCACGCCGTCAAAGCCCCACTCCTGGCGCAGCACCTTGGTACACAGATCGTGGCTGTTGGGGGTGTAGACGCCGTTGAGGCGGTTGTAGGAGGTCATGACGCCCTTTGCGCCCCCCTCCCGGACCGCCTGCTCGAAGCCCCGCAGATAGATCTCCCGCAGGGCCCGCTCCCCCACCACGCTGGAAACGAAGGTGCGGTTGTCCTCCTGGTTGTTGCAGGCGAAGTGCTTGACGGTGACGTAGTACCCCTCCTCCTGCTGCACGCCCCGGGTCAGGGCGGAGGCCATGGCCCCGGTGAGCCGGGGGTCCTCGGAGAAATACTCAAAGTTCCGCCCGCACAGGGGATTGCGGTGGATGTTCATGGCGGGGGCCAGCCAGAAGGTGCAGCCGTACTCCTTCATCTCCCGGTACACGGCTTTGCCCACGTCGCGGAGCAGCTCCGTATTCCAGCTCTGGGCCAGGGCGGCGGCTACGGGGAAGGCGGTGGCGTACTGATAGAGCACCGGCTCCTTCTCCGGGTTGCCGCACATGACCTTTTTGACCACGTCCGGAACGTCGTTGAACATGGCGAAGGGAACGTCTACGGCCTTGACCTTCCCGTTTTTCCCCACGGTGGACCGCCGCTGAATCCGCAGGCCCGCCGGGCCGTCGCACAGCGCCACGTTGACCAGCCCCCGGTCCCAGAATTTCGAGGTGGTATTCCCCACGGACCCGGGCAGGTTGAACTTGTGCTTGCCGCCGAACATGCCCGCGCCCACCACGATCTCCGTCATCTCCGCGTCCGTCAGCCGCCGCAGGGCCCGCTTCACCCGTTCATCATCGGGGCAGGGAGGCTGGTTGCCGTAGGCATGGACCTCCGTCCCGAAGCTCTCGGGCCGGATGGTCACCCGGGGCAGGCCGTCAGGCAGCGGTCCGAAATCGTGGGCGGGGGCATGAAGCTCCTCCAGAGGCTGCTGAAGGGGGCAGATGTGGGTATGCCGGGAGACCACGACCTCCTCCTCCAGGGCCAGCACCCCCACGGGGGCCGTGTTCCGGGAGGAATTGCCCAGCCGCAGGATATACTGTCCCGGCTCCAGCACATAGGCGGCGTCCGCCTCACGGTAGCTGGCGAGGCTTGCCAGGTCAAAAGTCAGCTCCAGCTCCTGGGAAGCCCCCGGGGGCAACGGCTCTGTCTTGGCAAAGGCGGCCAGAGACTGGTACTCCTTGTCCAGCTTCCCGTTGGGGGCGGAGACGTAGAGCTGGGCCACCTCTTTGCCGGTGTACGTCTCGCCGATGTTGGTCACGGCGGCCTTCACCGTCACGTGCCGCCCGTCCGGGGAGGATACCCCGGCGCAGCGGAGGGCGAAGTCCGTATAGCTCAGGCCGAAGCCGAAGGGATAGGCCGGCTCCACACCGAAGCTGTCGAAGAACCGGTAGCCCACGTAGATGCCTTCCTTGTAGTACTCGTTCTCCAGGTCGCCGTTGAGGCGGCCGTACTCCCCGGAGAAGGGGATGTCCGCGTACCGCTTCGCCCAGGTGTCGGCCAGCTTGCCGGAGGGGGAGACCTGGCCGGAGATCACATCCGCGAAGGCGTGGCCCCCCTCGCCTCCCAGCTGGCAGATATACAAAATGGCGTTGATGCCGGCTATGCGCTCCACAAAGCCCATATCCAGGGCGGAACCGCTGTTGATGACCAGCACGAAATGCGCGTAGCGCTCCGCGCAGAAGCGGATGGCCTCCTCCTCTTCCGGGGTGAGGAGGTAATCTCCCGGCTCCATCCGGCGGTCGCCGCCCTCCCCGGCCTGGCGGCTGACCACGTAGATGCAGGAGTCCGTGCCGCTGTCCGCCACGTCCTGCTGGTGAATGGCCCGCCCTGCGGGGAAGCGGAAGGTATCGGCCAGCATGTCCATGATGGAGCTGGGGCGCAGCAGGTTCATTTTCTTGCGCTTTTCCGCCTGATAGTCCGCCTGGGCCTGGGCGAAGTCCAGCCGGTACTCCGTCAGCCACTGCCGGGTGGCGATCTCAAATCCCCGGTCCTCCAGGCCCTCCAGAATGGTGACGGACCGGCGCTCGTTGACCTCGCCGGAGCCGGTGCCCCCCTTGATGGTCTGCGCGGCCCCGGGGCCATACAGGGCGATCCTTTTGGTCCGGAAGGGCAGCGCGCCGTCGTTTTTCAGCAGCACCATCCCCTCGCAGGCCGCCCGGTAGGCCACCTCCAGATTCTCCTTTTCCCGCTGGGTGATCTCGTCGGAATAACTCGCTTTGGTCAGCAGTTCCATGGTATGTCCTCCTCGCGCCCGCTTCGCGGGCGGTTTTTCCTGATTCCTAATCCTAACATGTTCCGCTTTTTCTGTCAACAAAGGAAGCGGGATGAAAATAAGACGCGGCGCGTGAAAGCGCCGCGTCCCCAGGAAGCCGTACCCGGCGGCCCTTCAAAAACCGCCGTTCCGGAAGTTATGCGCCGCGTATGACAAATTTATCATATCCATCCGTCACCAGCCGCTCATATACGGCCCAGATGGCGTCCGGGACCGCCACCGGTTCCTGGAAAGTCCCCGCGTACGCCCGCAGCCGCTGAAGGTCGCCCACCATTAAATTCAGAATCTTTTCGGTATCGTCTTTCTGCGCAAGGTACTCCATAAAACCGATTCTCTGACAGGCCACGCTCCAGCGCACTTCCGGCCACTGTTTCGCGGCGGTCGCCCAGGCCCGTTTGGCCATATATGGCTTGCTGGCAATTACCCCCGTCCGGGGAAAGACGCCCCGCTCCTCCAACAGCGCTTTGCCGTACCTGAAATTCTCTCCCGAATTGGTGGACCGGTCTTCAATCAGGATCCGGTCCCCGGGTACGCCCGATTCCATGCACCGCTTCGCATACATCACGCTTTCCGGATACGGCAGGATCCCCGCCGTATCCTTTCCAAAGCCGCCGGTGCAGATCAGCCACCCGGCACGCCTCTCAAAGAAAGCCTTTGCCGCCGTATCGGCCACGCTCAGATCGCTGCCGCCCATGGCCAGCACGACGTCCGCTTTATCTGACGCATCCTCCGTATCCCCAAGGAATGCGAATAAAATTTCCGCGTCCCTGAGAATTTCATTCATCGCCCTCATTTTATGAATTTCCTTTCTTTTCAAACGCGTTGGCCATAAAAACCCGTATGCAAACGACCGCGGGGGCGCTCCTCGGGAGCGCCCCCTTTGCGTGTCAAAAAAGATGCTGCGCATCTTTTTTGAGGGAGGGCTCGCTACGCTCTGCGCCTCGGTTGTCCGCTTACAGCGGACAATTCGACGCTCGCTCCGCGCAAAGTGTTTTTCCCACGTACACGCCGCGGGAAAAACAATTAAACTTTATTTGCCGCCTGCGGGCGGCAAACTCCTGCGGAGGGCTTTTTTGACGGTCTGCGGGGGCGCTCCTCGGGAGCGCCCCCTGGGTTTT
>JAAVHF010000093.1 GCA_014799845.1 Oscillibacter sp. | reverse complement strand
TGTCAAGCCCTTTTTTCGATTTTCTCGGAAAACTTTTCAGGTCTTCCGGTCCAACCGCGCCCCTCGGCGACAGCTCGCTTAATATACCACTCCTAAGCCCGTTTGTCAACACCTTTTTTCAAAAAAATTGAAAAAAGACCAGAATTCTCCTTTCCTCTTCTCTGGCTCTATCTTCCAGAGGACACAATTCACATACAATTCCGCAGTTTTCAAGATTTACAATGTAGATTTTTCCTATATACTTTTAACAGATAAAGGTATATCCTTCTTAATTATGATATGGAAAGGGAGGTTTTCTTTTGCGTTTCACCAAAATGAATGGGGCCGGTAACGACTTCATCATCCTCAATAACCTCACAGAGCGTCTGGACCACGGTCTGTTCCCCTCTATCGCCCGCACTCTCTGCCACCGTCACCTCTCCATTGGTGCTGACGGCCTGATGGTAGTGGAATCCCCTGCTCAGGGCGGCGATTACCGCATGCTCTTCTATAACTCCGACGGTTCCGAGGGTGAGATGTGCGGCAACGGGGCCCGCTGCATCTGCCGCTACGGCTATGAAAACGGTCTGGCCGGCGAGACTCAGACGGTAGAATCCCCTTCCGGCATTGTCACCGGCGCCCGCATCGACCAGCGGAACTACCGCATCCGCCTCACGAACCCCAGCGTTATCGACCTTAACCGTCCGGTGGACGCCCTAGGTCAGAGCCGGCCCTGCTCCTATATAGAATTAGGCCATCCCGGCCTCCCCCACGCGGTAGTCCCCTACCCCGGCCTGAGCCGCCTCACCATGGACGATCTCCGCGAGCTTGGCAAAGCTCTCCGCTGGCACCCCGCCTTTCCCAAGGGGGCCAACGTCAACTTCTATGAGATCACCGCCCCCGACCAGATCACGGAGCTGTCCTTCGAGCGGGGCGTTGAGGACTTCACCTATGCCTGCGGCACCGGTACCGCCTCTGTTGTCCTTGCTCTCACCCTTCTGGGCAAAGTCAGCGGTGAAAATGTAACCGTTACCGTTCCCGGCGGCACACTCCGCGTCACTATTGACCGTGACCGCTCCAATGTCAAGGCCATCTGGCTCACCGGTCCCACGAACATCGTCTGCGAGGGCGAGGTCCGTGACGAGGATCTTCACATATAACATATAATATGTAACTTGCTATAGGAGGAACAAACAATGAGCGCTGAACTCAACAAGAAATCTATCGCAAAGAATTACGCATTCCTCGGCATCATGCTGGCCGCCATGATCCTGGGCTGTATCGTAGGCTGGTTCTGGCCCAACGCTACAGTCCTCAAGCCCCTGGGCACCGTATTTATCAATATGATGTTCTGCATCGTGGTGCCCCTGGTGTTCGCGTCCATCTCCAGCGCCGTGGCCAACATGAAGAGCCGCAGCCGCGCCGGCAAGATCATGGGCGTCACCGTGGCGACCTTCGTGGTCACCGGAGCCATCGCCGCCGTCATCATGTATATCCTGATGCGTCTCTTCCCGCCGGTCCTGATCCCGTGGAGCGAAATCCCGACGGAGGAAATGGGCGAATACGCCACCATGAGCGAGCTGATCGTGAACTTCTTCACCTCCAGCGATTTTGTGGGCCTGCTGAGCCGCCGCGCCATGCTGCCGCTGATCGTCTTCTCTCTGCTCTTCGGCTTCGCGGTGAATCTCAACGGCGGCCAGCATACTCCGGTGGGCCGCTTCCTGGAGGATCTGACCAACGTGATGCTGAAATTCGTGAAGATCGTGACCTATTACGCCCCCATCGCTTTCTTCGCCATTTTCGCCGACCTGGTGGCCACCTATGGTTCTGAGGTCATCACCAACTATGGCCGCGCCATGCTGGTCTATTACCCCCTGTGCTTTGTCTACATTGTCACTGCCTGGCCTCTCTTCGCCTGGTTCGGCGGCGGCAGGCACGGCGTCAAGACCATGTTCCAGCATATCGCCAAGCCCGCCATCGTCTCCCTGGGCACCTGTTCCTCCGTGGCGACCATCCCCACCAATATGGAGGAAGCCTCCGATACCGGCATCTCCAAGGACGTCAGCGACATGGTCCTGCCTCTGGGCGCGACCATGCACATGGACGGCTCCTGCTTCTCCTGCGTGCTGAAGATCGCTTTCGTTATGGGCGTGTTCGGCGTACCCTTTGAGGGCATCGGGATGCTCATCAAGGTTGTGCTGGTTGCCGTTCTCTCCTCCGTGGGTATGAGCGGCGTCCCCGGCGGCGGCTATATCGGCGAGTATATCATCTGCTCCATCTTCTTCCCTAACCAGATGGAGATGGCGTTCCCCATTCTGGTTGCCATCGGCAATCTGGTAGACCCCCCCGCCACTATGATCAACGCTGCCGGCGACTATGTCGTTTCCTACATCGTCTCCCGTTTCGTGGACGGCAAGGACTGGCTGGAAAAAGCTCTGTCCAAGAAATCCAAATAACCGCAAAAAGAGAGGAGCCCGCACCGGCTCCTCTCTTTTTTATCGCATCCAGTCCAAACCGTTCTCTCAGAAACTTGCCACCACCCGCAAAATATGTTACAATAGCCGCCATTCAATGATATTGAGAAAGGGCCTCCCCCATGCGCCATTTTGAATACTTCTTATTTGAGAACTTCGATGCTGAGCGGGAAGAAAATCACCCCGGCAATCCCCGCCGCATCCTGAACCGGCAGGCCGACGCCATTCTCTCCCGCATAGCGGACTTTCCTCCCCACACATGCCCTTCCCCTCTTCTCCGGAAGGAATTCAGCGCCGAAGCGGTCAACCAATTGCTTGAATCCGGCGCCCTGCGGGAAACCGGAGGCATATTGCTATATGACGCCCCTATCTTCCTGGAAGAGGACACCCCCGCGCTCCGGACTTTCTCTCAAACCTCCGCCGCACCTCTGGCGGAGCTTCTGTGGAAACAAAAAGCCGCGCTGTGGGACTGCGCCGGGCAGCTTCAAAACGGCTTTGATCCCCCCTCCAACCTCTATCATATTCTCTGCGGTATGATTCTGGACGGACTTCTTTTCGACCACCTCAGCCGGCTGGGCGCGGTATCCGTTTCCCGCCCTCACGCCTCGGGTCTGGACTACCTGTCCGTGATTTACCAGGACTGCGGCTCCCCGCAGGCATTCTCCAACGGGCTGCTGTGTTCCTATAACCGCCTGACGGACGGCCGGACCTCCCTCCAATCCTTCGGCGACGCCAACGGGGACCGCTTTGATTTCTACCGTTTCTTCCGCCTCCGCGAGCAAGGCCCTTTACCGGACCGATACGCGGAAGCCGGCGGCCTTCTCTCCAGACTCCCAAAGGGTAATGAAAAACAGGCCATCCTGTCCCAAACCCGCGCCCTACTCCTGACCGGCACATGCGGCCGTCTCTGTCTGGATCTGCTGGAGCTGTTCGGCTACGCGAAAGCAGGCAGAATCTGCGTCCCCGTATATTCGGACCGGGACCTGCCCATCATCCGGCGGTTGGAGAACCTCGCAGCCGAAATACTCCTCGACCCGCTGGCGCAAACCCTTCTGGCCGCTCCCAGGGAACTGGGCCTTACCGCCTCGCTTCACGGCGTCTCCCCGGGAGAAATCGCCAACGAACTGTACCATATTCTGTTCGGCGGAATCAATGAAACCCTGGCAGACCTGGGACTTGTGGCTCCGCCTCCTGACCGTCCCGGCGAAGGGCGCTACTGGCAGTGTATCGAATGGCAGGGCGCTCCGTAAGCAGAGCAAACATATCGCAGATAACGACAAATGATGAGGGGATGAGAGACAGATTTTCTGCACTCTGTATCCTCATGATTTCCCGGTTACTGCACCCGCCGGCGTCTTACGATGGCACTCCCCGCAGCGGGCAGTCCGACAGCGCCACCCGGCCCGCAAGGGCCTCCATCCCCTGATCGCTCAGATAATCCTGCAGGATCACCTTTGACTGCGTTGATTCCGGCCCAATGATGATCTCCTCGATCAGCTCCTCCAGCGTGCTCCCCGCTTTCCGGCACATGTCCCGCAGTTCCAGCGGATAGTACTTCTTGATCCTCTCCTTGGACACATGGTAACACGCTTTTATATCAAACGCCTCATTTCCAAAGGGTGCAACCACCAGCCGCACCTCGTCCTCCGAAGAAAAGGACGGATGCTTGAACGCCACAGAGCAGGCCCATGCGTCCCGCATCGCCATCCTGACGTCCGGGTCCTCCTCCGACAGTTCCTCCTTCCCCTGTACCAGCTGGCAGAAATGGTCCACCATAGGATGTCCGGTCATATCGTCCTCATAAAAAACCGTGTGCAGCGACAGCGGGCCTACCGCCATCTTCCGCAGCAGTTCTCCCCGGACAGCGATGCATACGCCTCTACCCCGGTTGCCGTAGCGCTCCCACTGGGCCGCGTCGTCCCTCCTGAAGGAGAAGCAGGCGGCGAAAGCGGAGTGCTCCTTCCGCAGCTCCTCCTGGAACAGCGCGCCGACCACGCCCGCCCGCGCCTTGTCTCCGCCATCCTCCAGCTGCCTCACGATCGCCTTAGCCAGCCGTCTCATAAAGTGCCGCATTTCCGCCGAATCGTTCATATTCAGAACGTTATTGACCCTCAGCTGCGCGCAGCGCAGGATCCCATCCAGCGCCTGAAAGTCCGTGTAGTGATAAAAAATATCCCCTGCCACGATATTCCTCCCCTTTTTGTTTTCTATACGCCAAGTATACCAGACCACGGCCAAACTTGCAACACGCCAAAAATCCCGCTTTTCATTTTTCGCCGAATTTCCGATAAATTCCTGAAAAAACAGTTGACATTCCAAAATCTCACTGCTATAATAAGCAAGCCGCTTTGAATGGGCCAAAGTGCGTCCAAAGGACGACGCCTACGACAGCGAGCCCGTAAAGGAGCGCGGTCAGTGCTTCATAATAAAGGAAAGTGAGGTGCAAAAGGAATGCACGCAATCATTGTTACCGGCGGTAAGCAGTACAAGGTGGCGGAGGGCGATACTCTGTTCATCGAGAAGCTGCCCGCAGAGGCTGACAGCCAGGTGGTTTTTGATCAGGTTCTGGCGATTCTGGACGGCGACAACGCCACCATCGGTACGCCCAACGTGAAGGGCGCGAAGGTTGAGGCCACCGTTCTCAAGAACGGCAAGGGCAAGAAGATCCGTATCTTCAAGTACAACCCCAAGAAGGGCTACCGCAAGCGTCAGGGTCACCGTCAGCCCTACACCAAGGTTGAGATCAAGAAGATCAGCGCCTAAGGCATGACGACTGTCACGTTTCATACGGAGGGGAGCCGGATCACCGGCTTTGACGCATCCGGCCACAGCGGCTACGCCCGGGAGGGCGAGGACATTGTCTGCGCCGCCGTCACCAGTACGGTTCGTCTGATCGAATGCGTACTCAACGACGTGATGGGCCTGTGTGCGGCGGTGAAGGTCAATGAAAAGACCGCTCACATTTCCCTCCGGATCCCCGGTTCCCTGGGACAGACTGCGGAAAGCACCTGTCAGACCCTTCTGACGGGCATGATGGTCTATCTCACGGAGCTGCACAGCGAGTATCCCGACTATATAGAGGTCCTGGAGGCCGAATGAGTCTCCTCGCCCCTGCCTGCATCTTACAGAAAGGATGGCAAACGAACATGATGAACATTGGTTTACAGTTCTTCGCCCATAAGAAGGGCGTTGGTTCTACCAAGAACGGCCGTGATTCCAAGAGCAAGCGCCTTGGGCCCAAGCGTGCCGACGGTCAGCACGTTCTGGCCGGCAACATCCTCGTCCGCCAGCGCGGGACCCACATTCACCCCGGTGTGAATGTCGGCCGCGGCAGTGACGACACCCTGTTCGCCAAGGCTGACGGCGTCGTCCGCTTTGAGCGTCTGGGCAAGGATCGGAAGCAGGTTTCTGTTTACGAGGCTTGATTGGTAAAAGAGGTCCCGATGAATCGGGACCTCTTTTTTAGATTTTTCCGTGTGTCTATCCCCGCAAATTCATTGACGCGTTGATTTTATCTGACGTTTGTGATAAAATAGGGGCACAAACTGGGATTTGGAGGCAGGAGCGATGTTAGATGTGGCCGCATTCAACTGGACAAGAGAACCGCGGGATTACAGAATTACGGACAGCGGGATTGAGGTTACCACAAAACCGCATACCGATCTATGGCAAAGAACCTACTACCACTTTCAGAATGACAATGCGCCCGCCTTTCAGATGGAAACATCTGAGAGATATTTCAGCTTTGTTGTGAAAACAGATTTTGCGGAAAGCTGCCATAGATTTGACCAGTGCGGTATTGTGATGTATCTTGACAGTGAAAACTGGTTAAAAGCTTCCGTTGAATATGAGAACGAAAGCTATCAGCATCTGGGCAGCGTTGTAACAAATGAAGGATATTCCGACTGGGCTACCACGGTGATCGACGCTTCTGTAAAATCCATGTGGTACCGCCTCAGCCGCCGGGAAGACGATTACCTCATCGAGTGCTCCGCCGATGGGATACATTTCGAGCAGATGCGAATCTGTCATATGCGGAAGGGCAATGGGGCAATTCGGTTCGGCATCTACGCCTGTTCGCCGGAGGAATCCTCTTTCAAGGCGGTATTTACCAATATGCAGCTGCTGGAATGCCAGTGGGAGGCCCATGACGGACAGCCCCCGGATGCAGATTGAAAATAAATCCATATCCTGACCCGCCGCCTATGTGAAAGGAGCATTCCATGTTCACCTTCACCAGCCGCTTTGACAAAATTGTCAGCGGCCCAATGACGCTTCAAGTCACTGAAAAGGTCCCCGCCGGTCCGGACGGACTGCCCTTTTACTTCTACGATATTCAGGTAAACGGCGTACCCGTTGGCAAAATCAGCATCCGTATCGGCGCAGCCTTCCACACATACTATAACGGAAACATCGGCTACGAGATCGACGAGCCCCATCGCGGCCACGGTTATGCTCGCGCGGCCTGCCGCATGATTCTGGATGTGGCCCGGTATCACGGCATGACCACGCTCTATCTCACCTGCGCGGAGCGCAACGCCGCCTCTTCCCGCACCATTGAGGGCCTGGGCGCGGAACTTCTGGATATCTGCGAAGTTCCCCGGGAATACTTCGCTTTCCGGGAGGGCATGGAACGCCAGCGCATCTACCGTCTGGCGCTGTAAGACCGACAATTTACCAAGGAGGAGCCACTATGGCAACAACTTTTATTGATAAAGCGCGAATCACCGTAAAAGCAGGCGCAGGCGGCAACGGCTGCGTCTCCTTCCACCGGGAGAAATATATTGCCGCCGGAGGCCCCGACGGCGGCGACGGCGGCGCGGGTGGGCACATCATCCTGCAAGTGGACGACAATCTCTCCACCCTGATGGACTTCCGCTACAAGCGCAAATACGTTGCGGAAAACGGCGTGGACGGCATGGGCCAGCGCAAGAGCGGCAAGGACGGAAAATCCCTCGTCATCCGCGTCCCCCGGGGCACCCTGGTCCGGGACCTGGAGACCAACGAGATCATCCAGGACATGTCCGGCGACGAGCCCTTCATCCTCTGCCGGGGCGGCAAGGGCGGCTGGGGCAACACCCACTTCGCCACCCCCACCCGTCAGGCCCCCCGCTTCGCCAAGAGCGGCCTTCCCGGCGAGAGCTTGGAAGTGGTGCTGGAGCTGAAGCTCCTGGCCGATGTGGGGCTGGCGGGCTTCCCCAACGTGGGCAAGTCCACTCTCCTCAGCGTAGTCAGCCGCGCCAACCCCAAGATTGCCAACTATCATTTCACCACCCTGTATCCCAATCTGGGCGTAGTTTATGTGGACGACGGCGTCAGCTTCGTCATGGCGGACATCCCCGGCATCATCGAGGGCGCCAGCGAAGGCGCGGGCCTGGGGCACGAGTTCCTGCGGCACATTGACCGCTGCCGTCTGCTGGTCCACGTAGTGGACGTCTCCGGCAGCGAGGGCCGGGACCCGGTGGCGGACTTTGACGCCATCAATCAGGAACTGAAGCGGTACAGCCCCGAACTGGCCTCCCGTCCTCAGATCGTTGCCGCCAACAAGGTGGACATCATGACGGACGACAGCCTCCTGGCCGCCCTGCGGGAGCATGTGGAAGAACTGGGCTTCCCCCTGTATACCATCTCCGCCGCCGCCCACCAGGGCACCCGTGAGCTTGTCTACGCCATAGCCAACAAGCTCAAAGAGCTGCCTCCCGTAGCGGTCTACGCGCCCGAATACGTCAAGCGCCCGCCCAAGGTGGACGTCAGCCAGCCTCTGGAGATCACCGTGGAGGACGGCGTGTATCTGGTAGAGGGTCCCTGGCTTCAGCGTCTTATCGCCAACACCAATTTTGGCGATTACGAGAGCCGCAACTGGTTTGACAAGATGCTCCGTGAAAGCGGCCTTTTTGACCGTCTGGAGGCTATGGGCATCAAAGACGGCGACCTGGTTAGCCTCTACGATCTGGAGTTTGAATACCAGCATTGAATAAAATCCCAAATTCCAGAAAAAATGATTGTAATTTTCTGCGACATGTTATATACTAGGAGAGTATTATAGATTTTATAGGAGGTTTACCATGAAGAGTTCTAGTACATGGCGCTTCGTGCTGAAGATCGTCGGCCTTTCTCTGGCTGCCGCGGGGCTGATCTGTATGATTATCGGCTGCTGGGATAAGCTGGCGGAGGACGCCTCTGCAATCAAGGAAAAACTGTCCGGCAAGGGCTGCTGCTCCGAGTTTGACGATTACGACGACGATCTGCTGTGTGAGTGATCCGCAGACATCGGAAAAAGGTATAAAAGGCCGCGCCTCCGAAACCGGGGCGCGGCCTTTGTCAATATTCGATCCCCTTCCGGGCTGCGACGCCCCGCTCATAGGGGTGCTTGATCTTTTTCATTTCAGTGACATAGTCCGCCGCGCCCACCAGGGCTTCCGAAGGATTCCGCCCCGTGAGGACTACCTCCAGCCCCTCCGCTCTCTCACGCAGCAACTCCAGCAGCCGCGCCTCATCGATCATCCCCGTAGCGCAGGCGCTCATGGCCTCGTCTAATACCAGCAGTCCGTCCTCCGCCGCGCGCTGGAAAGCATTCTCCAACAGCCCGGAGTAGTATTCTCTGGCCTCCTGCTTTTCCTCCTCGGAAAGCGTCCAGCTGAACCCAAACGTCCTGGTCTGGGGCACCGCTTCGATCCCCGGCACATGGCCCAGAGCGGCAAACTCCGAGCTTTTTCCATCTTTCAAAAATTGCAGCAGCAGCACGTTCTTCCCGCTGCCCGCCGCCCGAAGGGCCAGCCCAAGGGCAGCGGTCGTCTTTCCCTTGCCGTCGCCGCAGTAGATATGGATCAGTCCTGACATGATTTCTGCCCTCTTTTCAGTTTTACCGGAATAAACAACTCCATCTGAGCCCATTCCTGGGCGGCGATGACTTTCGGCGGCGTCATGATATGGCCCATAGCGAGGCGGTCCGGCCGGACATCCGGCTCCAGGGCCTCCGATGCTTCGATATACGCGGCAGCCTCCTGACAGAGCCGGTTGTCGGCCTCCTCGCCGCCGTCCTGGCAGGTGCAGGCCACAAAGCGGCCGCCCTCGTGGTCCACCGCCGTCATCCATACGCGTTTGACACCTCATCAATCCTGACAAAGGTCCTTACAGCCGATATCATACTGGAAAACCCGCCTTTTGTCAATCTTCTTATCACCGCATTCCGTCTCTGGATTTTTCCCTGGATTTCAGCAAATTTGCGCTTGACAACGGCTGGCAATTCTGGTATAGTATTCGAGAAAACAAAGTAGGCAGGATGCATCCGCCTCACCTCCAGCGATGTGAAGAGGTCAATACGGCAGACGGCGTCCCGCTGACGGGGCGCGTATGTTCGTGCGGGTGCGGTCTGGCATCCGCGCTTTTGTTTTGTGTCGCGTGTTTGGTGGCAAGATGTTGAAGGAGGTGCTTCGGTTATTAGCATTGCAACACATCAACTGAATGAAGAGATTCGTGATAAGGAGCTGCGTCTGATTGGCAGCGGCGGCGAACAGCTGGGGATCATGTCCGCAGATGAGGCGCTGCGCATTGCCGATGAGAAGGGCATGGATCTGGTGAAGATCTCCCCCCAGGCCAATCCCCCTGTCTGCAAACTGATGGACTACGGAAAGTTCCGGTTTGAGCAGAGCAAGCGGGAGAAAGAGGCCCGGAAAAACCAGCATGTCGTGGAGATCAAGGAGATTCGCATGTCCCCCGGCATCGACGTGGGCGACTTCAACGTGAAGCTGAAGAATGCCCAGAAGTTTTTGACCGAGGGCAACCGGGTAAAGGTCTCCGTCCGCTTCCGCGGCCGCGAGATGGCCCATACCGACATTGGCCGGAAGCTCCTGGACAAGTTTGCGGAGCAATGCGCCGAAATCGCCAACGTCGATAAAGGAGCCAAGCTGGAGGGACGGAATATGTCCATGTTCCTCTCTCCCAAGAAGTAAGAACCTGTATTCACTGTTTTTCCGCGAGAGCGGAAAAGGGAAACATACGGAAGGAGTTTAATCAATTATGCCTAAGCTGAAGAGCCACAGCGGTGCCAAGAAGAGATTCAATCTGACCAAGACCGGCAAGGTCAAGCGTGCCAAGGCCTTTAAGAGCCACATCCTCACCAAGAAGGATACCAAGCGTACCCGTCGTCTGCGCGCTGGCGGCTATGCCGATGTGACCAACGAATCCGCCATCCGCAAGATGATCCCTTACAAATAAGAACTAACGATACGCTTTAGAATAGGAGGCTTTTACAATGGCAAGAGTTAAGGGCGCGATGATGACCCGTAAGAGAAGAAATAAGATCCTGAAGATGGCCAAGGGCTACTGGGGCGCCAAGAGCAAGCATTTCAAAATGGCGAACCAGCAGGTGATGAAGTCCCTGACCTACGCATATACCGGACGCCGTCTGAAGAAGCGGGATTTCCGCCGCCTGTGGATCACCCGTATCAGCGCCGCCTGCAAGATGAACGGCATGAACTACTCCACCTTCATGCACGGCCTGAAGACCGCCGGCGTGGTCATCGACCGTAAGATGCTGGCCGAGCTGGCTGTCAACAATGAGGCCGCTTTCAAGAAGCTGGTCGAGATGGCTAAGGCCGCAGGCTGATAAAGAGATCAAAAAATCCGGTATCGACTGATACCGGATTTTTTATTGGCAAACTTGCAGATTGTCCTTGACTTTGAGTGTACTCAAAGCGATATGATAGGAAGTATCTGGAACTTAAAACAGAAGGACATATCAGAAAGGAGCAGAACAATGGAACGAATCCGGAAAAATTTTGGCTTTGGCTGCATGCGCCCGCCCATGAAGGACGGAGAGGTGGATATACCGCAGCTGTGCGAAATGGTAGACGTATTCCTGTCCAACGGCTTCAACTATTTTGACACCGCTCACGGCTATGTGGGCACCAGAAGCGAGCCCGCCCTGCGGGAGTGCCTGACCAGCCGTTACCCCCGGGATCAGTACATCCTCACTGACAAGCTGACGGCCCCCTATTTCGAGAAGGAATCTGACATCCGCCCGTTTTTTGAGAGCCAGCTGGCAATCTGCGGCGTGGACTACTTCGATTTCTACCTGATGCACGCGCAAAGCGAGGAAAACTTCGATAAATTCAAGCGCTGCCGGGCCTATGAGACCGCTTTGGCGCTGAAGGAGGAAGGAAAAATCCGCCATATGGGCATCTCCTTCCATGACCGGGCAGCTGTTCTGGACCAGATTCTCACCGAGTACCCTCAGGTGGAGGTGGTGCAGCTCCAGCTCAACTATGTGGACTGGGAGGACCCGGCGGTTGAGAGCCGCAAATGCTGGGAGGTCTGCCGCAGGCATGGCAAGCCCGTTATTGTTATGGAGCCCTGCAAAGGCGGAAATCTTGCGGATCTGCCGGAGGACGCAAAGTCGGTGCTGGACGCCCTGGGCGGCGGTTCTCCGGCCAGCTACGCCATCCGCTTCGCCGCCGGTCATGAGGGCATACTGATGGTATTGTCCGGCATGAGCAATATGGCGCAGATGGAGGAGAATGTCGGCTTCATGAAAGACTTCCGTCCTCTGGACCAGAGGGAACTGGAGGCAGTGGAGCAGGTATGCGGGATCTTCCGCTCCAAGGGAATGATCCCCTGCACCGCCTGCCGGTACTGCACCGACGGATGTCCCATGAACATCTCCATCCCGGATCTGTTTGCCTGTTTCAACTCCAAGAAAATATTCCAGAACTGGAACGCGGATTACTATTACGGCAGCGTTTATACTGTCCGCGGCGGCAAGGCCTCCGACTGCGTCAAGTGCGGCGCCTGTGAGGAAGCCTGCCCTCAGCATCTGGCCATTCGGGATTTGCTGGAGAAGGTGGCGGAGGAGTTTGAGAAAGACTAAAGCGCATACCGGCTGGCCTCAAGGATGTTAGAAAATCCAACGCGGCATCTATCGCTATAATACGGCCCCTGCATAAAATGGGCGGCAGCTCCCGCTGCCGCCCATTTTATATTTTCTTTGTTTCTTCCGGCGGGATACAGTCCGCCTTCCGGAGGCCCGCTCCTGTTATCTTGCCCTACGGCGAGGCTTACTCCTCGTCATCCTCATCTTCGTCCTCGCCGTCCTCATCCGGGTCGGCGCAGGCGCCGCAGCATCCGCCGCAGCCGCTGAGGTCCGTCAGGTCAAACTCCAGTTCCTCGCCGCAGTTGGGACACAGGACGCTGCCCTCGGCGAGAATGTCCTCATCAAAAAAGATCTCCTCCTCGCAGTTGGGGCAGGTGGTCTGGTAGACCTCCTCATCGTCATCCCCGTCCTCTTCGTCCTCATCCTCGTCCAGGTCGTACAGACAGGTCTCCACATCCGCCAAGTCCTCGCTGACGGCGTCCAGGCCCTCTTCCAGATCCGCCTGTTCATCACGGATGTCCTGAAGCTCCAGGGCAACATCATCCAGGATGTCCATCATCACCTTGAGGAGCTTGCCCTCCTTGGACTTGACATCCAGGCCGATGCCCTCCGCCAAACCCTTCATATACGCGACCTTTTCCAGAATTTCCATAGCTTTTCTCCTTTCAAAAAGTCATGCTGTCAGGTTCTCCTCTTACAAACACACGGCCCCCGGCCGATGGAACACAGGTTTACTCCTTGCAGCGGGACAGGTATTCGCCGGTGCGGGTGTCGATGGTGATCTTGTCGCCCACATCGATGAACAGAGGCACCTTGATCTCCGCGCCGGTCTCCAGGGTAGCGGGCTTGGTGACGTTGGTAGCGGTGTTGCCGGCAAAGCCGGGCTCGGTATCGCTGACCACCAGGTCCATGAAGTTGGGGCACTCCAGACCGAAGATGTTGCCCTTGTAGCTGAGGACCTTGCACATGGTGTTCTCCTTGACGAAGCGGAAAGCGTCGCCCAGCAGATCCTTGCTCAGGGGCACCATGTCGTAGGTCTCCTGATCCATGAAGTAGTACAGGTCGCCGTCATTGTAGCTGTACTCCATATCCTTGCGCTCGACAAAAGCTTCCTCGAACTTGGCGGTGGGGTTGAAGCTGGTCTCCGTCACAGCGCCGGTCACCACGTTCTTCATCTTGGTGCGCACAAAAGCCGCGCCCTTACCGGGCTTGACGTGCTGGAACTCGATGACCTGCATCACCTTGCCGTCCATCTCGAAGGTCTTGCCATTGCGGAAATCACCGGCAGTAATCGTTGCCATATTTTATATCCTCCTAAATTGGAATATTTTCTCAGGATTTATTTCCTACCGGACATTTTACCGTATCCGCGCTATAATTGCAAGCCTTTTGTAGATAAATTAGGGCGGAAATTTTCCTTTACCGGAAAAACGGCCGGAAACAGCGGGCATCCGGGCGCTTCCTCCCCGGTAGTATTCCTCAAATTGCCCTGGAAATGCAGAGCGGACGGCTGTCAGGTAAAATCAATATCATACCGCGTCCCGTTTGAAAACAGGACGCCGTTTTCCAGCCGGATCTGGAGAATCCGTGTATTTTCATCCTGAAAGTCGTTGTGCCCATCATCGATCCACGCAGAAAAGGCCTGCCGCAGCTTATCCGCAGTTTCCGCGTTGCCAGCCTCTCCCCAGTATCCCAGGTCTCTCCCCCGGCCACGGGCGGTAAACCAGTCGCCGGCAATGGCCGCCTGCGGGTTTTTCTCCAGCTGCCGCATTTTATTGGAGAGTCCGTAAGTAATGACATAAAACGCCCCCTGCTCATAGAACGCGTTGACATAGCGCACACAGGGCATGTCCCCCTCGACTGTCGCCAGCGCGATGACATTATCCCTGCCAAAGCGCTCCTCCATGATTTTCTCTACCTCACCCGTAATCTTCACCGCCGGTTCCTCCCATACGTGCTCCTTAATGATTCTTCTGCCACTCCTCCGCAAGGATGGCATAAACGCTGGCGTCGCAGATCCCTTGATTGTTCCGGTCCGCCTGACGCAGGGTGCCCTCGTAAGTCATGCCGCATTTCCGCATGACCGCGCCGGAACCGGGGTTGCGGGGATCGTGCCAGGATTCCACCCTGCCGGCTCCCACTTCGCCGATCAAAAATCCAATAACCCGGTCCAGGGCTTCGCTGGTATACCCCTGCCTCCACCAGTGTTTACCGATACAGTAGCCAATCTCCGGCTGACCGATGCGGTCGTCATAACCGACGACGCTGATGGTGCCGATGGGCTCCCCCACTGCTTTGGGTACGATGGCCCACTGGTAGAAATCCGGCTTCGCGTAACTGTCAATCCACTCCCGCAGGACCGGTCCCACATCCTCCAGCGACGTGTAGTGCTGCCAGCGCAGATATTTTGTCACCTCCGGGTCGGATTCCCAATTGCGGAACATGGCCTCCTGGTCCTCCCAGACGAAGGGCCGCAGGATCAGCCGTTCCGTCTCCAGTGTTTTTGTCCCTAAATGATTCATCTTCTATCCTCCCCTGAATATGCACAAAAGCGAAACTAAGTTTCGCGCAAAAAGTTTTTCTTTTGATACTTTTCTTTTTTCAAAAAGAAAAGGATGTATGCCTACTTTCCCAGCGCGGCGCGGATGGCCTCGCCGATGTTGGCGGCTTCGATGACCCGCAGCCCCTCCTGGGGGGCGGGCTTCTTCCCCCGCCGCAGGGGCACAATGCAGGTCTTGAAGCCCAGACGGCAGACCTCGCTGAGCCGCTGGTCCAGATTGTTCACCGCCCGCAGCTCCCCGGTAAGTCCCACCTCGCCGACAGCGGCAAGGTCGGCGGCAATCGGCTTGTCCAGATAGCTGGAGGCCAGCGCCAGCACCGCCGCCAGGTCCGCGGCGGGCTCATCCAGCGTCAGTCCGCCGATAATGTTCATGTACGCGTCGCAGGCGGAGACCTTCAGCCCGCCCCGCTTCTCCAGCACCGCCAGCAGCATGGCGGCGCGGCCAAAATCAAAGCCGTTGCTGGAGCGCCGGGCGTTTCCGTAGGACGCGGGAGCCAGCAGGGCCTGAATCTCCGCCAGCACCGGGCGCACGCCCTCCATCACGCAGGTGACGCAGGTCCCGGGCGCGCCCTCCGGACGGCCGGAGAGGAGCATCTGGGAGGGGTTCTCCACCTCTTCCAGTCCCGCGTCCAGCATCTCGAACACGCCGATCTCATTGGTGGCTCCAAAGCGGTTTTTGGCCGCACGGAGAATGCGGCAGGTGCTGTGCTGCTCCCCCTCGAAGTAGAGCACGCAGTCCACCATGTGCTCCAGCACTTTGGGCCCGGCGATGGAACCCTCCTTATTGACATGACCGATGACGAACACCGTCACGTTCCGCCCCTTGGCCAGCTGCATGAGGGCCATGGTGCAGTCCTTCACCTGGCCCACGCTGCCGGGAGGGCTGTCCAGCGCGCCGTTGTATAAGGTCTGGATGGAGTCCACAATGAGGATGTCCGGCTCCTCGTCGGACACGGATTGCAGCACGTCCTCCAGCGCCGTCTCCGACAGCACCAGCAGGTTCCCGCCGCCCACTCCCAGCCGCTGGGCCCGCAGCTTCAGCTGCCGCACCGACTCCTCACCGGAGACGTACAGCACCCGGTTCCCCCTGCAAAGGCTGCCGCAGATTTGCAGCATCAGCGTGGACTTGCCCACGCCCGGCGCGCCGCCCACCAGGACCAGCGAGCCCTTCACCGCGCCGCCGCCCAGCACCCGGTCCAGTTCCCCCATGCCGGTGCAAAAACGGATCTCCTCCGTTGTGTCTACTTCCGTCAAAGAAATCGCTTTCACAGAGTGGAACGCGGAGCGGCCCGGACCTCCCCGGCCTGACTTGGCCTTAGGAGCCGCCTCCTGCTCCACGATGGTGTTCCAAGCCCCGCAGGCAGGACATTTCCCGGCCCATTTGGGCGTCTCGTTGCCGCACTCCGTACAGTAAAATACGCTTTTTACTTTTGCCATGGGTGTTTCTCCTTTTGTATTGCCTTGTGCGCTCTATTATACAACAAACGTTTCTCTTTGACCAGTCCTTTTTTACGGCGGCAGGGCTATCGCGGCAGGCCGGGCGCATTTCATATACTTTGAAAAACAGGGCACACTATTCTTTGATACGTTCAATATGGGAGGAGAATGATTCGTATGATAGAACAGGATACAATAAAGCTGCTGCGGGAGTGTGACGCGGGCGTTAAGATGGGTATTTCATCCATCAATGATGTCTTGGGATATATTCATGCGGACGGCCTGCGGCACTGCCTGTCAAACTGCATGTCTGAACACGAGGGGCTGGAAAAGGAAATAGAAAGCTTATTGGACAGCTATCACGACAAGGGAAAAGAACCAAATCCAATGGCAAAGGGAATGTCATGGGTGAAAACAAACATGAAGCTGACCGTGAACAACTCGGACGCGGCCATTGCGGACCTCATGACAAACGGCTGCAATATGGGCGTGAAATCCCTCAATAAGTACCTGAACCAATATAAGGCGGCTGAAGAAAGATCAAAGGACATTGCCAAGCGGCTGATCCACCTGGAGGAGAAGCTGACGGCCGATATCCGTCCGTTTTTATAGCCGCTCCCCGCGGCCCATCCCGCACCGCCGGCGATGGGCCTATCAAAAACCCGGATTCCGGGAGACGCCGAAAGAGGCGCGGGGGATACCGCGCCTCTTTCGGCAGCTCTATATATCAAAAATCCCGCCCGCGTCCCGGAAACGCGGGCGGAGATTTTTGCGCGCGCGTCTGCCTTAGAGCCTGTCCGCAAATAGTCCGCACACAGCCGTTAGGCCGCCAGCGGCGGCCCCAGGCCTATACACGGCTTGCCTGCATCTTTTCCGTCAAACTTCGCTGCTTTTCCCTGCCGGGCGGCAGCCCGCCTGCGGAAAAGCGCCTCGCCTGGCGAAAAATCTGACGGCGCAATCTGCGCACGCCCTATTTACGGATAGGCTCTTAGGCGGCTGCTTCACTGGGAACGTTTTCCCGGAACAGCAGAGAGATGCACCACAGCCCGCCAAGGCCCACCAGGGCGTAGATCACGCGGGAAAGCACCGCCATCTGGCCGCCGCAGACAAAGGCTACCAGATCCAGGCCGAAAAGCCCGATGACGCCCCAGTTCAGTGCGCCGATCACTACAAGAACCAACGCTATCCGATCCAAAACCATATCCGTTACCTCCTTTTTGTCACGAAGCCGGTTGTACTGGCTTACGGAGGTAGTTTTGCCGCTTCTTCTGCTGTTATCCATGCAAAATGTGGCAAAAAGCAAGCTTCAGGTGTCATATCCACACGAAACCGCTTCAATTCTCTGCATATCAGAGCCCAACAAGGGTTCTGCTCCTGTTCGCGCGGAGTCCGTCAGGAACAGCGGCGCGGGAACTACGGCAAATTTCAGGCAAATTTATGAAATTCCACTTGCAATCCCGCATTTGGTGTGCTATAATATCTCAGATTCCGCACAGTTCCGGATGTCTGGCCAGTGCCGTTTTCAGCGGTTAGTCCGGCAGAGGAAGGAACTGGAGGGCAAAACTAAATTTATTTGGAGGAAACTACAAACATGGCAAGCGTCGTATCTATGAAGCAGCTCCTGGAAGCCGGCGTACACTTCGGTCACCAGACCCGCCGGTGGAACCCCAAAATGGCACCCTATATCTACACTGAGCGCAACGGCATCTATATCATTGACCTGCAGAAGACCGTCAAGAAGCTGGAAGAGGCTTATAACTTTGTCCGCCAGCTCAGCGAGAACGGCGAGTCCCTGCTGTTTGTCGGCACCAAGAAGCAGGCGCAGGAGGCCATCAAGGAAGAGGCCAACCGCTGCAACATGTACTATGTCAACGCCCGCTGGCTGGGCGGCATGATGACCAACTTCAAGACCATGCGCACCCGCGTGGACCGTCTCAATCAGCTCAAGCGCATGCAGGAGGACGGCATCTTTGATATGCTGCCCAAGAAGGAAGTCATGAAGCACCTGGGCGAGATCGCCAAGCTGGAGAAGTATCTGGGCGGCGTGAAGGAGATGAAGAAGCTCCCCGGCGCGCTGTTCATCGTGGACACCCGCAAGGAGCGCAACGCCATCGCCGAGGCGCACAAGCTGGGCATTCCCGTGGTAGCCATCGCCGACACCAACTGCGATCCCGATGAGATCGATTACGCCATCCCCGGCAACGATGACGCCATCCGCGCCATCAAGCTGATTTCCTCCATTATGGCCAACGCCATGATCGAGGGCCGCCAGGGCGAGCAGAACGAGGAGCCCGCTGAGGCCGAGGAAGCTCCCGCCGCCGAGTAAGAATCTGCATTCCTTATGGGGCGGGCCCATCCCGCCCCATTTTTCCTGATAAACCGGAAATACTATTCTCATTTACTAATTATATATGGAGGAATACAATTATGGCTTTTACAGCTGCTGACGTAAAGAACCTGCGCGAGATGACCGGCGTGGGCATGATGGACTGCAAGAAGGCTCTGGCCGCTTCCGACGGCGATATGGACAAGGCCGTTGAGTATCTGCGCGAGAAGGGCCTGGCCGCTTCCGCCAAGAAGGCCGGCCGCATTGCCGCCGAGGGTATGGCCTACGCCGCCGTCATCGACGGTCAGGGCGTAGTGGTCGAGGTCAATGCCGAGACCGACTTCGTGGGCAAGAACGAGAAGTTTGTGGACTTCGTCAAGGGCGTGGCCGCCACTGTGGCCGCGCAGACTCCCGCCAATCTGGACGCGCTGATGGAGTGCAAGTACAATGGCACCGACCTGACCGTGCTCCAGCAGCAGCAGGAGATGGTCCTGGTCATCGGCGAGAACATCAAGGTCCGCCGTTTTGCCCGTTTCCCCGAGGGCGTCAGCGTTCCCTATATTCATGCCGGCGGCAAGATCGGTGTGTTGGTGAATCTGGCGGTTGACGGCGAGGTCACCGACAAGGTGCTGGAGATGGGCAAGGATCTTGCTATGCAGATTGCCGCTCTGAATCCCCGTTTCTGGGACAAGAGCCAGGTCACCCCTGATGTTCTGGAGGAAGAGAAGCGCATTATGCTGGCCCAGATGGACAATGATCCCAAGATGGCCGGCAAGCCCGCCCAGGTCAAGGAAAAGATTGTTGAGGGCAAGCTCAACAAGTTCTACGCCGAAAACTGCCTGCTTCAGCAGGACTTCGTTAAGGATGGCGATATGACTGTGGAGCAGTATATGAACACCGTGGCTAAGGCCGCCGGTGTAACTGTCCGCCTGCTGGATGCCGTCCGTTTTGAGAAGGGCGAAGGCATTGAGAAGAAGCAGGAGAACTTTGCTGAGGAAATTGCTTCCCTGGTGAAGTAATATTATTTGTCCTTCCCCCACCCAAAACCGTCCCAAATCTGCTCCCAATTTTGTCCCTTGCGGAGCCGGTTCCGGGATAGCACATGAGTAAAATTTGAGAGTTCCGAGTGATTCATTTGAGTCACCCGGAGCTCTTTTTTGTTGCCCTTTGGGCGGCGGGCGGGGTGATTTGAGAGACGCTTTTGAGTCCGTTTTTGAGAAATTCCTTGGATTTTGCGTGATTTTTTGAGAGGGTTTTGAGAGAACCGCTTTGAGAATAGTGTGAGAGCCGGTGCCTCCTTCGCCCTTGGATGAGCCCTCTTGGGAGGACGTTTGGGAGGGAGATTGGGAGCGCTAGCTGGGGGCCGCCGGAGGACAAAATTGAGCGCAGAAAAGGGACAAACTAAAACGCACGGTAACATTATTTGTCCCCACCCCACCCAAAACCGTCCCAATTCTGCTCCCAATTTTGTCCCCTTCAGAGCAGCGTTGAGATGGCCGCATGAGTAAAATTGAGAGTCCAGAGTGATTCATTTGCGTCACCCTGGACTCTTTTTTGCCATTTTTGCGGCTGTTGGGCACGTTTAGGGCGTTTTGAGCGGAAGCTGGGAGAAAGAATTGAGATCCGGTGCCGGACCTTCCTCTTATTATTCAAATCCGCGGGAACTTACTCTCCAACGTAAACACACTCCATAAGTTCCCGCCGCCTCCAAAATCAATGCAGATGGAGTTTCTTCCGAGTGATAGAAATTTTCGAAATCAGACAGATTCTCACAAGCGGCAGGATGGAGGCGGTATCCGAGTAAAGCAGTCCCTTTTATTTCTCTTTTCTTTACAAAATTTTACTTGCCTATACCACATTTAATTGGTAAAATAGAAGGAGAGAGGACAGCAGCATGTGGAACAGCATAAAGGGAGGGACACCTCATGAAGATCAAGAAACCATTTTTATCCCGGTTGTTAAAAAAAGAACCAGAGGCAAAGGCGGTGGCTGAGCCGGAGGTCGAGGAAGTTAAGCAGCATAGTCCGGTCCAGCACGAGGCGGAGGTCCGGCCTAAACAGCATTGGCTGGAGCTTCCCCAGGAACACGCCATGTATAAGCTGTGCAGCTTGTACCGCCAGCAGACCGGCCTGACGGTAAGGCCGGAGCTGGTTCTGGAGGGGCCGGAGGACCCCTGCCTGCCGGACAAAGAGGGGGAAGCGGAACTTCGGCGGCTGCTGATGTTCGTCACCTCCACGGCCAATAAACGCCTCAAGCAGGCTCAGCCGCAAAAGGACACGGGGGAAGAGCAGCCGGCACTCCCCGATCTGGACGCTCAGGCCGAGGTCTTTCTGGCAAGGAACAACCTGACCGCCTGGCTGCTGGTCTATCCGCCGGTAGGCGGCGGGAAGCCGCTGGACCAGGCGGCGCTGAAGCAGGCCCTGGAAAAGCAGCAGGTGCGTTACGGTGTGGATCAGGCTCTGTTGGACACTCTGGTCCGGGAGCCGGGACGCTGCTTCAAGCTTTTCACCGCGGCCAGGGGACTTGCGCCGGAGTCCGGCACGGACGGGCAGGTCATCGAAAGATTCCCCCGCATTCGTGAGCACAAGCCGGTGGAGGACGAATACGAACAGGTGGACTACACCAATCTGGGCCTGATCTACAACGTGGAGCAGGGCGGTGAGATCTGCCGCATCATTCTGCCCACCGCCGGAACGCCGGGCCGGACCGTCCAGGACCGGGAGATTCCTGCCAAGGACGGCAGGGCCGCTGCCGTTCCCAAGGGACAGAATACCGTAATCTCGGAGGATGGCCAGTCTCTTGTAGCCACCATGTCCGGCCATGTGGAGTTCAGCGGTCAAGGCTTTCATATAAAGCCCGTCATGGACATCCCAGGCAATGTGGACTTCTCCGTCGGGAATATCAGCTTCCTGGGCGATGTGTGCATCCGCGGGGACGTACGCAGCGGTTTCACCGTCAAAGCCACCGGAAGCATCACCATCGACGGCGTGGTAGAAGCCTGCATCATAGAGGCGGGCCAGGACCTGGTTGTGGTCAAGGGCGTCCAGGGAGACAGTCAGGCGGTACTTCGGGCCGAGGGAAACATCTTCGCAAAATATCTGGAGAACTGCTGTGTTTATGCCAAGCAGAACTTGGAAACAGAGTGCATTATCAACTGTGACGTTTACTGCGGCGGCACGGTGACAGCTCACTCGGGCCATGGCAAGATCATCGGCGGAAAGGTCCGTGCCGCGCAAACGGTCCACGCTGGGATCATCGGGTCGCGGGTCGGCAACCGGACGGACGTCGTTCTGGGTGGCCAGCCCTGTGAAAATTTCGACTATGATCTGCTGGTCAAGGAGATCCAGGAGCTGGAAGGGACCATCGAGCGGACAGAGCGTCAGCCAAACAGCCCGGACAAGAGCAAGCGGCTGACAAAAATGCGCGGACAGCTGACGCTGGCCCAGTCAAGGCTGGCAGCAGCCGAAAAAGAGCGGGAGCTCCAGCCTCAGGAGGTTGATGAGCCTTGCGGCTGTAGCATGAAGTGCCGCACGGTACACTCCGGAACCGTATTGAGTATTGGAAATGTGATCCACCACTTTGACGATACGCTCTCTCCATGTCTGGCCAGATTGGTGGATGGAGAGATACAATTGATATAATACCAGAGGGCAGCGGCGGAGCTGCGTACAGGTAATTTCCTGCGCGCGGCTCCGCTGCGTGTCAAAGAGCTATCCACTGCCATCTGCTTACCGAGCGGCTCAGGGCGGCTCATTTTGAGAACCATATGCTGGTCAATCCTAAAATTCTGACCAAGTGCAGAATACTCATAAACGATGAGATTTATGAGTCCGTCTTCTTATAGTTGGACCACCGCTCGGTATAATGAGGCGCTTCGACTCATTGATCCGGCTATCCATATTGATAATAGCGCCTGCCGCCGCAGGATGTGCCGGTCCGCCTCTTGACAATTTCCCTTCGGACGGCTACAATAAGGAACCAGTGAATACACTATAATTTCCAATAGATTCAGGAGAGAAACAACTATGGCTAAGGATCAGAGACAGGTGGACGCCATCACCGCCCGGGACGTGGATTTCGCCCAGTGGTTCACCGACGTGTGCAAAAAGGCGGAGCTGATTGACTATTCCAGCATCAAGGGCATGTTCATCTACCGCCCCTACGGCTATGCCATCTGGGAAAACATGCAGAAGGAACTGGACCGTCAGTTCAAGGCCACCGGCCACGAGAACGTGGCAATGCCCATGCTCATCCCCGAGAGCCTGCTCCAGAAGGAGAAGGACCACGTGGAGGGCTTTGCTCCCGAGTGCGCCTGGGTCACCTACGGCGGCGCGGAAAAACTGGAGGAGCGCTACTGCATCCGTCCCACCAGCGAGACCCTGTTCTGCGAGCACTACAAGAACATCATCCACTCCCACCGCGACCTGCCGAAGCTGTACAACCAGTGGTGCAGCGTCCTGCGCTGGGAAAAGACCAGCCGCCCCTTCCTCCGCCACCGTGAATTCCTCTGGCAGGAGGGCCACACCATGCACGCCACCGCCGAGGAGGCCGTGGAGGAAACCGTGCGGATGCTGAACGTATACGCCGATTTCTGCGAGAACTACCTCGCCATGCCCGTGACCCGGGGCCGCAAGACCGACAAGGAGAAGTTCTCCGGCGCGGAGGATACCTACTGCGTGGAGTGCATGATGCACGACCGGAAGGCTTTGCAGGCGGGCACCAGCCACTACTTCGGCGACGGCTTCGCCAAGGCCTTCGACATCACCTTTACCGGCGCGGATAACCAGCTCCATCACCCCCATCAGACCAGCTGGGGCGTGTCCACCCGGCTCATCGGCGGCATCATCATGACCCACGGCGACGACAACGGTCTGGTGCTGCCTCCCCGTGTGGCGCCCATCCAGGTGGTGGTGCTGCCCATCGCCATGCACAAGGGCGGCGTACTGGAGAAGGCCCAGGAGCTGAAGGAGCGCCTGGAAAAGGCCGGTATGCGGGTAAAGCTGGACGACAGCGACAAGGCCCCCGGCTGGAAGTTCGCCGAGTATGAGATGCGCGGCGTACCTGTGCGTGTGGAGATCGGCCCCAAGGACATTGAGAAGGACCAGTGCTGCATCGCCCGCCGGGATACCGGGGAGAAGACCTTCGTACCTCTGGCGGAGCTGGAGAGCGCGGTGGCGCAGCTGCTGGATGAGATTCACGACAACATGTTCGCCATGGCAAAGAAAAATCTGGAGGACAACACCTTTGCCGCCGAAACCTGGGAAGAAGTCAAGGCCCTCATTGAGAAGAACAACGGCGGCTTCGTCCACACCAAATGGTGCGGCGAGCTGGACTGCGAACTGGCGATGAAGGAGAAGGTCGGCGTTACCAGCCGCTGTATGCCTCTGGCCCAGAGCGGCACCACCGGCAAATGCCCGGTGTGCGGCAAGGAGTGCACCACCGATATTATCTGGGGCGTAGCGTATTAACTGACGAAAAAGCGAGGGCGGGCCGTAAAGGCCCGCCCTCTTTGCGCTGAACCGCTCAATGGGGCGCACTTCGCTGCGGAGTGCGCCCCATCGATTCGTTTCGATGATATATTCCCGATCCCTTCCGTCACTCCGCCGGTGAGAAGGAAACCGAGACAAAATCCCCCTTCTCAAACAGCACGGTAAAAGGACGGGTCTCCTCCACGCCGGAGGTGTTTTTGACGGTCACAGTGGATTCAACCGTCACCTGCTCGCCATCCATGGTATATTTCCAGGCGCTCTTGGCAGGGAACACGGCGGTCTCCGGCAACTCCAGACGGGCCTTGACCGCGGTCAGGCATACTGAGAGGTACGTGTCCCGGGCCTCCGTCCCCAGGTAAAAGTCCGTAACCGGCGCGACAAGCTCCCCGTCCCGGTAAACGCCGTTGTTCCCGCAGTCAATGGACAGCACGGACTTTGTCTCCTTGTCCAGCTGGACGACGATCCTGTTGGCGCGGTCCATATAGCGGGCGGTATTCCGGTCGTTGACGTTGTAGGAATCGCTGGTCTCATCGGAGGAGAGGACTCTGGCCTCGGTAATTTCCCCAAGGCCGCACTCCGTAAAGACGGCCACAACGGCGGCCTCCTCCTTCTTGGACAGCTCCATCGTCTGTCCCAGTACGGTATCCGTAATGGATTTCTGCATAAAGGGCAGCTCAAATGGCGGGGTGATGGGGAAATGGAAAAAGAAAATGGATACCCCCGACGCCAGTACGAGCACCAGCACGAGTCCCAGTACGAGGGGAAGGGGATTCCCTCTCTGCTTTGCCGCGCAATGGGGGCAGATCTTTGCCTTCTTGGGGATCTCCTCCTTACAGGCGTGGCATTTCTTCATCTTTGGAGCTTTTCCCTTTTTG
>JAAVHF010000092.1 GCA_014799845.1 Oscillibacter sp. | reverse complement strand
GCTAAAAGCGCCGCTTGCGGCGCTTCACGGAGCGGTCATGCACAATTAAATTCTGCACGGCCACTCGATGTGGCCGTTGCAGAATCAAGGGAGTCCAGAACCGTAGGTTCTGGCACGCTTTTGCCTACTTTTCCCGTGGGGGAAAAGTAGGCCCGGGGTCCGGGGGCGGGGAGCTCCCGGGCTATCGATGAGAAATCATGGGTCGCGGCCCGCAGGGCCGCAAAGAAAGGACTATAGTAATGGTTGTTACAATTCGATCCCTTGGCCTCCAAGGGATCAAAGGCTACGAAGTGTCAGTGGAGTGCGCCCTCTCGGGGGGACTCCCCGCCTTCGACGTGGTGGGCCTCCCGGACGCCGCCGTCAAGGAATCAAGAGAAAGAGTCCGCGCCGCCATCAAGGGCTGCGGGGCCAAGTTCCCCGTCTCCCGCATTACCGTCAACCTGGCCCCCGCTGCCCTGCGGAAGGAGGGCACCGTCTACGACCTCCCCATCCTCCTGGGCATCCTGGCCGCTCAGGGCGACATCGAGCCCCCCTCCGCCGAAGCGGCGTTCCTGGGGGAACTGTCCCTGACCGGGGCCCTCCGCCCTATTACCGGCATTCTCCCCATGGCCATGGCCGCCGCCCGGACCGGCGTCCGGGAGCTCTACGTCCCGGCGGAGAACGCCGCCGAGGCCACGCTGGCCGACGGCCTCACCGTCTATCCGGTAGAAAACGTGGAGGCGCTTCTCGGCCACCTTCGGGGACGGGAGAAAATTACCCCCGCCCGGCCCTGGACGCCGGGGGCGGGAACTGAACCCGGCCCCGATTTCTCCGAGGTCATGGGGCAGGAGAACGTGAAGCGGGCCCTGGAGATCGCCGCCGCCGGGGGCCACAACATCCTGCTTATCGGCTCCCCCGGCGCGGGCAAGTCCATGCTGGCCCGCCGCCTGCCCTCCATCCTGCCGGACATGACCCGGCGGGAGGCCCTGGAGGCCACCGAGATCTGGTCCGTGGCGGGGATGACGGACCGGAAACACCCCCTTCTCCTGCGCCGCCCCTTCCGCAGCCCCCACCATACCGTCTCCGCCGTGGCCCTGGCGGGCGGCGGAGCCTTTCCGCGGCCGGGAGAGATTTCCCTGGCTCACAACGGGGTGCTGTTTCTGGACGAGCTGCCGGAGTTTTCCAAGGACGCCATGGAGGTCCTGCGCCAGCCCATCGAGGACGGCGAGGTCACCATTACCCGCACCGCGGGCAGCATCTGCCTGCCCAGCCGGTTTATGCTGGTGTGCGCCATGAATCCCTGCCGCTGCGGCTGGCGGGGCCATCCGTCGGGGCGGTGTACCTGCACCGACGCTATGGTGGAGAAATATGTGGCGAAAATTTCCGGTCCCATGCTGGACCGGATGGACCTGCACGTGGAGGTGCCGTCGGTGGAGTTCGAGGCCATGCGGCGGCGGGAGGCCCCGGAGAGCTCCGCCGTGGTCAAGTCCCGGGTCAACGCCGCCCGCTCCCGGCAGGCGGAGCGTTTTGCCGGGACCGGCGTCAGCTGCAACGCCCACATGACCCCCGCTATGGTGGGGGAGTACTGCAAGCTGGACGGCGCGGGAGAGCGCATCCTGAAAGCCGCCTTTGACCGCATGGGCCTCACCGCCCGCAGTCATGACCGCATTCTGCGGGTGGCAAGGACCATCGCCGACCTGGACGGTGCGGCCAACATCTCCGCCGTCCATCTGGCGGAGGCCATCCAGTACCGGAATACGGAGATCCTGCGGAAATAGTTATGCAGCAAAAGCAAAACGGTATCCCGGCGTTTAGTGAGGTGTTTGGATGAATCGAGTCATAGCGAAAACAGGGGCGATTGTGGTAACGGTTACAGTAGCATTATTTGCTGTCTGTATGCTGCTCCCTTTTCCTTTTGGAAGCTATTTGGTGTGTATGCTGTTACCGATTGGATACATCATGATGACTGCCGGTTTTTGCAGTGAATGTGACGAAAACCATAAGGCCGCGGCATATGCCGGAATGACCTTTGCGGCGGTCTATGCGGTATTGATCCTCCTTGTGTACTTTGCACAGACCACCGCTGTCAGACTGGATTCGCTGCATGAGCAGGCATTGAGAATACTGGATTACGCAAGAGGCGGACTGTTCTTTTCCTATGATTTGCTTGGATATGCTATGATGGCGCTCTCCACGTTCTTTGTAGGTCTGACAATAAATGCAAAGACAAAGGCGGACAAATGGTTAAAGTACCTGATGATTATTCACGGAATATTCTTTTTCGGGTGCCTCATTATGCCAATGACAGGGGTATTCCGTTCCATGGCAGACGGGGATACAAGCACAGGCGGAGTAATTGCGCTTGAATTCTGGTGCGCGTATTTCCTTCCTGTTGGAATTTTGGCATATAGACATTTCAGGTGAAAAAACGGGCCATGCTTTTTTCGGGAAAACAGACGGCCCTCCGGCATACGCCGGAGGGCCGTCTGTTATATCATAGCGGCAAAGGATGGGAAAGAGCTTACCGCAGCGTCGCGCCCAGTTCCTTCTCCAGAGCGGCGAGGACGTCCTGGACCTCCTCGTCCGCTTCGGCGGCGGTGATGCTGCGCTCGTCGGAGCGGAGGGTCAGGCTGAACGCCACGCTCTTGCTGCCCTCGGCCACGCCCTGGCCTCTGTAGATGTCGAAGAGCGCGATATCCCGCAGCAGTTTGCCGCCGGCCTTGCGGATGCAGGCCTCCAGCGCGCCCACGGTGACCTCGTCCTTACAAACCACCGCGATGTCGCGGCTGACCGCCGGGAACCGGGGCAGGGCGCTGTACTCCGCGCCGGGGCCCTGGACCTCCAGCAGCGCCTCGAAGCTCAGCTCCGCGCAGTACAGCTCGCAGTCCACGTCATAATTGGCCGCCACGGCGGGATGGATCTGACCGATGACGCCCAGCAGCTTCTCCCCGGCGTACACGCCGGCGCAGCGGCCGGGATGGTAGGAGGGATCGGCCTGACAGGCAATGAAGGTTACGCCCGTTATCCGCAGCTCCCGCAGCAGGGCCTCCACGGCGCCCTTCATGGTGAAGAAGGTATACCCCTCGCCGTAGGCGCCCAGGGTCAGCATCTTCGGCTCCTCAGCCAGTCCGTCCGGCCCGCCGGGGAGGTAGACGCGCCCGATCTCATACAGCCGCGCGGTCTTGTTGCGGTAGCTGTAGTTCCGCGCGAGGATGTCCAGCATGGAGGGCAGGGTGGTGGTGCGCATGATGGAGGTGTCCTCGCCCAGGGGATTCAGGATCCTGAAGGAATTGCGCAGAGGCTCGTCAGGGGCCCAGCCGATCTTGTCGTAGCAGGAGGGGGAGATGAAGGAGTAAGTGATGATCTCGTTATATCCGCAGGCGCGGCAGAGGCTGCCGATACGCCGCTCCACCTGCTGGACGGAGCTGTAGCCGCCCTGGGTGGTCTCGCCCCGCTGGAGGGTGACGGGGATGTTGTTGTAGCCGTAGAACCGGGCCACTTCCTCCGCCAGATCCGCCGTGGCCTGTACGTCGGAACGCCAGGAGGGCACGGTGATGGTCTCGCCCTCTACCCCGAAGTCCAGAGAGCGAAGGATCTCCTGCATCCGGCTCACCGGCACGCCGGTGCCCAGCAGGGCGTTGATCTTCTCCGGCCGCAGAGGCAGGACCGTGGGCTGGGGCACGTGGTTGAGAATGTCGATCACGCCGTCCAGCACCTCGCCGGCTCCCAGCATCTCCACCAGCTCGCAGGCCCGGTTGACGGCGGGCAGGGTGTTGAGGGGGTCAAGGCCCTTCTCGAACTTGGCGGACGCCTCGGTGCGCATGCCCAGGGCCAGGGCGGCCTTGCGGATGCAGGTGCCGTCGAAGTTGGCGGACTCAAAGACCACGTCCACGGTGTCGTCCACGATTTCGCTGTTCAGTCCGCCCATGATGCCCGCCAGGCCCACGGCGCGGGTGTCGTCAGCGATGACCAGCATGTTCTCCGTCAGCTTGCGGACGTTGCCGTCCAGGGTGGTCAGCTCCTCGCCGTTCTCCGCCCGGCGGACGATGATCTTCCCGCCCTTCACATAGCGGTAGTCAAAGGCGTGCATGGGCTGGCCGTACTCCAGCATGACGTAGTTGGTGATATCAACAATGTTGTTGATGGGCCGCACGCCCATGGAGCGCAAACGCTCCCGCATCCACTTGGGGGAGGGGGCGATCTTTACGCCGCGGACCATCCGGGCGGTGTACCGGGGGCACAGCTCCGGGTCCGGGGTCTCCACGTCCAGCAGCTCCGCCAGATTTCCGTCGCCGCCGCCCCTGACAACAGGCTCATGGAGCCGCAGGGGAGCGCTGAAGGTGGCGGAAGCCTCCCGGGCCAGACCAATAATGCTCAGGCAGTCGGGACGGTTGGGGGTGATCTCGAACTCCACGACGTGGTCGTCGGCGTTGATGACGGGCTTGATGTCGTCGCCGGGCTTGCAGTCCTCGCGGAGGACAAAAATGCCGTCGGGGATGCAGTGGGGGAACTCCTTCTGCTCCGCGTGGAGGTCGGAGAGGGTGCAGATCGTGCCGCTCTTGGTGTTGTAGGCTACCATGTCGCCCTCGTGGACGTTCTGGCAGTTGGTGACGGCCTGGACCGGGCCCTGCCCGTCGTCCAGCGTGCAGGACCAGCCGCCGTTTTCGGCGGGTGCAACCGCGGTTGCTTTTGCGGCCACTACGGGGCCGTAAATCTTATGCCCGGGCCGGACGTCCGCCGGGATGGAGGGCTTGGCCGGGTCGATGGGCTTGTAGTCGTTCAGCAGGGCCGCGGCCTCGATGACGGCATAGGGGAAATCCCGCTCGTCCAGGCCCAGCTCGCTGAGGGAGCAGAGCATGCCGTTGGACAGGACGCCCCGCAGCTTGCCCTTCTCGATCTTCTTCCCGCCGGGAAGGGTGGACTTGTGCAGGGCCACGGGCACCATGTCGCCCGCGTGGATGTTCCACGCGCCCGTGACGATCTGGACGGGCTCCTCTTTGCCAACATTCAGCTGGCACACCCACATGTGGTCGCTGTCCGGGTGGCGCTCCATCTTCTCAATGCGGCCCACCACTACATTTTTGATTTCCGCGCCCAGGTCCTCAGTGACCTCCACCTTGGAGCCGGAGAGGGTCATGGCCTCGGCAAACTGTTTATCATTGGCGTCAACGGTGACGAACTCATTGAGCCATTTCCTGCTTAATTTCATCTATTTTAACTCCTTATATCGAAATAATGTTGGTCACCGTGCGGCGGACCCGGTCAAACTGTGCAGATCAGAGCGAGATCGACTGGCCGCTCGGCGGCCTTAGAACTGCTCCAGGAACCGGACGTCATTTTCGAAAATCAGACGCATATCGTCGATCTTGAACCGCCGCAGAGCCAGCCGCTCCAGGCCGAAGCCGAAGGCCCAGCCGGTGTAGACCTCCGGGTCGATGCCGCTCATCTCCAGCACCCTGGGGTGGACCATGCCGGCCCCCAGCAGCTCGATCCAGCCCTCGCCCTTGCAGGTGGGACAGCCCACGCCGCCGCACTTGTGGCACTGCACGTCCATCTCGCAGCTCGGCTCGGTGAAGGGGAAGTGGTGGGGACGGAAGCGGGTTTTTGTGCCCTCGCCGAAGAGCCGTTCCGCCACGGCGTTCAGCGCGCCCTTCAGGTCCGCCATGGTCACGCCCTTGTCAATGACCAGGCCCTCCACCTGATGGAACATGGGGGAGTGGGTGGCGTCCACCTCGTCCTTCCGGTACACCCGGCCCGGGGCCACCACGCGGATGGGCAGAGGCATGGTGTCCATAGCCCGGACCTGCATGGGGCTGGTCTGGGAGCGGAGCATCACCCGGCTGTCCTCGTCAAAATAGAAGGTGTCGGACCAGTCGCGGCTGGGATGGCCCTCCTCGGCGTTGAGGCGGTCAAAGTTGTAGACGGCCAGCTCGATCTCCGGTCCGTCCATGACGGTGAAGCCCATGCCGATGAAAATGTCCTTCAGCTCCTCCAGCGCGATATTCATGGGGTGCTGGTGGCCCAGGGACACGGCCTCGCCGGGGATGGTCACGTCCACGGCCTCGGCCTTCAGGCGAAGCTCCAGAGCTTCCGCCTCCAGCTTTTTGGAGCGGTCGGACAGGGCGTCCTCCAGGGCGGCGCGGACGTCGTTGGCCAGCTGGCCCATGACGGGGCGCTCCTCGGCGGAGAGCTTGCCCATCATTTTCAGCACGGCGGTCAGTTCGCCCTTCTTGCCCAGATACTTCACCCGCAGGGCGTCCAGCCCGGCGGCGTCCTTTGCGCTTTCAAAGGCGGCAAGCGCCTCGGCGCGGATTTTTGCTAGTTGGTCTTTCATGTTAAAACTCCTTGATACCTTTCTTATATTTTCTAAAGATATAACAAATCATAATGCCCGCAAACAGGACAACATTATTATATTTTGCAGGGGCTAAAAAGCAGATGTTGAAAAGCATGTGCAGCAGAGCTGCGGACAGCAGATTTTCAAACCTGAAATAAGCCATTCCCAGAACAAGCGAAATGAGAACCGCCCAGATGAGCAAAGGAATCACTTCCGCCAGTCCCAATGAATTTCTGATGGTCCACATAGGGATATGCCATACCGCCCATATCATGCCAGTCACCCCGGCGGCCAGCGCCTTTTTCCCTCCGGCGGCTATCCGCTTCAGGAGGAAACCTCTCCACGCCATTTCTTCCGCCAGCGCTATGATAAACAGGTAACCAGCAGACGCGGCGAGTGACGGTATGGACGGATACGCATGACGGAACAGCCCGGTTTTCTGCCAAAAAGAAAATCCACAGGTGGTCAAAACGCCAATCAGCGCAACGACGATACATGCGATGATTTCGCTTGCGGAAATTTTTTTGAAACTGTCGAACCAGCAGGCCTTTACCGTGCCTTCCCCCACCAGAAATATAGCGGAAATCGAGGCGGGGATGAGGATAAAGAGGTATCTTGCATACAGCAGAACGCCGGGAACTATTGCGCCGGACTGCCGCAGCAGCAACGGAACATAACAAATAAAAGAGAGGGCATAAACCGCCAAAACCCACAAAACATGTTTTGCGTCTTTTGCCATGCCCCATCACCCCCTTTATCTCCCCGGCGGATCAGCGCAAAGGATTTTCCCGCACAGGTGAGATTTAACAAATCAGTCCAAGCGGAGAACATGGCAGGTGACCGGGAACGCCTCATTACCAGGCATCCGGCCGGAAACGGTCTCTGTCAGGCGAAAGCCGCAGCGCTCATAGAGCCGGCGGGCCGGTTCGTTGCCAACTAATACCTCCACTGAAACGGGACGTCCCATGTGTTCAAGCGCGTCCCGCACAAGCCGGGTCCCTATGCCCCGGCGGGACAGGGCCGGATCTACATACAGCCAGGCCAGTTCGTCTTCCGCAAAGGCGGAAAAGCCCGCCGCGGTATCTCCCAGCCAGGCCACCCGCACGGTATAATCAAACAGCCCTTCCGATTCCGCGGCAATCGCCAGAGGAAGGAACGCTTCCTCCAACCCCGCCAAGCGAAGCTCGTTTTTCCTGGCGGCATCATGGATCGCCTGAAGCCTGGGCCAGTCTTCTTTGCGGTAATCACGGATTACAACGGTACCCATTTCATATCCTTTCATAAAAAAATGACCTCCATCCCCGCAATTGGGGACGAAAGGCCATGCCCTCCGCGGTACCACCCGCATTCGCGCCCAAAAGCGCGCACTTGAACGCCCCTGTAACGGTGGGCCTCCGTCCTGCTCTCGCAGGCCGCTCCCGGGCGAACCAAACGGCACGTGCCGGGGCGGCTCTCAGCCGGTGACCGCCCCTCTCTTAGGCTCCGCAAACCCGCTATTTTCCCGTTCCTCGCATTTTGCTCTTTTCTTTATAGCATAAAGATTGGATTTTGGCAAGCCTTTTATCCAAAAATTCTCCATCAGGCGGGATTTATCAAAACCGCCAAAAACCGGGTTTGCTTTCCACACCCTTCTATGGTAAACTGATATTATTACGTTGGCAATTAAATAATCGCCAACGTAATAATATTCAATTAAATGCCGTTTTGCTCGCCCCTTGCGGGGCAACCGCAAAACATGGCAAATATAACTGCCGGGGGCGTGCCGCCGGCGGGAGGGAGAACATTATGGAGAGCATCGACGTCAACTATGGCCGCCTCAAGCGCTATGACACGGCCAAACCGCCCCTGCGCCAGCACAAATTTTTTACCGCCGTCCTCCGGGCCCTGTGCGGCATGAGCATGATCGGGCAGGAGTACAAAATCGAGAAGATCAACATGGAGGGCCTCAAGCCCCCCTATATCCTGCTGAGCAACCACATGTACTTCGTGGACTTTCATCTCTGCTCCATCGCTACCTGGCCCCATTCGGTGAACAATATCGCCACCATTGACGGCTACTACCGCAGGCCCTTCCTCATGGAGTGGCTGGGATGTCTGTGCAAGCGGAAATTCACTACCGACATGTCCCTGCTGCGCTCGGTGAAAAAGGTCCTCCACGATTACGGCGACATCCTCTGCATGTACCCGGAGGCCCGTTATTCTCCCATCGGCACCACGGCGATCCTGCCGGACTCTCTGGGCAAGCTGGTGAAGAAGCAGGGAGTCCCCGTGGTGGTGCTGCTTCACCACGGCAACTATCTTCATACCCCATTCTGGAACTACCGCAAGCCGAGAAAGGTACCCCTCCACACCACCATGACCCAGGTCCTCACAGCCCAGCAGGTGGAGGAGAAATCCGCCGCCGAGATCGGCGAGATCATCCGACAGGCCATGGATTACGATGAGTACCGCTGGCAGCGGGAGCAGAACATCCGCATTACCGAGCCCTTCCGGGCGGAGGGGCTGCACAAGGTGCTGTACCAGTGCCCCCACTGTCTGGCGGAATCCCAGATGGAGAGCAGCGGTTCCACCCTGCGCTGCGCCGCCTGCGGCAAGGAGTGGGAGCTGGACGAGCTGGGAGTCCTCCACGCCAGGGAGGGGGAGACGGAGTTTGCCTATCCGCCGGACTGGTTTGAGTGGGAACGCTCCCAGGTCCGCGCCCAGCTGGAGGCCGGGACCTACCGCTTTGAGGATGAGGTGGAGGTGTTTTCCCTGCCCAATGCCTGGCGGTTCCAGAAGCTGGGGAAAGCGAAGCTGATTCATGACATGGAGAACGGGTTTATTGTGGAGGGGGAGCACAACGGGGTCCCCTACCGGATTCACCGGCCTCCGCTGGGGATGTATGGGTTACATATCGAGTACGATTACTGCTATGTCCGTCCGGAGGACTGTGTGGATATTTCCACCGACAATGACAGCCTTTATTGTTATCCCACAAAGAAGAACGTGGTGACAAAGCTGAGCTTTGCCACCGAGGAGTTGTATAAAATCAAGCGGGCGGAGAAGAAACTTCGTTCCGCCAGGATTGCGCAATGACCGCATCAAGCGGTCATGCCCAATTAGATGCAGCACGACCACTGCGCGTACTCCGCGTGGTTTGAGGCCGCGGAGGAGGGAAGTATAGGCGGCAGATTCCCAAGGCGCCGCAAAAAGGCCCCGGAGCCGAAACTCCGGGGCTTTTTCTGCGCAAAATAAGACTTGGGAACCGGACCGGTTACAGCAGGCTCTTCTCGTCCGCCTTGCTGAACAGGTGGATAACGTCGCCGCGGAAGGTCACGTTGATCTTCGCGCCGTAGCTCAGGTTCTTCTGCTCGCCGGTGAGGTCCATGGTGGGCAGGATGATGATGGCGTCCTTGCCGGCCACGTTCACGTGCATGTGGATGGTAGCGCCCATGAGCTCGGTGACGTCCACGGTAGCGGACAGAGCGTGCTTGGCGTTGGCGTCGCACAGACTGACGTGGTCCGGACGAACGCCCAGGGTGATGTCCTGAGGAGCGGTGTTCTTCTTCTTCAGAACTTCCTGCTTGTCGGCGGGCAGTTCCATGCGGGCGCCAGCCACGGTGACGTAGTAGCCGCTGCCATCCTTCTCCAGCTTCGCGTCGAAGAAGTTCATCATCGGGGTGCCGATGAAGCCGGCGACGAAGAGGTTGGCGGGATTGTCGAACACATCCTGAGGAGTGCCGATCTGCTGGATGTAGCCATCGCGCATGATGACGATACGGTCACCAAGGGTCATGGCCTCGGTCTGGTCGTGGGTGACGTAGATGAAGGTGGTGTGGATACGCTGACGCAGCTTGATGATCTCGGCGCGCATCTGGTTACGGAGCTTGGCGTCCAGGTTGGACAGAGGCTCATCCATCAGCAGGACCTTGGGCTCACGCACGATGGCGCGGCCGATGGCGACACGCTGACGCTGGCCGCCGGACAGAGCCTTGGGCTT
>JAAVHF010000091.1 GCA_014799845.1 Oscillibacter sp. | reverse complement strand
TTCCATGCTGGGTCACTACTCCGCAGAATTTACCCTGAACGTTTATACAAACGTGACAAAGGACATGCAGAAGGAAGCTGCCCAGAAGATAGGAGGTTTTATGGCAGCCGCCATGTAGCAGACCGCCGGAGGACAGAGAAATCTGCTCTCCGGCGGTATTTTATCCTATCCGATACTTTCCAGACCTTTCCCCGTGTGGGTCACGGTGTGGGTCAGAGAAATTTCAGTGGTGCTCAAATAGAGCGAAAAGTTGCAAAAACTCGCTGAAATCAAACGATTTCAGCGAGTTTTTGGTCCGAGTGGCGGGATTTGAACCCACGGCCTCATGGACCCGAACTATCCTCGCTTAGTCCGATACGTGTTATAGTGTCCGAAAAGAGAGATATTGCGCCCTTTTTCAGAACTCCAATCGTCCGATACGTCCGCTCCCGTCCGTCCCGTAATGGGTCAGTTAATGGGTCACCTCTAATTCCGGTGTATAAAATCCCTAGCAAGAGAAGGGAATTTTTGCGGCTAAATCCTGAAATTTTCCGGAATTAAGGTTGAACGCTTATTAAAAGTCAGCACAAGGCAAAAACGAGATTTTCGGGTGTACTCAGCCCAAAAATGCGCTACCAATATAGGCATTGTAGCACCAATACACGAAAACTTACTATTTGTATCATATATCAGACAGGATTCCATGTCAAATAAATTTTAGGAGGCGTTATGAAAAAGTTTGTTATGAATGAACCCAGCGAGGTTCATATCTCAGATGTAGATCTTGAAGCTGCAAATCTCAATGAATGGCAGCGGCTGGAACTACATCTGCTGGATCAGGCGGCAGTTGTCATCCCAAGGGAGATGACGGTTATGGAAGTCGTTCGGACTGCGGAGTCGCTGCAGGGGCTGGCCTCTGATCTCCTGGCTGCTATAGGCGAAGCTTGCGAGAAATGTGATGGCTGCAATGTTGAACTGCTTTGCAATCTGATGAAAGGGGAGATTCGTCCAGAGGTTTCTATCCCGCCCGATGTATTGGCGGAAGCCGGAGCTGATCCGGACTGCAAACTGTCCTGTGAGGTAGATCCAGAAAACGGGACTATTCATGTTGTTGAAGCTGACTATCGGTATGATTTGACAGATGTTCCTCCAACTCTGCTGGATACCTTCCGTGAATGTGGCATTTGCCTGAATGATTTGGAGGCGAAATTGAAAGGTGAAGTGGTTGTGTACGGAGTTGAGGCGAACGAAAGTTTTTCGGATTAAGGGTTGCAAAAACGGGCAGTCATCGGCTATAATAGAAACAGGGAGGGATGCGTATGGCTAAAATGAAATACACATTGAAAGACAGTGTTTTCACGTTCATCTTCAAGCAGCCGGAGTATGCACGGGAACTCTATCTGGCGCTCCATCCCGAAGATACCGATGTAACTGAGGCAGATTGTAAGCTGGTAACATTGGAAAACATTCTGACTACGGGAATGTACAACGACATTGGCTTGCAGGTGCGTGACAAGATGATCTTGTTGATAGAGGCGCAATCAACGTTCTCCATCAATATCGTTTTGCGGATACTGCTTTATCTGGCAGCAACTTATAAAGAGTACGCAGAGGAGCATAAGCTCAATCTGTATGGGACAGAGCCTGTAACGATCCCGCGGCCAGAGTTATACGTGGTGTACACGGGTGACCGGGAGGACGTGCCGGAAACCCTGTTGCTTTCAGATTTGTATGGTGGAGCAGGCGATGCGGAAGTCCGTGTGAAGGTACTACGAGAAACAGGAAATGGGGATATTGTAGACCAATATGTGCGGTTCTGTAAGATTGCAGATGAAGAACGAAAGCAGCATGGGCGCACCGGGAAAGCAATCGAAGAAACCATACGCCGGTGTATCGCGGAAAATGTACTGGCACCATTTTTGATGACACGTCAGAAGGAGGTAGCGGAGATAATGGTGACATTGTTTGATCAGGAGAAAGTCATGGAAATCCATGACTACCATATTGCGGAGGCTGCCCGAAAAGACGGCATTCAGAGGGGCCGAACGGAAGGCGCGGTAGAAGGGACCTTACGGTCGCTTCAAAATCTGATCAAAAATTTAGGACTGCCTGTTGACAAGGCAATGTCAGCCCTAGGCATCCCCGATGCGGAGCAGCCGGCATATGCTAAGATGTTGGAGCAGTAATAGAAATATTGATTTGACAGGATGCTGTAAGCGGAATTGTTTGCGGCATCCTGTCCATATAGGAGTGGGGGAGGGGTAATGTGGAGTTAAGACAGACAATTCCTCTTCAACAGTTCTTGAAAAACAAATATAAGAAGGTTATCAAAGATCCCTATTTGGATTTTCAAGACATATCAATAGAACAAGGAGATGCTCTCATGAAACAAATTATTGATTTCCCTTGCATTCCCTTCGCTCAGCTACCCACGCCCCTGTACAAGCTGGAAAATTTGAGCCAGGAGATTGGGAAGAATATTTACATCAAGCGGGACGACATGACCGGTGTGGCTCTGGGTGGCAACAAGGTCCGCAAGCTGGAGTTTCTTCTGGCGGATGCCAGGGACAAGGGGGCGGATGTTGTCCTCACCGCCGGTGGTCCCCAATCCAATCACGCTATGCTCACCGCCGCCTGTGCCGGGCAGCTGGGCATGAAGAGCATTCTGGTGCTGAAAAAGCGGGGAGAGCTCGCTGGCGGCAACCTGATTCTGGACGGCATCTTCGGCGCGGAGGTCCGCCTGGTGGATACCGATAGCTATGATGACGTCTACGCGGAGATGGACCGGATCATGGAGCAGCTCCAGGCGCAGGGCCACACCCCCTACGCCATTCCTGTGGGTGGCTCGGTCCCTCTGGGCAGTCTCGGCTACGTCAACTGTGCGAAGGAAATTGCCCATCAGGCACAGGAACTGGACGTCACCTTCGACGCTGTCATCAGCGCCGCCGGTTCCGGCGGCACCTATGCGGGGCTGACGCTGGGGGCTAAGCTCTTCCTGCCCGGGGCCCGCTCTATCGGCATCGGCGTTTGCGATGACCCCTTTGCTGAGATCGCCATGGAACTGACGGCCGGAGCGGCGGATCTGCTGGAGACGGACGTCCGCGTCACCCGGGAGGATATCCACATCCACTACTGCATCGGTTCCGGCTATGCCATTCCCAGTCCCGAAGGTTGCGCCGCGGTCCGTCGGCTGGCCAGGACGGAGGGCATTCTGACAGACCCGGTGTATACCGGCAAGGCTTTGGCAGGTTTTTTCCATCTGCTGGAGCAGGGGGCCTTTGACCAGGACGAGGATATTCTCTTTGTCCACACCGGCGGTGCGGGTGCGCTGTTCGCTGTGGAACTTATATAAATATCAGCCTTCTCTGATTAAAAAAGCGGCCCAGACCAGTCGTTGGACTTCACCTATTGACTGGTCTGGGCTGTCTTAGGTAAATGCGATTATCCTGATATTAACATGATACGTCATTCCGCTTTTCGACAAAATGTGATATCATGATTTATTACTTATAGAAAGAATGATGCTTAGGTACATAAGTACAATCTTACGATATCTATGATGGTAACTATGCTTCGATAACTGCATTCAGTTGTGCCGTTTTTCATTGTTGCAGCGGTAGAAGTGAGTGGAGGCATCGAGAGAGGAATGTTGTAAACTAAAAGCAGATAATAAGCAATTATCAACTGTATAGCTAATCACTAATTATTTTTGCTTGTTGACTAAATATTTAATTATCTGTTGTGGAAGGAGCGAAATTCTATTGAAGTTTCAAAAAAAAGCGGACCTTCAGACGCTTGTGCAACGAGCAATGCGATTGGCCAATTCTCATGAAGTAATACTGTTAACCAGCAATAAGGAGAAGACTAATAACCAAGTCGATTATACCGGCTACTCGGTCAAATCAGAATTTTTCTCTGAGGAAGAGGAAGCAAGAATACTAAATTCTCTTTATAGAATTGGCTTTTCGGTCCGTCAGTTTTATAACGAGGAGGATTTTATTGCTTTTGTATCAGAGGGGCAACAAAATCTTTCAAAGAAAATCGTTATCAATTCAGCTCAAAAGGGCACAAAGATTGGACGGAAGTCGCTCATCCCTGCGGTCTGCGATTTGTTTGGAATATCGTATGTCGGGTCTGATCCATATGTAGTCAGTCTATGTAGAGACAAGTATCGTTGCGGATGTATTCTTGCACAAAACGGAATTCCGGTCCCTGATGCTTGGTTATATCAGCCTGTAGGAGGCTGGTTCTATGAGCCACCCACAATGGCGGGGCGGCTCATTGTAAAACCGAACTATGAGGCAGCAAGTATTGGAATTGATGCAACAAATATTTGTAATGCATCCACTATGCCTGAAAAAGTGCGGCAGTTGGAAGCAATCTATCATCAAGAAATATTGGCTGAACAATTCATCGCTGGCTATGAGGTCGAAATCCCCGTTATTACCGTTAACAATGTTCCAACTGTATTCTTTCCTGTAGGCATCAATTTGAATAACGACAAAAAAATGGGGGAACGAATTCTAGATTATCAATTGCGTGATGTGGACGCCTATGAGTACTACGACTTTTCCATTGAGAATCCACAAGTAGCCAAGGTGGCTCTCGAGACGGCAGCTAAGACTGCGCAGATATTAAATATCAAGGGATTTGGCAGAGTGGATCTCCGTATCTCAGAAAGCGGCAGCATCTATGTTACAGATATTGCCACCAATCCACACTATACCGATAGGAGCAGCTACGAGTTCTTATTCGATCAGCTTGGGTTCAGTTACGACGATTTGATTGCTTGTCTGATAGCGGCATCAATTGGGGAGGGGAAATGATGATTGGCGCAGTATTGGAGAGAGAAACCTGCAAAATATGCAAGAACTGTTGCTGGTACACTGATATTGATGTTTGGGACGCGCCAGGCTTTACGAAAAACGAGTTGGAACGGGCAAGAATGCTTGTTGCTGATCCGGTCTATAAGGATCATGGACTGTATTTCTTTAAAATGAATAAACGTCAGGGAAAGTACATCTGCCCTCTTTTAAGTGAAACAGGATGTTTGCTGGGATCAAAGAAGCCCTTTAAGTGTGCAATTTGGCCTCTTTATGTTGTACGCATCGGTGATCGTACAGCGCTTGCGGTTTCAAATGAATGTCCGCCTGTATACCAGCTATCAAACGAAGAACTTTTAAATCGACTTGGCGGAGTCATTGCTCAAATTGCAACCATGATTAAGGATACACCCGAATTAATTGAGCCATTCAGAGAGCATTTCCGAGTTATTACTGGATTAGACTAAGACTCACTCCAAAATTCCAATTCCCCAAAAAGATATTTGTTTCCATAGTACTTCCAAGATTCCCCCCATGTAGTTCCCCTCAGGCTATCCGGAATCAGCATAGCCTGTTGATACCAATGCACGTTGTCATCCAACTGTCCCGTACTGCAATCAGTGAGAAGTGCGCGGGCATGTCCTTCCAGGAATTCATCAAATGAGAAGACAGGATCCCTTGATAAGTCTTCCAAAATCTGAATTGCGCTCTCTTTTTGACCCAATGCATAGAGGACAGCCGCCAGATTAACTTGAATCAAATATAAATAATAGAATTCCAGATTGTCTATCTTTGATGTCTCCTGGGCGAGTGCCTCTAAACTATCTTTTGCCTGGTCCAAATTGCCCTGCAACGAAGCGAATACAGCAATATTAACCCGGATGATAACGGCAGTCGTATTTTCTGCTTTATGCCTCGCCAGAATATTTTGCAGCGATAGTTCGGCGTCTTTGGCACTAACAGCATCATTCAGAAATGCGACAAGGACGGCATTATTTAATGGCATTTCATATCTTGGGAATTTTAGGTATCGATATGTAAGAGGAAGCTTGATCAGGAAGTCGGCATCTTGAAAAACCTCAGTGGCCTTTCCTGCCATCAAGGCGGTAGCAATATAGTTGTTGAGTGACATATAGTATTCTACGGGATCCAGCGGTGCACCGCCGCTCTCAGCAGTGCGCCGCGGGGCAAAAAAGTCTTTGCTTTTTTGTACCATCTTAAAAGATACTGGCGGCGGGTGTAGACCTGAAGCCTTCCTTCGCAGCGTGTTAAGGCGGTAAGATGCTTCTAGGTCAAAATCAATGCGTTGTGTAATACTATGGTTAAGATCTTTTTCGTATTTTTGAGCAAGTTCTATGTCATTGTTATGGACACATGCAACAATGTAAGCGGAAAGAATACGTTCCCATATCTCTGTTTCTTTATCAAGATACTCAAGATCTAAATATGGCTCCAGACATGTTTTTGCACGCATGCGGGAGCGATTATCCAGCCATTTGCTAAGGGTCACTGACATAAGGTAATATTTTTCAGCTGCAAGGGGGCGGGGATAGATATCCTCAATTTCTTCAAGCAATTCAAGGCACCGCCTATATTCTCCCTCATCAAAGGCATGATATGCGGCTTTCATTGCATCTGCATATTCCTGAAGCCGTACAGGCAGATCGCTAGGAAGCAAAGTGCTGCCGGGCGATTTGCGATTGCGTAGTTCCTTAATCATATGCAGCAGAAAAATGTTTCTTGAGTCTTCATATTGGCCTGCAGTGAAAAGGCTTTCTGCTCTTGCCAGATAGTTGCCTGGATACAAAAGCTTTAAGCAGTTTGAAAAACCGATATAATACCTGACCTTGTCGTCATTTGCTTCTTTTTGATATGTTTCCCGAATCAGCTCATGAATAAAAGATGCTCCTGTTGGCATGCCCTTTACAAGTGAGTAATCCTGTGCGGTTCCAATGAGCGCTCTTATTTTACTCTCCTGCAGTTCAAGAGCTGGCTCCAAGTCATGATAGTAGAATGAATTTCCAAATAATGAGCCAAACTTTAACGCGTCATTGACAAGGAAACCGTCATTTCCGCTCTTGTTCAGCCGTTCTATAACCAGGCGGCCCAAATTTTTCTTTAAAATAATTTGACGTATCGTATCTTCAATGTCGGAACTGTTGTGCAGCAAGAGTACGATGTCTGCCGTTAGCTGCAAATTTCCACCAGTAATTGAGTAAAGCGTAGAAATCAATTCCTCTGAAAGGTGGACGTTACAACCCATCATATCCATTACTGTTCCGTACTCTGAATGCCCAATGCGCTCCAGCAGATAGACGTGTTGGCCCGCCTCTTCCTCAAGCCCCGGAAAGGCCATGCTTGGCGGCTGAATTGTGGTGTTAATCGTGGCCACAAACATGGCTTTTTTGAGAAATGACTCCGGCTCATTGTGTCGCCTAACTAGGGTATATAAGAGTTGAAGAGAGTCTTCATCCCAATATTGCAGGTCGTCAGCCAGAAAAACAGCAGGCTCTGATCCACCGCAGAAATAATCCAACGGGAACAACAGCTCAATTTCATCGCGCTGAAAAGCAATATTTTGCAATTCGCGCCTCTTTTTTGAAGCTCCGGACAGCTCGGTTATACAAGCTGATAAGGTATCTGCACCAAGGGGTGAGATGCTTCCGGCTTGACTGAGAGTGTTTTGAATTGCCTCGCGCCTAAGCTTTCTACTCAACATTTTCTGATCATTAGTGTATACCTCGTTCAATAAATTTCTGAACGGATAATAGGCACGCCTTTGACTGTAGCAGTCACCACTTAGCTTGTAGAAACGGATATTGGGAAGTTTACTACGTAAGGATTCGATTAAGAACGTTTTTCCACTTCCTGGGTTGCCCTTTATAATGCTGAATTTAGCTCCATGGTCTAAGGCATCTCCTAAAGATGCATAAATGTAAGATTGGTTGCTTACAAATCCAGGCATATACTCACCACCAGATATGCTTTTTCTTTAGTGCCAAAAGTAAAGATAATTGCTTATTATCCTTTAATTAAGGCAGCGGCCTCTGGAAACTTATCCAGAAGTCGCTGCCTTGATTAAAATGAAAATGACATCCGCCCTCTAGGGTGCTTTTCAGCTAAAAGAATTGTTTGTTGACGGGCTGAAACGTGGGTATAAATTTGCGTTGTAGAAATGGAACTATGTCCCAGCAAGGATTGAATATATCGTATGTCCAGTCCAGCCTCCAAAAGTGAAGTGGCAAAAGTATGTCGAAACATATGCGGAGTTATATGATAAGTTGAACCGATTGTATTCAAATATTTCTTAATAATCCGCCGTACCGATTGTGGCGAGAGGGGACGTTTTTGACGATTATATAAAATCGCACCGTATGTTTCTATCTCAGAAGAAAATTCTTGACAATAGTTTTGGACAAGTTGGATGATTTCCGGTGTTGTAATTTGAAGAATGCGCTCTCTACGGCCCTTTCCGTTTACAAGCAGACGAAGACCAATCCCATCCAGCAAAAAAGTATCCCTTGATAATGCACAGAGCTCTGAGACTCGAAGCCCTGTGCTGAAGAGAAGTTCCAGCACAACAATATCTCTCAGGACCTCCCGGTGGCCCGGCAAATATGCATCATATGCGCACTTCAGCAAATCCTGGACTACCTGCTCCGGAATTACTCTAGGAAGCTGCTGTGGTGCTTGAATACGGATGTGCAATTTCTGGAATGGATTATCCATTATCATTTCATTAAATTCCAGTTCATGATAAAATGCACGGATGCTTGCCAACTTACGTTTAACAGTTCGTGGCGCAAAGTTTCCGTTGAGATATTTGATGTATAGGCTTAATAACTCCTTGTCAGGCCATTTACCACCAACAAATTCCGAAAATTGACGAAGGTCAATTCGATATGCTTTGAGCGTGTCTGGTGATAATTTTCGTTCATACTGGGCCGCTTCCAAATACTGAGAAATAGAATCAGATAGTGTTAGCATATAGGTAACCTCCCTTTTAGTGTAGCCTTTATTATGGAGAACCAGCCCCAAGATGTCCATAACTGTTCTTCGGATTTCCTATAAACAGCTAGACAGATGCATTCAGCGAATCGCAGAAAGCAATTGCATTTTTTACCAAAATCCACTATACTCAATGTAGATTGAATCGAATTTTGTAGAAAAGAAGGTGCGGGATGGATCGTAATAATATTTTTAAGTCAATTCAGAATGCAGTTTCTGATATACCGCTTCTTATGATTGGCAGCGGTAGTTCTGCTGCGCACGGTCTACCTGGCATGAAAGAATTGGGTGACCATCTGCTTGCTCAACTAAATGCAAAGTATACGGGCACAGCGTGTTGGGATACATTTCAAGACAATATTAAAAACGGACAAGACCTTGAGACAGCACTGTCCGACATTACATTGACATATGAAATGCTAGCGGATGTGAAATGTGAAACCTGGCGACTGATATCATTAAAGGATATTGCCCTGCTGAAAAGAATCTTGTTCAGACAGGAAGACCTCCCTCTGGCCAAGGTAATAAAAAAGTTTTCCCAAGCGCATCCGAGAAAGCTTGACATCATTACTACAAATTATGACCGAGTTATAGAATACGCATGCGACTTAGCTGGGTTCCCTGTAGCTACCGGCTTTAGCGGTTCTTATTTAAAGCAATTTTCGGAAGGAACATTTCAGGCTCAGAACATCGTTAATTTGATGAAAGTACATGGCTCTCTGGATGTATTTAGGGATTCCCACAATGCCGTGATTTCTGTTCCACTACAGACAGAACTTCCCGTCGGTTTGACACCCGAAATCATAACTCCCGGACGCTCTAAGTACGAAGCAATTTTGCAGGGAATACCAAGGCAAGTCTTGTCTGTTGCTGATAGTAAAATCAGTCAGGCCAGAGGCTTTTTATGCATTGGCTACGGCTTCAACGATACACAGGTCCAGGAAAATATCCTTACTCAGATCCGCAGGGGAGTACCAATCGTTGTGTTGACAAAAAAGGTATTCGATCATGCAGCACACTTGCTCGCAAATAATGCAAAACAGTATATCTCTATCCAAGAAGGATGCAAGCCCAATACCACAGAAATCTGTATTAACAAAGTTGTTGAAACAATAGACGGAACTTTCTGGACAATAGATGGATTTATGAGTATCATTGATTGAGGTAAAGGATATGAGTATTTTCAATTTTGATGCGATGTCTGCATTTGGCAGAGTTCAGAGTGTCGATACTGCAACTATTACCATCCAAGTAGAGGATGCTTCGCAGCTCTCCAGGCTCCAAGTCAACCATCTGATTGCCATTCGATCCTCAAAAGTTGGACAAGCACTGATCGGGATGGTAAGCAAAATCATGAGAAAATTCAGTGAGGACTCTGATTTATCAGATGAAATCGGAATTATTTCAACCGATATTGTAAAAGCAGTTCTGATAGGTACGCTCCTTGATCGGGAAGGGGAACACAGGGATGTGTTTAAGCGAACATTAGAATCTGTACCTGAGATTGATTCACAATGTTTTATAATGGCGGGCGATGTCCTTACATCTTTTATGGGGGCTATCTCCGGGGCAGATTCTGGAATGGAGCACCCGCTGTGTATTGGCAAATACACGATCAACGATGGAGCACCGGCGTGGCTGGATGGAAACAAACTGTTTCAACGCCATGCGGTTATTGTTGGAAGTACTGGTTCCGGCAAATCCTTCACTGTAGCAACGTTAATCGAAAAGATAGCAGAATTAAAATCATGCAATGCTATTCTCTTCGATATTCACGGAGAATACGAGCCAATTGTCGGAGAAAATATCCAACACTATCACATTGCCGGGCCAGCAGACGGCCCTTCTGAACATACGATGTTTCTCCCTTACTGGCTGCTGAACTATGAAGAGATGCTGGCACTGATGCTGGATCGGTCAGATTCCAATGCACCAAATCAGGCTATGGTGTTTAGTCAGGCGGTAAAGAAAGAAAAGATTGATCTGCTGGAAGAATCTGGGCATAATGAACTAGTCCATGCAATCACCTTGGATAGCCCTGTGCCTTATCGAATTTCAACTGTTATTGAGTACCTGAATGCAAAAAATACAGAAGTCGGGAAAGGGGTCAGTGGCCGAGATAAGCAAGGAGATTTCTATGGCAAGCTGTCCCGCTTTATCCAACGTCTGGAAGCAAAAATATCAGACAAACGCTTAAATTTTATGTTTTCGGCAGCAGAGGATCTCTTGGATTTTTCCTATATGGAAACGCTCTGTCGGCAGCTCATGGCACCCGCCAGCCAGAATGGGGGCATTAAGATATTGGATTTCTCTGAAGTGCCGTCAGATATTTTGCCCCTGATTGTATCCTTGTTGGCTAGAATCGTATTCTCTGTACAACAATGGACAGATAGAAGCAGAGTCAACCCATTGGCAATTTTCTGCGATGAAGCGCATTTGTATATTCCCGCCAATGCGCAGCAGGGAATTGAATTATCCAGTTTGCAGAGTTTTGAACGAATCGCAAAGGAGGGGCGCAAATATGGAATAGGGCTTGTAATTGTAAGCCAGCGCCCATCCGAGGTCAATCGGACGGTACTTAGCCAAAGCAGCAATTTTATCGCCATGCGTCTCACCAATGCAGATGATCAGGCAGTGATCAAAAAGCTTCTTCCAGATAGCATAGGAAACTTTGCTGACTTATTGCCGATATTGGACATTGGAGAGGCGATTGCTGTAGGAGATGCCTCGTTACTCCCTAGTCGGATTATCATTGACGAGCCCCAGCAAAAGCCTAATAGTGCAACGGTTAAGTTCTGGGACGAATGGAGTCGTGAGAGTGTTTCGGATGACATTACTGCGGCGGTTCTTGCGATGAGACGGCAAGAAAAATAACGGTGGTATACGTCAGCCGGTATTCACGGGGCTGAGAAAGGATAAAGTCTCCCTGTAATGCGTAGAACACATCAACATGGAGTACACCCTATACCACATGGGCGTGACAAAGGTCCCGATTCTTGTCAACAACTGGAGGTCCTGTGAGACGCAGTTTACAGAAGATGCCAGGTATGAGCAGCTGACCCTTGACCCTGTTGCTCGATACACTTCGTGAAGTGGAGCAGGCGATGCGGAAGTTCGTGTGAAAGTGCTGCGCGGAACCGGGAATGGAGATATTGTTGACCAGTATGTCCGGTTCTGCAAAATCGCAGATGAAGAACGAAAGCAGCATGGGCGAAGCGGCAAGGCAATCGAAGAAACCATCTGTCGTTGTATTGAGAAAAATGTATTGGCATCATTTTTAATGACACGTCAGAAGGAGGTGGCGGAGATAATGGTGACATTGTTTGATCAGGAGAAGGTCATGGAAATCCATGATTACCATGTTGCGGAGGTTGCCAGAAAAGGTGGAATTCAGGAGGGGCGCGCTGAGGAAACCTTGTCTAACATTAAAAGTTTGACGGAAACGCTGGGATTATCTGTTGAAGCGGCTATGAATGCGTTAAAAGTTCCGGAGGATGAGCGTATAAAATATGCAAATCTGTTACGGTAGTAAGTAAGAGGACAGATCTCTGTCCTTTTGTCTCAGTTGTTCCAAGACGTATCCCAGCGCAAAAAATGCGGTAGAAAGAGGGAAAGGGACGTCATGGAGGAGGGATTATTGCAGGATCATAAAGAAAAGATACGAAGCGGAAGCCGCTCCATAGGATGACCGGTTTCCGCTTCGCTTGTCAGTCATCACTGCGCAGAAGATTTTCTGCATAGTCCTTCAGGCTGGCAAAGGAATTGACGCTGTCGGATCGGGTGCTGATCTGCTCTCTGGCGTAATCCGGCAGGGTTTCAAAATAGTGTTTGGCCTCCGGATCGCTGTGCAGCAAGGCGTTTAAATCGGGATAGCTTGCCCGAAAGGGCGGGAATCATGCCCATGCCATGCTCCTCCCTGCTGCTGGCGCTGTCTGCCTGGGGCGCGGCCGCGATTTGGAGCTTGAAAGCCGGATTCGCCTAATATTCTCCCCATTTCTCAAATGATATGATATACTGGTCAGGATAACTTTTTAAGGAGGCAGATTTTTATGAAAGTCCTCATGCTCAACGGCAGTCCCCGGCCCGAAGGGAACACGACCATCGCCCTGCGCGAAATGGAGCAGATTTTCCAGGTGGAGGGGGTGGAGACCGAGCTGGTGCAGATCGGAAACCGGGACATCCGCGGGTGTATCGCCTGCAACGGCTGCGCCAAGCTGGGCAGGTGCGTGTTCGA
>JAAVHF010000090.1 GCA_014799845.1 Oscillibacter sp. | reverse complement strand
GGCGAGACCCGCACCGAGCCCATCCCCTCCTCCAGCGTCTACCCCGGACTCCCCGCTCCTGATCCCGATGAGGGCGGCGCCGGCGGCGGCACTGGTACCGGTACCGGCAATGACACCGTGATCATCGATGACGAAGAAACGCCTCTGGCTGATCTCCCCTTCGAGGACGTTCTGCCCAGCGACTGGTTCTATGAGGCGGTCATGTATGTCTACAACCGCGGCCTGATGAACGGCGTGTCCGACACACTCTTTGATCCCTATGGTGTTCTCAACCGCGCCATGATCGTGACCATCCTCTACCGCGTAGAGGGCGAGCCCGAGGCCACCCCCTCCTCCTTCCTGGATGTCGAGGCCGGCAAGTGGTACACCGACGCCATCGGCTGGGGCGCTGCCAACGGCATCGTCAAGGGCTACAGCGAGGAGAAGTTCGGTCCCATGGATCCCGTGACCCGCGAGCAGCTGGCCGCCATCCTGTACCGCTATGCCCAGTACAAGGGCTATGACGTGACGGACGCCACGGATCTGAGCATCTACACGGATGTTTCCGCCATCAGTGAGTACGCTGTTGAGGCCATGCAGTGGGCCATCGCCATTGGCGCTCCCACCGCTCTGGACGGCCTGGTGATCTCTCCCCGTGAGAGCGCCAACCGCGCCCAGGTTGCCGAGGCCTTCATGAACTTCTGCGAGAAGTACATGCCCCTTGAGACGGAAGGCGAAGCGGCCTGATTTCCCCGCCGGATCGTTCCGGTAAACCGCGTATAACCAAAGGCCCGGAGGCTTTCGCCTCCGGGCCGCATTTTGTTCTTGCCATTCTCCCGAAAACGGGGTAAAATAGCCATATTGGCAGAAAAAGGAGAATTGCTGTGGATAAAAGATTAGAGCGCATCCTGCCGAGGGTGCAGAAGCCCGCGCGCTACGTGGGCGGGGAATATAACGAGGTGAAAAAGGACAAGGGGGAGGTGGATCTCCGCTTTGCCTTCTGCTTCCCGGATACCTACGAGATCGGCATGAGCAACCTGGGCTTCCGCATCCTGTACGGCGTGCTCAACGGGATGCCCGGCGTGTGGTGCGAGCGGGTATTCACCCCCTGGACGGACATGGAGGAGGAAATGCGGAAAAACGGCATCCCCCTCTACGCCCTGGAATCCGGAGACCCGGTGGGGGAATTTGATGTGGTGGCCTTTTCCGTGGGCTACGAGATGGCCTATACCGCCATGCTGAACATGCTGGACCTCAGCGGCCTGCCTCTGCGGGCGGAGGACCGCACGGCGCTGACGCCCCTTGTCATTGCCGGCGGCACCGCCATGTACAACGCCGAGCCCGTGGCGGACTTCATCGACCTGGCCCTCATCGGCGAGGGCGAGGAGCTGCTGCCGGAGGTAGTGGAGCTGTTCCGGCGGGCTAAACGGGAAAATTGGGACAAGCCCCGGTTCCTCCGGGCGGCGGCGCAGATACAGGGCGTATATGTTCCATCACTTTATGACGTTTCGTATAAGGAGGACGGCACGATTGCCGCCATCACCCCGCTGGACGGCGCGCCGGAGAAGGTCGTCAAGCGGGTGGTCCATGATATGGACAAGTCCTACTATCCGGCCAGGACCATCGTCCCCTCTACGGAGATCGTCCACGACCGGGTGACCCTGGAGGTGTTCCGGGGCTGCATCCGGGGGTGCCGGTTCTGTCAGGCGGGGTATGTCTACCGCCCTGTCCGCTGCCGCAGCAAGGAGCAGCTGGTGGAATACGCCCAGGAGGCCATTCAGGATTCCGGCTATCAGGAGATGACCCTCAGTTCCCTGTCCACCAGCGACTACCCGGAGCTGGTGGGGCTGTGCGACGATCTGGAGGCCTTCTGCGGGAAGAACCATGTGAATCTCTCCCTGCCCTCCCTCCGGGCGGACAACTTCTCCATGGAGCTGATGCAGCGTCTCCAGCGGGGGAGAAAGGCGGGGCTGACCTTCGCCCCCGAGGCCGGCACCCAGCGCCTCCGGGACGCCATCAACAAGAACGTCACCGAGGACGATCTGACCGAGAGCCTGAAAACCGCTTTTTCCGGCGGCTGGAACGCGGTGAAGCTGTACTTCATGCTGGGCCTGCCCACGGAGACGGACGAGGACGTACTGGGCATCGCCGAGATCGCCAAGCACACCGTCCACACCTGGCGGGAACACGCCAGCAATAAGAACCGGGGCCTGCGGGTCACGGTGTCCACCTCCTGGTTCGTGCCCAAGCCCTTCACCGCCTTCCAGTGGGAGCCCCAGATCTCCCGGGCGGAGTATGAGCGCCGGGTGAGGCTCCTGCGGGAGGCCATCACCGCCAAGGCCGTGACCTACAACTGGCACGACGGCGACACCAGCTTTCTGGAGGCCGTGCTGGCCCGGGGCGACCGCCGCCTGGGCCGGGTACTGGAAAGGGCCTTCCGCAAGGGAGCCAGGCTGGACGCCTGGAGCGACTGCTTCGATCTGAACCGCTGGCTGGAGGCCTTCGAGGAGTGCGGCCTGGACCCGGAGTTCTACGCCTGCCGGGAGAGGAGCCGGGAGGATATCCTGCCCTGGAGCATGATTTCCTGCCATGTTTCCGATGACTACCTCTGGCGGCAGCGGGAGCTGGCCCACCAGTCCGTTACCACCCCCGACTGCCGGACAAAGTGCAGCGGCTGCGGGGCCAATGTTGTGGAGGGAGGAGAGTGCTTCCGTGGGTAAGCTGAGACTGATTTTCACCAAGGAAGGCCGGGCGGTGTACATTTCCCACCTGGACCTGCTGCGGACCTTCCAGCGGGTGTTTCTGCGCCAGGGACTGGTGCTGCGGCACTCCCAGGGCTTCCACCCCCACCCCATTATCTCCTTCGCCCTGCCGCTGAGCGTGGGCCAGTCCAGCGACTGCGAAATCCTGGACTTTGAGGTCAACGGGGACATGGACGGCACGGATCTGCCGGAGAAGCTGAACCGCTTCATGCCGGAGGGCGTCCGGGCCACGGACTGCTACATCCCCACCCGTCCCGTCCGGGAACTGGCGGCGCTGCGCTGCCGGGTGGAGCTGGTTTACGACAACGGCGTACCGGAGGGAGCGGCGGAGAAGATCCGCGGTCTGCTTCTGGGAGAAAGCGTGATTATTCAGAAGCGCACCAAGCGCAAGGCCATGGCGGACGTCGACATCCGCCCCATGCTCCACAGCCTGGAAGCGACGGAGGAGCCGAACTGTCTGCGCCTGGACGCGGTAGTCGCCGCCCAGAACCCGGGCCTGAACCCGGCCCTGCTGGCTGCGGCAATTGAGGTCCATCTGCGGTCGCTGACCCCGGACTTTGTTCAGGTCCGGCGGCTGGAGCTGCTGGACGGCGAGGGGAAGATTTTCCGATGATCCGCCTGGGGACCGTAGCCCCCGGCAGCTGGCAGCTGGGGCTGAAGGTGTCGGAATGTGATCCTTGGAAATGAGCCCGTAAAGCGCAAACGGAGAGCGGCCCGGAATGGCCGCTCTCCGTTTTCTACATCTGTTTGTCCCCGTTGGCCGGGCCGTCCAGCACTTTGCCGTTCTCTGCGAACCGGGAGCCGTGGCAGGGACAGTCCCAGGTGTGCTCCTGGGCGTTATACTTCAGCGCGCAGCCCATATGCGGACAGCGGGGTACGGTGGGCGTCAGCAGATTGAGTGCTGATTCCAGCATGTTTGCCGCCAGCTGGGGCCGCAGGATGGTCCGTGAGGGATCAAATATCCCCGTATAAAGATTCTCCCGCCCTATTGCCAGATCTGTCAGCAGCTCCGCCGCCGTCATCGCCCCGGTCATCCCCCACTTGTTGAAGCCGGAGGCCGTATAGAGGCCCGGGGTGCTTTTGCCGTACTGCCCCACATAGGGCGCGCCGTCCAGGGACATGCAGTCCTGCGCCGCCCAGCGGTATACGATTTTGACATGGGGATAGTACTTCCGGGCCGCGTCCTCCAGTTCCCGCCAGCCGCCTCCCTTTTTGCCGGTCCGGTGTCCGCCGCCGCCCAGCAGCAGGAGGCCATCGTAATTCCGGAAGGACATCCCCGTTTCAGAGGCGTCCACGTACATGCCGCCCATGTCCGGCCCGTGCTCCAGCGCCAGCACATAGGAACGGTGCTGATATAGCTTTAGAAAATATCCCCCATGGTTCGTGATGAAGGGAAAGTGGGTGGCCGCAATGATCCTCTCCGCCCGCACGGTCCCCCTCTGTGTGCGCACCAGCCCCGGCTCCCACTCCAGAGCCCGCGTATGCTCGTATACGGGCAGCTCCCGGACAATCGCCGCCAGGAATTTCAGCGGATGGAACTGGCCCTGCCTTGGGAAGCAGACCGCGCCCAAAGTGGGAAACGGCAGCGGCGGTTCCCGGACAAACCGGGCGGGCGCACCGATCCTCTCCAGGGCCTCCAGCTCTTTTTCCAGTTCGGCCCGGTGGTCCGGCGTGTAAACAAAATTGTCCTTTTCCTCGAAATCGCAGGGGACGTCCCGGCACAGCTCGCGGTATCTTCCCACCGCCGCCTCCTGGACCTGCCAGTACAGCCGCGCGGCGTCCACTCCAAATTCCTTCACCAGCCGATGGTAAATCAGCCCGTGCTGGGACGTAATCTTTGCCGTCGTACACCCGGTCGTCCCGCCGCAGAGGCGGCCCGCCTCGATCAACGCGCAGTCCACCCCCCTCCGCCGCAGCATCCAGGCGCATAAAATCCCCGTGATCCCGCCGCCGATGACCAGTACGCCGGTTTTCAGGTCGCCCTCCAGCGGCTGAAATTCTGGAAACTCCGCTGTCTTGCTCCAAACAGACTCCATACCGTGCATCCCCCTTTTTGAGGAATAGTATGCACGCTTTGCCGGGAATTATCGATCAGGGGAAGGACCGGTTCAATCAATATGTGCGTATGAACAAAGATGGTACCGTCCGGGATTCCTCCCGAACAGTACCATCTTTTCCTGTCTGTCGCGAAAGGGCCAAATCTGGGTCAAACCCCTGGGATTCAACCGTTAGCGGGCTGCTTGAAATCGTGCGCTTCCTGCAATACCATTTCCTTGACCTTCATCAATCGCGTGATATTGCCGCGCTCGTTTTCCTCCAGCTTCATGGAGATATACCGGATCTTCTGCTGGAAGTCGGGGATCATCACGTACTCCAGCGCGTTGACGCGCCGGCGGGTCTTCTCGATGTCCTCGGCCAGCAGCTGCATGGTCTTCTCCACCTCCGCCAGCTCCAGCATATCCCGGAACACGTTGGACAGCGCCTCCAGGGCGGCGTCCAGCTCGCCGGAGGTCTGGGCGAAGCCGTAGGGGAAAATTTCCGCCGGGTCCTCGTTCTTGGTGTGAAAGGCGTAGCGGGGTACGTTGACGGACATAATGTTCTGGAAGCTCATGTCCAACTCCACGCTCTGCTTGGGATACAGCAGCGCCTGCTCCAGCATCTCCGGGCTCATAAGGGCGGAGGCTACGGTGAAGGCCGCGTTGGCCTCCTCCAGGCCCTCTTCCACCTTTTTCCGCAGCTCGCGGTTGCGCCGGACGATCTCCAGAAACTGCTTCATCAGCTCGTCCCGCTTGTCCTTGAGGAGCTTGTGGCCCCGGGTGGCGGTCTTCAGCCGGCCTTTCAGCCGGTTCAGCTCCATTCTGGTTGGATTTATCGTTGCTGAGGCCATCTGTTCACCTCTTTCATAATGTCATCCTTTAGACGGACATAGATATTCTCGACAGGCTCAAGCCTTTTTCGGGAGATACTTGTCGAGCATATCCGACTTGATACGCTTGAGTTCGCTTCTGGGCAGCATGCTCAGCAGCTCCCAGCCCAGGTCCAGCGTCTCGATGATGCTGCGGTTGGTTTCGTAGCCCTGGGACACGTAGCGCTTCTCAAACTCGTCGGCGAATTTGGCAAACAGCAGGTCGGTGGGGCTCAGAGCCGCCTCGCCCAGAATGGTCATCAGCTCCTTGGCCTCCTTGCCGGAGGCGTAGGCCGCGAACAGCTGATTCATGGTGGAGGCGTGGTCCTCGCGGGTCTTGCCCACGCCGACGCCCTTGTCCTTCAGACGGGACAGGGAGGGCATGACGTCCACCGGGGGATTGATGCCCTTGCGGTACAGCTCGCGGGAGAGGATGATCTGCCCCTCGGTGATATACCCGGTCAGGTCGGGAATGGGGTGGGTCTTGTCGTCCTCGGGCATGGTCAGGATGGGGATCATGGTGATGGACCCCTCCTTGCCCATC
>JAAVHF010000089.1 GCA_014799845.1 Oscillibacter sp. | reverse complement strand
CTAAGCGCATTTCAAGCTGTCCATAACGGACAGTGAACCAAAAGGCCCCGGAGGCATCCGCCTCCGGGGCCGATTTATTGTCAACACCGATGCGATTTTGCAGTTTTCGCCGATGGGAGAATGAGGGGAAATGGCGGATATTTGCGGATATTTTTCTCGCATATTGTCGAAAAGTATGATATGATATCTCCGAGGTGATGGACATGAAAGACCAACAGGCCGTTTCGGCCATTCTATCGGAACTGAAAAACCTGTATCCCGAGGCGGAGTGTTCCCTGCCCTTCGACCCCGAGAAAGCCTATGAACTTCTGTTTTCCGTACGCCTGGCGGCCCAGTGTACCGACGCCCGGGTGAATATGGTGACCCCGATCCTATACGCAAAATTCCCCACCCTGGAAGCCCTGGCCAACGCCGAGGAGGAGGAAGTGGGGGAGATCATCCACTCCACCGGCTTCTGGCGGGCCAAGGCCCGGGATATCGTGGCCGCCAGCAAAATGCTGGTGGAGGAATACGGCGGCAGGGTGCCGGATAATATGGAGGACCTCCTCCGCCTGCCCGGCGTGGGACGAAAAACCGCTAATCTGATCCTGGGCGACGTCTACGGGCAGGAGGGCTACGTCTGCGATACCCACTGCATCCGGATCACCGGCCTGCTGGGCCTCACCGATGGCAGCAAGGACCCGCTGAAGGTGGAGATGCAGCTGCGCAAGTGCATCCCGCCGGAGGAGAGCAGCGATTTCTGCCACCGGATGGTGCATCATGGCCGGGCGGTGTGCGTGGCCCGGAGGCCCGACTGCGAGAACTGCACCCTGCGTCCCTGGTGCGACCACTGGAACGGACCGAAGAAAGAAGCATAAAATGTGTGCCCCTCTCTGGAGAAGGAGAGGGGCACATTTTCCTTTTCCGGCACATATACTGGAAGGAAACCAAACCGGGAGGACACGGTATGAAACAGAACAACCAATCCAAGCTCCAGCAGGCCCTGAACAACAAGAAGATGCTGGAGCAGGTAGCCAGCTCGCCGGACGCCAGAGCCCTGGCCGGTATGCTGACACAGGGGAAGGATCAAGCGTCCCTGCAAAAGATTGCCGAGAGCGCCGCCAGGGGCGACACCGCCCAGCTGAAGGCTTTGATCCAGTCCATCACGTCCGCCCCCGGCGGCGCGGAACTCCTTCAGCGTCTGGGAAACAGCTTCGGGTCCTAGGCGGAGGGCCGGTGCGCTCTTCACCGCCCGCTGAGTCCCGAACCGCCGCACGGCAGCGGAGCAAAATTCCAGCCTGAAAAATAATCTTATCCTGTCCGGAAGGGAGAGCGCGGAAAATGGGCGAATTTGAAGAAAAACTGAATTCCGTTCTCTCCAATCCGGAGGCCATGAGCCAGATTATGAATCTGGCCCAATCTTTGAATCTGGGCGGCGGTTCCGGCGGTGAGGAGGCGCCCCGGAGCGGCCCGGAGGATAGCTCCGATCCGCCCCCGCCCCCGTCCGGCGGGTCTGCCGGGGACGGATTGGGCGGATTAGGCAATCTGGCGGACCTGGGGGGGCTTCTGGGACAGATCGACCCAAAATGGATCAACCGCCTGCTGCCGCTGGTGGGAGAACTGACGGGCGGCGGCAATGATGAGAGGATGCAGCTGCTCTATGCCCTGCGGCCTTTTTTAAAGCCGGAGCGGCGGGACAAGGTGGAGCGGGCCGCCAGGACGGCAAAGCTGATCCATGTTGGCAAAAAGCTGCTGCAAACCATGGGGGAGTCCGATGTATAACCGTTATATCCGCAACGACGCCGGGCAGTACGAACGCATCCCCGTCCAGGACGCTCCGCCTCCGCCCCACCGTCCGCCCGGCGGTCCTCCTCCGCCGGAGCCGGATTTTGGCCCGGGTACATCCTCCGAACCCGGCGGTTTCCCGCCGCCGGATTTCGGACAGCAGGGTTGGCAAAACTATGCGCCCCCGCCGCCCGGCGCAGGGAAAAAGGGAATCCTCTCCGGCATCCTGGATAAGCTGAACCTGAAGGACGTGGATACGGGGGATTTGCTGCTGCTTCTGTTAATTCTCCTGCTGTTCCGGGAGGGAGAGGACGACGAACTGCTCATTGCGCTGGGATTGCTGCTGATCCTGTAGAACATAAAAGTCCACAGGGCGCCCTCCGGCCGGAAGGCGCCCTGCTGCCATTATCCAGTGCTGCATAGCCTTGTTGGATTCCACCGGTGTGATTCCGAAGCGTCTCCCACGGGCAGGTTATCCTTGTAAATTTATATTTCAGATATGCTTCACCCGGTCGTGCTCCTCTGCGGCCTTGGCGTTGTTCCAATGGCTCATATCGCCCACCAGATATCCGGTAATCCGCCGGATGCGGCTGAAAGGCCGGGGGGCCAGGTGGTAGCGTAGGTCCACATAATCACCGTCTATATGGATATCCAGCGCCTGAACGGTGCCAACGGCGTATTTGCTGTTGGCACGGGCAATATAGGCGTTCCGCTCCTGCTGGCTGATCTCGCCGCTGGTCACATTTACTTGCATCATAAGTCTGTTCCTCCATATCGCGGCCCTGTTTGAAATCAGGGCTTTACTTTTGTGTGAAATGAGTATATCATGTAGGAATGGAAAAGGGTTGTTGCAATAGCAACGATTTCAAAAATTTCCTACATTTTGTGCTGTTCAGACGGCACAAGCACTATATATCGGATGCACAGACAGGAGGAAGCGGCATGGAATACGGGGCGCTGGCGTTGTTTCAGGGGATCGCCGACGGCGAGGTGGAGGCCATGATCCGCTGTTTCCGGATGCGGCGGGGCCGGTATGAAGCGGGAGAGATCATTTGCTCCTACGGGGAATCCAGCGGCGAGGTAGGCGTGCTGCTCCAGGGACAGGCGGCGCTGATCCGTTTTGACTATGCCGGGAACCGGACGATTCTGGAACAGGTGGAGGCGGGGGGCGTCTTTGGAGAGGCGCTGGCCTTCACGCCGGAACTGGGCGACTGCGTGGAGGTGGTCAGCGGCGGGGAAAGCGAGGTCCTGTTCATGGAGTACGGCCACCTGATGAAGCGCTGCGAGAGGGCCTGCGCCTACCACAGCAAGCTGGTGCAGAATATGTTCTGCCTGGTAACGGAACACACCCGGCAGCTCAGCCGCCGGGTGGAAGTGCTCAGCCGCCGCAGCATCCGGGAGAAATTGCAGTGCTATTTCCGGCTTTGCCGCCTGGAGGCGGGACGGGACAGCTTTCTGCTGCCCTTCAGCCTCAGCGCCCTGGCGGACTACATCAGCACTGACCGCAGCGCCATGATGCGGGAACTGAAGAAAATGCGGGAAGCGGGCCTGGTGTCCATTGAGGGGCGGCAGGTCCTCTGGCTGGAGGACGGCGTTACAGGACGTTCTTGACGCTGAGACTCTGGGTCTCGGACAAGAGGCGGAGCTGGCCCATCAGCTGGGCCAGGAGCATGTGGAAGTCCGCGCCGTCCTCCTCCCGGCAGACGGCGAAGGCCCCGGCGAACAGGCTCTCCGCCTCATCCAGCTCATCGTGATCCATAATGGTGTGGAAAAGGGTCTGGCTGGAATCCCAATCGGCGTAGGCTGTTTCCAGCTGCTTTTCAGCCTGTTCCCAGTCCTCCTGCCGGGCAAGGTCCTCGATCTCTTCCAACAGAGCGGTCCAGTGGGCCGTGCGCTGCTCCACATACTGTCCGGTCCAGAGAGAGAAGCCCAGAATAACCGCCAGCAATCCTGCGGGAATATAAAATGCTTTCACGTGCTCGCCTCCTTTGCTACGCAGGTGATGCTGCCCGCCTCGTCCACGGTCATGAAGAATACCTGACGGGGGGAGGTAAGGCGGCGCTCCTTGAGCTGCTTTTCCAGCCACGCGGCGTCATAGCCGCTGGCAGATAAATTTTCGGACATGACGCGGCCATCATTGATGAGAAGGACGGGGAGCGTCACATCGTCCTGTACGTCCAGGTTCATGACTTTGGGGGTCACAGGGCTGTCCTTGGTGTAGGGCAGGACGGACAGCTGTCCGCTGGTTTCCAGGACGGCGTATTTGACGGAGGAGAGGTCGCTGTAGCCCTGACCGCGAAGCTGCTCAAGCAGTTCGTCCACCGTAAAACGGTTCCGGGCCATATTGTGCTGGAGGATTTTTCCTTCCCGGATGATGACGGTGGGATAACCGCAGATCAGTCCCCGGAAGCGGATGGATTTGAGGCTGAAGAAGCTCAGAAGCATAGAGAGGCACAGCAGTGTGACAATGGGGAAGACGCCGTTGACCAGCGGGATGCCGAAATCCTGCATAGGCACGGCGGCCAGATCGGAGATGATCAATGTGAGGACCAGTTCGCTGGGTTCCAGTTCACCGATCTGGCGTTTTCCCATCAGCCGCAGGCCGACCATTAAAATAAAGTAGAGGATAATGGTACGAAAGAAGGCGGTAGCCATCAAGTCACTTCCTTTCTTCCCCCAGTATCTGTAGCTTTTTGCCATTCTATTCTTGCCGCGCTTCGCGCGGCAGCGGGAATTGTTTCGATTTGATACCCCGGGGCCTGCGCGGCCCCGGAACCCTGCGCCTACTTTTTGTGTGAACAAAAAGTAGGCAAAAAGTCACTCAAACCTACGGTTTAAGAATCCCTTGACGGGGCGGCACGTTCGTGCCGCTTCCCTATACGGGGGTGTTCGCGGACATTGGGCGAAAACTTGCCGGATTGGGCGCCCCTGAGTTGGAGGTTGTTCTTCTGACGGCTTGGCACTTGAAGGACTCCGCCTGCCGGCCTGTTAAAAAGAGACTGCCCTGCAAGGGGGACGTTCTACCGCGACTGCCCCGGGAAAACCCAAAGCGGTACGGTAGGGACCCTCGACAACATCGTTGGACAGACGCTTCGCCCATCAAACCGCACCCACAGTTCGGTTCAGACCGGACAGACTACAGGACAGGCGCAAAACAAAACGACACATTCGGGGATTCTCAAGGGGCCGTGGCCCCTTGAGGGTGCTTTTGCTTCTTTTCCCACAAAGGAAAAGAAGGCCCTGCCCGGCAGGGCGAATCTGATTAGAGATTAGCAGCCGTGCCGCCCGGAGGGCGGCAGAGAACCCAGGAGGTATATATAATTATGTGTGGTATTGTAGGCTACATAGGAAAAGAACAGGCAGCGCCCCTCCTGCTGGAGGGCCTCTCCCGGCTGGAATACAGGGGCTACGACTCCGCGGGAGTCGCCGTCTACTCCCAGCGGGAGGGCCGTCTGAACGTCCATAAAGCAAAAGGCCGCCTGAAAATATTGAGCGGCCTGCTCGGCGGCGGCGACGCCGTGGAGGGCACTGTGGGAGTGGGCCACACCCGCTGGGCCACCCACGGCGCTCCCTCCGATGAAAACTCCCACCCCCAGGTCAGCCGCAGCGGTAAGATCGCCGTTGTCCACAATGGCATCATTGAGAACTATGGCGAATTGAAAGCCTTTTTGCAGAGTCAGGGCGTACCCTTCGCGTCGGAGACGGATACCGAAGTAGTAGCCCATCTGGTGGAGTATTTCCAACAGGACGGCGCGGATATTTTGACCGCCGTAGGCCGGTGCCTCCACCGCATCGAGGGGGCCTACGCTCTGGGCATCATCTCCGCCGACGCTCCGGACCAGCTGATCGCCGTGCGGAAGGACAGCCCGCTGATCCTGGGGTATGGAGAAGGATGCAGCTTTCTGGCCAGCGATGTGACCGCCATCCTGCAATACACCCGGCGCGTCAGCTACATGGACGACGGCGAACTGGCCGTGCTGACCAGAGACGGCATCCAGTGCTACAACCACCTGATGCAGCCTGTTGAAAAGGAAATCTGCGCGGTGGACTGGGAGATCGGCGCGGCGGAAAAGGGCGGCTATGAGCACTTCATGTTCAAGGAGATCATGGAGCAGCCCGAGGCCCTGCGGCGGGCCGTGTTTCCCCGTATCAGGGACGGGGAAGTCTTTCTGGAGGATTTTTCCCTCCCGGAGGACTACATACGCTCCCTGCGGAACATCCACATCGTGGCCTGCGGCTCCTCCTACCATGTGGGCATGGTGGGGAAGTACAATCTGGAGAAGATGCTCCGAATCCCGGTGGAGGTATCGCTGGGGTCGGAATTCCGGTATATGGACCCCATTGTGGACGGGAAAACCCTGGTGGTGGTGATCAGCCAGTCCGGCGAGACCCTGGACACCATGGCCGCCCTGCGGGAGGCGCGGCGGAGAGGGGCAAAGATCCTCTCCATTGTCAACGTGGTTGGTTCCTCCATCGCCCGGGAGAGCGACCAGGTGCTGTATACCTGGGCCGGTCCGGAGATCGCCGTGGCCACCACAAAGGCATACACCACCCAGCTGGCGGTGCTGAATCTTCTGGGGCTGTATCTGGCAAAGGTACTTGGCTCCATGGCGGCGGAGGACCGGCGGGAGGTGCTGAAGGATTTCCTCTCCCTGCCGGAGAAGCTGGAGCGGGTGCTGGAGAACAAGGACGGCATCCAGTATTTCGCCAGCCAGTACTTCAACCGTGACAGCGTGTTCTATATCGGCCGCAACATCGACTACGCCCTGGGGCTGGAGGGGTCTCTGAAGTTGAAGGAGATCTCCTACGTCCACTCCGAGGCTTACGCCTCCGGCGAGCTGAAGCACGGTACCATCAGTCTCATTGAGCCAGGAGCCCTGGTGATTGCCCTGGGGACCTGCCTGCGGCTGTTCGATAAGGCCATGAGCAACATCGTGGAGGTCAAGAGCCGGGGCGGCGACGTGCTGGCCCTGACTACGGAGAGCCGGGCGGATGAAATGGCGAAAACCGCCAGCGGCGTGATCGCCATTCCCGACGCCCATCCCATGCTGCTGCCTCTGCTGGGAGCAGCGCCCCTGCAGCTGTACGCCTACTATGTGGCGCTGATGCGGGGCTGCGACATCGACAAGCCCCGGAATCTGGCGAAGTCGGTGACGGTGGAGTAAAAAGCGAGGCCGCTGCCCGTCAGGACAGCGGCCTCGCTTTACAGCTGGTTCTTTTCCCGATGAATAAACTGCCCCCTGGTCTCCAGCACCCTGCCGTGGTCCACAGCAAGCCGGCCCCGGAGGTACACCTGGGCAATGGAACCCACAGTCTTCCGGCCCTCATAGGGGGTATAGTCCACGTTCTGCGCCTGGTCCGCCGCCGTAATGACGCCGCCGGCGGAGGGGTCGTAGACCACGATGTCTCCGTCGCTGCCCGGCGCGATAACGCCCTTGCGGGGCCAGCAGCCGTAAAGCTTGGCAGGATTCTCACAGAGGACCCGGCACATGTCGGCGGCAGTGATCCGTCCCGCCGCCACGCCGTAGGTATACAGCAGCGTCCCCCGGTGCTCCACTCCGGGCAGGCCGCCGGGGATTTTGGTGAAATCGTACTGCCCGACCCGCTTCTGGGCAGTGGTGAAGGAGCAGTGGTCGGTGGCGACCGTGTCGATCTCGCTGTTTTTCAGCGCCTCCCACAGGGCGGACTGGTCCGCCCGTTTCCGGATGGGCGGGGCGCAGACAAACTTGGCGGCCTCCATGTAGTCCGGGTTATCGTAGACGCTGTCGTCCAGCAGCAGATAGTGGGGGCAGGTCTCCACATACACCCGCTGGCCCCGCCGCCGGGCGGCGCGGACCTCCTCCAGGGATTCCCGGCAGGTCAGGTGGACGATGATCACCGGCACGTCCGCCAGCTGGGCCATCCGCAGCAGATGCCCCACCGCCTCCGCCTCCAGGGGCGCGGGCCGGGTGCGGGGGTGGGAAGCGGGGGAGAGCCGTCCCGCCGCCTTGGCGTCCGAGACCAGAGTGCGGATCACGCCGTCATTTTCGCAGTGGACCCCGACAATGCCGCCGGCCTCCTTCAGCCGCAGCAGCGCGTGGTACATATCTCCCTCCGGGATCATCATGGCGGGGTAGGTCATATACATCTTAAAGGAAGTGATCCCCTGGTCCAGCATGTCGTCAATTTCCCGGGAAATGCCCTCGTTCCAGTCGTCGATGGTCATATGGAAGCCGTAGTCACAGGCGGTCCTGCCCTCCGATTTTTTCCGCCAGCGCTCCAGGCCCTCGGCCAGAGTCTCGCCCTTGTCCGGCGCGGCGAAGTCCACCACCATGGTGGTGCCTCCCCGGAGGGCGGCGCGGCTGCCGGTGGCGAAGTCGTCGGCGGTGATGGTGCCGCCCACCTCCAGATCGAAATGGGTGTGTCCGTCGATGAAGCCGGGGAAGAGGATCTTTCCGGCGCAGTCCACCACCTGGGCGTCCCCGGCGGGGAGATCTTCCCCTACAGCGGCTACCCGCTCGTTCTCCAGCAGCACGTCAGCCTTCGTTTCTCCATGGGCGGAGATCACGATCCCGCCCCGCAATAACGTTTTCATAAGAAATCCTCCCTTGAAAAAATTGGCCTGTCTGGAAAAGTATAGCACATTCTTCCAAGGTTATCCAGTGGACAATGAGCTGTCTGCACATTTTTTTCAAAAATTTATCAAAAAACAGCAAATCCGGTCTAGCCAAAATGGGAAAAATGGAGTATAATCAGTTTCGTAACATGGGCGGCAGGGGCTAGGTCTGTCCTTCCGGTAGGTTGTGCCCGGAGATGCCGTCTAAAATTGAATTAGGAGGAACCCCTAACATGAGAAAGTGGAACAAGCTGCTTGCTCTTGTGCTGGCAATGGTTATGGCCCTTAGTTTGGCTGTGACCGGCTTTGCCTCCGAGAGCGGCGCGGAGGAACCCGCCCCCGCGTATGAAGTACCCGCAGAAGCGGAGGGTGCGATCGTCATCCTCCACACCAACGACGTCCATGGCGGCATCGAGGGCTATGCCCGGGTCGCCGCGCTGAAGGCTATGTATGAAGCCGCCGGCGCCACCGTATTCGTAATGGATGCCGGTGACTTCAGCCAGGGCGAGACCTCTGTGAGCGTCTCCGAGGGCGCTACCGCCATCGAACTGATGAACATGGTCGGTTACGATCTTGCCGCTCCCGGCAACCACGAGTTCGACTATGGCTATGAGAACCTGGCCAAGCTGGTCAAGGCCGCCAATTTCCCCGTGCTGGCCGCCAACATCAACTACGAGGGCAAGGTAGCTTTCGGCGACAACACGGTTCTTACCACTGAGGACGGCGTCAAGATCGGCGTGTTTGGCCTGGATACCCCCGAGACCGCTACCAAGGCGCACCCCGGCAAGATCAAGGGCGTGACCTTTACCGGCGGCGAGGAGATGTACGCCATCGCCCAGGCGCAGGTGGACAAGCTGACCGCGGACGGGTGTGATTACATCATCTGCGTGGGCCACCTGGGCATCGATGATGAGAGCGCCGCCAACGGCAACCGCTCCATCGACATGCTGGCGAAGGTCACCGGCATCGACGTGCTCATCGACGGTCACTCCCACTCCACTCTTGAGCAGGTCACCGCGGCCACCAAGGGTACCGGCAAGGTCGGTGAGACCCTTGTCACTTCCACCGGCACCAAGCTGGCCAACATCGGCGTGGTCACCATCAAGGGCGATGAGATCACTGTTGCCAGCGTGGATTCCGCGACTGTTCCCGTGGCCGGGGACGACGCCATTGCCGCCCGTGCCAAGGCGATCCGCGATGAGATCGAGGCCGAGTACGGCGCTACCTTTGCCGCTACCGAGGTCAAGCTCAACGGCGACCGTGATCCCGGCAACCGCACCGAAGAGACCAACCTGGGCGATCTGATTGCCGACGCCATGGTCTGGTACGCCACCAAGGACGGCGAAGACCTGGGCGTTCCCGCTGAGAATGTGATTGCCATTACCAACGGCGGCGGCATCCGCGCTTCTGTTGAGGCTGGCGACATCACCAAGAACGACATCAATACCGTCCTGCCCTTCGGCAACACCGTGGCCTATGTCACCGTTACCGGCGAGGCGCTTCTGGAAGTCCTGGAAGCATCCACCTACTGCACGCCTACTGCCGTTGGTGGTTTCCCCCAGGTTTCCGGCGTCAATTTCACCATTAATACCGGCAACACCTTTGACCAGGGCGAGCTGTACACCGACACCACCTACTATGCTCCCGCCAGCATCAACCGCGTGACCATCAACAGCGTCAACGGTCAGGATTTCGATGCCAAGGCCAGCTACGCGGTTGTTACCAATGACTTCCTGGCTGCCGGCGGCGACACCTACTACGCCTTTACTACCTCTGATTCTATCGTTGACACCGGCACGCCTCTGGATGTGGCTCTGATGGAGTACATCACTGAGGAACTGGACGGCACCGTTTCCGCTGAGAAGTATGCTGAGCCCGCCGGCCGTATCACCATCACGGACGAGGCCACCGCTGCGCCTGAGCAGCCCGCCGCCGTAACCTTCTCCGATGTGAGCGAGTCCAACTGGCACTATGAGTTTGTCATGAAGATGGCCGAGGAAGGCGTTGTCAACGGTTACGCGGACGGCACCTTCAAGCCCGGCAATTCCCTGACCTGGGGCGAGGCGCTGAAGATGGTCGTCAGCTACGTTACCGGCGAGGAGAAGGCTCCTGTCGAGGGCGGCACCTGGGCCAGCGGCTACATTGCCTACGTTCAGGATAACGGCATCTGGGACGGCGAGATCAGCCAGAATGCCACCATCACCCGCGAGGAGATGTGCGTGGTGCTGGCCAAGATGCT
>JAAVHF010000088.1 GCA_014799845.1 Oscillibacter sp. | reverse complement strand
GCCCGCCTTTTGACAAAAAAATGGGTGTATCTGCTCAAAAAATCCATGTTCAATTACATGCAACCTATTTATAATAGGGGAAAACAGCATAAAAAATCAATCTCTAACAGGAGGCTGACATGGACTTCACATTTTCACCTGAGAAGGATATGCAGAAACTGGAAGCGGCGGTTGCCGCTCTCTGCGGCCCTGCCGCGCTGCCCGCCCAGATGGAGCGCTACCAAAGAATTTTCGCCGGGTTGAGAGAAACCTTCGGTCCCTTTGATCATGCGGCGGTTTTCTCCGCTCCCGGACGGACGGAGATCGGCGGCAATCACACCGACCACCAGCATGGACGGGTGCTGACGGGCAGCGTTAATCTGGATATTATCGCCGCCGTAGCTCCCAATGGGGAAAACGTCATCCGGATGCAAAGCGAGGGGTTCCCGCTGGCCGTGGTGGAGCTGGGCGACCTGGAGATCCATCCGGAGGAGTACAATCAATCGGCCTCTATCCTCCGGGGCACTGCCGCATGGTTTGCCCGCCAGGGCTGCAGGCTGGAGGGCGTGAATATCTACGCCGCTTCCACCGTGTTCAAGGGCAGCGGCCTCAGCTCCAGCGCCGCCCTGGAGGTGCTGCTGGGGAATATCTTCAACAGTCTGTTCAATGAGAACAAATGCACTCCTGTCCAGATTGCCCAGATCGGTCAGTACGCGGAGAATGTCTACTTTGGCAAGCCAAGCGGCCTGCTGGATCAGATGGGTTCCTCCGTGGGCGGCATGGTGACCATTGACTTTAAGGACAACGCCAACCCGGCAGTGGAGAAGATCGACTTCGATTTTGCCTCTGCGGGACACGCCCTGTGCATTATTGACAGCGGCGCGGATCACGCGGACCTGACGGACGAGTACGCCGCTGTCCCCAATGAACTGAAAACCATCTGCGCCCACTTCGGCAAGAGCGTCCTGCGCGAGGTGCCGGAGGCGGACTTCTATGCCGCCCTGCCGGAACTGCGGAAGGAGTGCGGCGACCGGGCGGTGCTGCGTGCCATTCATATTTACGATGACAACCGGCGGGTAGAGGAGCAGGTAGCCGCTCTCCGCCGGAATGATTTCGACACCTTCCTGGCCCAGGTCCGCGCCTCCGGCCTCTCCAGCTGGCGCTGCCTGCAAAACGTGGTACCGGCCGGATACAAGGAGCATCAGGATGTAGCCCTGGCGCTGGCGGTCTGCGAGCGCCTGCTGAATGGCCGGGGAGCCTGCCGGGTCCACGGCGGCGGCTTTGCCGGAACTATCCAGGCATTTGTGCCACTGGATATGCTGGAAGATTTCAAAGCCGAGATGGAGCGGGTCCTGGGCCAGGGCCGGTGCCATGTACTGACGGTGCGGCCCGTGGGCGGCGTGCGGTTGGCTTGAGTTTTGGGCATACCTTCTTTTCCTTGAAAGGAAAAGAAGCAAAAGGAACTTTTTGCCGCAAGCTTCGCTTGCTTTTAGGGTGGTTGTGTTGGCAGACTTATGCAGACAGTTGGTGCCTGCGGCGTGAAGCGTTTGCTTCCCGCAGAATATAGTGGCCTGAATTCGACCGCATGGATTACTCCATGGCGATCCCCAATAACTGCCATTCTTTTTGAGGGCTTTCTGATTTCTGAGATGAAGAAATGATGGAGGAATAGATTATGGTAGACCGTGAAATTGCCGCTTTGGTACAATACGCGCTGGAGAAAAACTTGATTCAGCCCGAGGACAGAACGTGGGCTGTCAATCAGCTGCTTGCCGCGCTTGCTCTTGATTCCTTTGATGAGCCGCAGGATGTTCCCGGCGGTATGGAACTGGAGGTCATTTTGTCCCGTATTCTGGACGACGCTGTATCCCGGGGCGTCATTGACGATGGCGTTACCAGCCGCGACCTGCTGGATACGAAACTCATGGGCATCCTGACTCCTCGCCCCAGCCAAGTGATCAGCCGGTTCCGGCAGCTGGAAGCCCGGGACAAAAAAGCCGCTACCGACTGGTACTATGCGTTCAGTCAGGATACGGACTATATCCGCCGCTACCGCATTGCCAGGGATGTAAAATGGGTCACAAAGACCGAATACGGCGATCTGGACATCACAATCAACCTATCCAAACCGGAAAAAGACCCCCGTGCCATTGCCGCGGCCAAGTCCGCTCCCCAGGGCGGCTATCCCAAGTGCCAGCTTTGCCGGGAGAACGAGGGCTATGCGGGCCGCATGAACCACCCTGCCCGGGGCAGCCACCGCGTTATTCCCGTCACGATTGATGGCAAGGATTGGTTTCTCCAGTATTCTCCCTACGTCTACTATAATGAGCACTGTATCGTCTTCAACGGCCAGCACACCCCCATGAAGATCGACCGCTCCGCTTTCCGCAAGCTGCTGGACTTTGTGATCCAGTATCCCCATTACTTCGTGGGCTCCAATGCCGACCTGCCCATCGTCGGCGGCTCCATCCTCAGCCACGACCACTTCCAGGGAGGCCGTTACACCTTCGCCATGGAGCGTGCCCCAGTGGAGAGGGAAGTTGTGTTCCCCGGCTTTGAGGATGTCTCCGCCGGGATCGTCCACTGGCCTATGTCTGTTTTGCGTCTGCGCTGCACGGACGACAACCGTTTGGTAGATTTAGCGGACAAGATTCTCATGGCATGGCGGGGTTACACCGATGAATCCGCTTTTGTCTTTGCTGAGACGGACGGTGAGCCTCACAACACCATAACGCCCATCGCCCGTATGCGGGACGGCCAGTACGAGCTGGATCTGGTCCTCCGCAACAACATCACCACCGCTGAGCATCCCATGGGCGTCTATCATCCCCACGCCGAACTGCACCACATCAAGAAGGAGAACATCGGCCTCATTGAGGTTATGGGTCTTGCGGTATTGCCCGCCCGCCTGAAGGGCGAACTGTCCCGGCTGGGCGAAGCCCTGGTTTCCGGCGGCGACCCGGCGGCGGACGAGGTCCTCGCCAAGCATGCTCTCTGGGCCGCTGAACTCCGCACCCGCCACACCTTTACGGCAGAGAATGTGGACGACATCCTCCGCGACGAGGTAGGACACGTGTTTGCCCGGGTGCTGGAGCACGCCGGCGTCTTTAAGTGTGACCAGCAGGGGAGGGAGGCGTTCCTCCGCTTTGTTGCGTCAGTCTGATTTGATAGGAGCCTTAGAGCGTTTTTCCTCCATCGCAGCACCGAATCCTCTGTTCCGGCAAGTTCTCCAAGCGGCCAAGTACAGCTTGCGTCTGGTTACATGTCCCATGGCGATATCCCCAATTGCTTCGCGAAAGATACGTTGATAACGATATTGGGAAAAATGGATACCTTCCGCAGCATTGATAGCACAAAACGGAAAGTATGAGTTGCAAAGTGAATATACCAATTATTGAGACCGCTATTAACGGACAGCCAAAAGGATAAACAGGAGGACGCATAAACCGCGTCCTCCTGTTCACACATGGGGTGGTTTCTGCGGTATTCCGCCACAAGTCCGCTGCATTTTATGTCAATCTCGGCCTGTTCTGCCGCAAACGAGCTGACTGTATGCTATATTTGATGCACCTGGAACATTGTCTCTCATATGTGTAAAACCATTCCCGGCCGTTGGGCCATTGGTTGCTGCGCACGGCCAGAATAAACGGTATTTTACCACGAAGCACAGATTATGGAAACAGAAGGCCATACATAATGAGTCCAGATTTTCCTTGAGAAATCCTTTGCGGGAACGATAATCTACCGCATTGATTGATAAAAGGGGAGGAAAGAGGCCGGATGCCTGGATAATTTGGTATAACCGCCCTGTTACCCGTGTGGTGTGCGTCTCTTTTTTGTGCAGGATTTCAGAGAAGCTATATTGACAAAACTTTAACAAAGCGGTATACTGTTCGCAGTTAGATTGTTAAATGATTAACAATAAATTTCTGAACCAAACACACGAAATGGAGGAAATTGAAATGGCTGACAACAACATCCCCGCTGTCATCAATACCGCCGAGGCCCTTACCGCCAAGCTGGACGCAATGCGCCAAGCCCAGAGGACATTTGCGGCCTATTCTCAGGAGCAGGTGGACCGCATCTTCTTCGAGGCCGCCAAGGCCGCCAATATGCAGCGCATCCCCCTGGCCAAGATGGCCGTGGCGGAGACCGGCATGGGCGTGGTAGAGGACAAGGTTATCAAGAACCACTACGCCGCCGAGTACATCTACAACGCCTATAAGAACATGAAGACCTGCGGCGTGATCGAAGAGGATAAGGCGTTCGGCTTTAAGAAAATTGCCGAGCCTGTGGGCCTCATCGCCGCCGTTATTCCCACCACCAACCCCACCTCTACCGCCATTTTCAAGGCGCTCATTGCTCTCAAGACCCGCAACGCCATCATTTTCTCCCCCCATCCCCGGGCCAAAGGCTGCACCATTGAGGCCGCCAGAATTGTTCTGGACGCTGCCGTTAAGGCGGGCGCTCCTGAGGGCATCATCGGCTGGATCGACGAACCCTCTCTGGAGCTGACCAACCAGGTCATGCGGGAGGCGGATCTGATCCTGGCTACCGGCGGTCCCGGTATGGTGAAGGCCGCTTACTCCTCCGGCAAGCCTGCCGTGGGCGTAGGTGCGGGCAACGTGCCTGTGGTCATTGACGACAGCGCCGATATCAAGATGGCTGTCAGCTCTATCATCCACTCCAAGACCTTCGACAACGGCATGATCTGCGCCAGCGAGCAGTCCGTCACCATCATGGATTCCGTTTACGACGCGGTGAAGAAGGAGTTTGCCTATCGCGGATGCTACTTCCTCAAGGGCGACGAGCTGGACAAAGTCCGCAATACTATTCTCATCAATGGCGCGCTGAACGCTAAAATCGTGGGCCAGTCCGCTCCCAAGATTGCTGAAATGGCCGGCGTGACGGTCCCCGCCACTGCAAAGATCCTGATCGGCGAGGTGGAGAGCGTGGATATCTCCGAGCCCTTCGCCCATGAGAAGCTGTCCCCGGTGCTGGCTATGTACCGGGCCAAGACCTTCGAGCAGGCCGTCTCCAACGCGGAGCGCCTGGTGGAGGACGGCGGCATCGGCCACACGGCGTCTCTATATATCGATCCTAACCGGACGGAGCGGTACAACCAGTTTGTCAGCGCCATGAAGGCCTGCCGCGTGGTGGTCAACACTCCCTCCAGCCACGGCGGCATCGGCGACCTGTACAACTTCAAGCTGCGTCCCTCCCTGACCCTGGGCTGCGGTTCCTGGGGCAACAACTCCGTCAGTGAGAACGTGGGTCCCATGCACCTCATCAATATCAAGACCGTAGCCGAAAGGAGAGAAAATATGCTCTGGTTCCGCACCCCCCAGAAGGTTTACTTTAAGAAGGGCTGCATGCCCGTGGCCCTCAACGAGCTGCGGGACGTGATGGGGAAGAAGAAGGCATTTATCGTCACCGACTCCTTCCTCTATCAGAACGGCTACACCAAGCCCATCACCGACAAGCTGGATGAGCTGGGCATCACCTACACCGTTTTCTCCAACGTTCAGCCCGATCCCACTCTGGCTAACGCCCAGGAGGGCGCAAAGGCCATGGCGGCTTTCCAGCCGGACACCATCATTGCCCTGGGCGGCGGCTCCGCCATGGACGCGGGCAAGATCATGTGGGTCATGTATGAGCATCCCGAGGTGGACTTCCAGGATCTGGCGATGCGCTTCGTGGATATCCGCAAGCGTGTCTACACCTTCCCCAGGATGGGCGAAAAGGCCTACTTTGTGGCGATCCCCACCTCCTCCGGCACTGGCAGCGAGGTGACCCCCTTCGCTGTTATCACCGACCAGGAGAGCGGCGTGAAGTACCCTCTGGCGGACTACGAGCTACTGCCCAATATGGCTATCGTGGACGTGGACAACGCCATGAGCCAGCCCAAGGGCCTGACCAGCGCCAGCGGTGTGGACGTTCTGACCCACGCTCTGGAGGCATACGCTTCCATCATGGCTACCGACTACACCGACGGTCTGGCACTGAAGGCCATGAAGAACGTCTTTGAGTACCTGCCCCGGGCCTACAACGACGGCAATGACCTGGAAGCCCGGCAGAAGATGGCCGACGCCTCCTGTATGGCGGGCATGGCCTTCGCCAATGCCTTCCTGGGCGTGTGCCACTCCATGGCCCACAAGCTGGGCGCGTTCCATCACCTGCCCCACGGCATTGCCAACGCCCTGATGATCTCCTTGGTGGTGGATTTCAACAGCGCCGAGGTTCCCCCGAAAATGGGCACCTTCTCCCAGTACCAGTATCCCCACACCATGGCCCGTTACGCCGAGTGCGCCCGCTTCTGCGGCATCAGCGCCAAGAATGACGAGGAGGCCGTGAAGAAGTTCATCGAGAAGATCGAGGAGCTGAAGAAGGCTGTGGGCGTCAAGGCCACCATCAAGGACTACGGCGTGGACGAGAAGTACTTCCTGGAAACCCTGGACGACATGGTGGAGCAGGCTTTCGATGACCAGTGCACCGGTGCCAACCCCCGCTACCCCCTCATGAGCGAAATCAAGGACATGTACCTGAAAGCTTACTACGGCAAGTAAGCAAAAATACGCAGAAGCCCCCGGCATTGCTGCCGGGGGCTTCTGCGTATGAAACAGCGATAATTAGTTAATGTTAATCATTAATATATTATTGACAGTTACGAATTAGCATGGTATGATATCCATGAGGTGATACCTATGAAATTCATTCAAAAATTCACAGAAGAGCGATTCGCGAGATCCGCCGCCAAGTTCCTGAAAGTTGCCTGCTATTTTGTCATCTGCGTCTTTGTCCTGTGTATGGCCCTCAGCTTTATGGGGCGTCAAACCTTTTCGCTCCACACCAGTACGGAAAGCTTTCCGCGCGCAATTTACGCGGAGGAGGACCACGCCCCGCTTTCCCGCGGCCCGACTGTCCACATGAGCGATGATATTCATGTGTGGACATGGGATTCCGACCAGATTGCCCTGACGACGCATATCGGGCTTTCGCTCATGTATGCCGTCCAGATGGTCCCTATGATCTTTGCTTTCTGGTTTTTGAGCCGTCTGTTTTCCAACATACAGGGGGGACAGATTTTCACGGAACAAAACGCTTCCTGCCTGCTCTATTATGGGCTGCTCGAATTTTCGGTGGCTGTTTTTGTCCCGTTTCTCAAGCTGCTAATCTGCTGGCTTACCAACCTTGCCTCCGATAACCGGATGTCCATTGCCACGGGGCAGGATATGATCAGTATGCTCATCCCCAGCATCGCCTCTATCGTAGCTGCGTATATCATCCACTATGGCGTGCATTTGCAGGATGAGGTGGATCACACGTTATGATTATTATTCGGCTTGACCGGGTGCTGGCGGACAGGAAAATGCGGCTTAACGAACTGGCCGCACAGGTTGGCATATCCAACGTCAACCTCTCTTACCTGAAAACAGGAAAAGTAAAGGCCGTCCGGTTCAGTACTTTGAACGCGATCTGCAAGGTCCTGAACTGTCAACCCGGAGATATCCTTGAATATGTCGAGGATGAGGATTGACCCAAAGGGCGCGGCAAAGCGATGATCCCCGCATATTTCCGTCCAGGCTGTCATACAGTTACAACAGCAGAGCGAAAACCTCCCACGCACGGAGGTTTTACAAAAATGCGCTGACGGCGCATGGGAGGTAACTATGACAAATTCGGATCTCTATCAGGATATTGCCACACGCACCGGCGGCTCCCTGTTTGTAGGGGTGCTGGGGCCGGTCAGGACGGGAAAGTCCACCTTTATCAAGCGCTTTATGGAGACCTGCGTCATCCCCAACATCGACAACGTCTACCGCCGGGAGCGGGCCATCGATGAACTGCCTCAGTCCGGCAGCGGCAGGACCATCATGACCGCCGAACCCAAGTTTGTCCCAGAAGAGGCCGTTGATATCGCCCTGGACGGCGGGGCTACCTTTGCGGTGCGGCTCATCGACAGTGTGGGCTACATGGTCCAGGGGGCCATGGGCCAGTTCGAGGACGGTGAGCCCAGAATGGTCATGACCCCCTGGATGGACCACGAGATCCCCATGGCGGAGGCCGCCGAGATTGGCACCCGGAAGGTCATTCAGGAACACTCCACCGTGGGCGTGGTCATCACCACAGACGGCTCCATCACCGATATCCCCCGGGAGGACTACCTGGAGCCGGAGGAGCGGGTCATTACGGAATTGCAGGAGCTGGGCAAGCCCTTCGTGGTGCTGCTCAACTCCACGGACCCCCGGGGCAGCCGGGCTGTCAGCATCAGCCGGGACATCGAGAGCCGCTTCGGCGTTCAGTGCCTGCCGGTGAACTGCCTGGAACTGACGGAGGAGGCCATTACCTACATTATCAAGTCCATCCTCTATGAATTCCCCCTGCGCGAGCTGCGGTTTTTCCTGCCCGCCTGGGTGGACGCGCTGCCGGTGGGGCACCCCATCCAGTCGGCAGTCTACGATGTGGTCCGCAGCGGCGGGAGCAAAATGGCCCACATCCGGGACGTGGAGCCGGTGGTGAAGGAGATGGGGGATCAGGAGAACATCTCCCTGAGCCGGGTCATGTCCATCGATCTGGGAAAGGGCGTGGCCTCGGCGGAACTGCAATTGCCCAGGTCGCTGTTCTACGAGACGCTGTCCAATCAGTCCGGCTTCACCGTGGCGGACGATGGGGACCTGATGGAGCTGCTGACCCAGCTGGCGGGAGTGAAGGCCAAATTCGACAAGGTGTCCGACGCTTTGACCAACGTCTATGAGACCGGCTACGGCATTGTCATGCCCACCATGGAGGAACTGCTGCTGGAGGAGCCGGAGATCATGCGGCAGGGAGGACGCTACGGCGTGAAGCTGAAGGCCAGCGCGCCGTCCATCCACATGTTCAAGGTGGACATCGAATCCACTGTGTCGCCTATCGTGGGCAACGAGAAGCAGAGCGAGGATATGGTGAACTACCTCATGGAGAAATTCAGCGGCGATCCCACCCAAATCTGGGAGAGCAACATCTTCGGCCGCAGCTTCCACGAGCTGGTCAACGAGGACCTACAGGCGAAGCTGTACCGGATGCCCATGGACGCAAGGCTCAAATTCCAGGAGACGCTGCAAAGAATCGTCAACGAGGGCAGCGGGGGACTGATCTGCATTATTCTGTAAGAGGGAGAAAAGGGGAGGCCGCGGGAGGAATTTTCCGCAGCCTCCTGCTTTTTATAGAAAACTTTTTCAGCTCTGCTCAATTGTTGTTTTGGCTTTCTCCATGAAATACCGGTTCATCGGCTGTCCCGGCAGCAGGGCGTACAGTCGCTTTTTGATTGCTGACAGCTCCTCCTGCTGGTTCTTCCTCCGGTACAGGTCCAACAGAATCATGAGGAAATCATACTCATCCTGCTCGGTGCCGGCCTCAAGGATTTTTGGCATGTGTTTCTCAACAAAATCCGTCCTGCCCGTCCCGGCGGCGGCGTGGATCAACAGCCACCAGATGTTCAGATTCTTCTGCGAGGGTGGAAGGATAATCTCTCTGACCTGACTGTCCGTCTCCTGAATAGCGAGGATGTCCTCGTAGCGGTCCAGATCGTCCAGCAGGCTGAGATACAAATGCAGGGTAGTTTCGTTGGGATTTTCCGCAAAATCCTTCCTGCACGCTGCCAGAGCTTTACGGCTTTTTCCCATGGGGATGCTCAGCTGGTTCCTCTGCAGTCTCATGCGCAGATACCAGGGATGATCCGGTTTTTCCGCCGTTTTCTCCACGAAGGAATCCGCGATGGCATAAGCCCGCCTGAAGGCCTCACGGCCCTGCTGGATCCACATGTGCAGCTTCTCCGCTTCCAGCCGGTCCCGGTCCGCCTCCAGCTCAGCGTCAGCTGACCCGCCGTTTCCACGGGCGGCGTCTATGGTCTGGAGCTGAGAATTCAGACACTCCATCGCCTCCTGGAAGGAGCGGTCATCCCGTAGCACAGAGTATTTGCATACCAGGTCCTCTGCGTGCTCCAGGGAAGTTACGCCAAACAGCTCGTCGATGCTCACACCGAAAAAGGCAGCGATCCTGGGCAGAAGTGTGATTTCCGGGGCTCCGTTTCCTACTTCCCATCTGGAAATGGCCTGGGGAGCCAGAGAGAGGTATTCTGCCAATTCCGTCTGCGTAATGCTTTTCTCCTTTCGCAGCAGGGCGATCTTTTCTCCAATGGTCAGCTTCATGAGCGTTCCTCCGATCCATGTTGTTTTCAAACGCGTGTCTGGCTTGTTTACCGGTGTCTTCAGTATGGCACGATGAGGAGAAACTGTCCAGCAAGGTTTGCTTGTAAAATATGCAATGATTAATGGAATGGCCGGATTTACAAATATAGCGCAGCCCATATCAGCAAAAACTATCATTATATTGGCAAATGATTGTGAACAGAGAAACCGCTCAGCATTGATGGCTGAGCGGCTTCTTTATACTATATCAGGCAGGAGAGGGGCGGACACCAGTCTCAGATATAATTCTCCGCACACAGAAGCTCCGCCAGAAGTACCGCGCCGCCGGCAGCGCCCCGCAGGGTGTTGTGGCTGAGGCAGACGAACTTATAGTCATACTGGGTGTCGGGGCGCAGACGGCCCACGGATACCGCCATGCCGTTTTCCAGCATCCGGTCCAGCCGGGTCTGGGGACGGTCGGGCTCCTCGAAGTAGTGCAGGAACTGCTTGGGGGCAGAGGGCAGCTTCAGCTCCTGAGCCCGGCCCGCGAAGCTGGCCCAGTCGGCCTTGATCTGTTCCTCAGTGGGCCTGCAGCCGTCCTTGAATTTCATGAAGCAGGCGGCCATATGGCCGTCCTGGCAGGCCACACGGAAGCACTGGGCGGTGATGGCAGGACCCTGGGCCAGGACCATTTTGCCGTCCTCCACCTTGCCCCACAGCTTCATGGGTTCCCGCTCGCTTTTCTCCTCCTCGCCGCCGATGTATGGGATACAGTTGTCCACCATTTCGGGCCAGCGCTCGAAGGTCTTGCCCGCGCCGGAAATGGCCTGATAGGTGCAGACCAGCGCACGGTCCATGCCGTACTTCAGCAGAGGGGTGAGGGCGGGGACGTAGGACTGGAGGGAGCAATTGGACTTCACAGCCACAAAGCCCCGCCTGGTGCCCAGGCGCCTGCGCTGGGCGTCGATGAGCCTGATATGATCCGCGTTAATTTCAGGTACCACCATGGGCACGTCCTCGGTCCAGCGGTGGGCGGAGTTGTTGGAGACCACAGGGCACTCCAGCCTGGCGTACTTCTCCTCCAGGGCACGGATTTCCTCCTTCTTCATGTCCACGGCGCAGAAGACGAAGTCCACCATCCCGGCCAGCTTCTCCGCGTCCGCTTCGGCGTCCAGAATGACGAGGTCCCTTGCCTCCCCGGGGATGGGGGTGGTCATGGCCCAGCGGCCATTGACAGCCTCTTCATAGGTCTTGCCTGCGCTGCGGGCGCTGGCTGCTACGGCGGTAAGCCTGAACCAGGGGTGACCCTCCATCAAAGTGACAAAACGCTGACCGACCATGCCGGTGCAGCCGATAATGCCTACGCGGTATTCTTTCATGATTAAAACCTCCCAAAGGGTAATATATTCGTTACCGTGCGTCGATGCCGGTTCATTTATGCATCACAGGGGAAATTTGGCCGCCTGCCCAGGACTTGGCTGTCCATCCAGGACTTGGCCGCCCGTTCAGGCCCAAAACTGTCGATTCCTGGCTTGAAAAATCCTTCCACCCCGTGTATACTGTAACATCATACGCCGCTTTGCGGAAAAGCGTACCGTACTTACATACCACATTTTTTGCACCCTGTCAACTGCTTTTTCCCCGTTTGGAGGTTTCATGAAGAAGTTTTTGCGCACTTTTTTCCTTTGTTTGCTAACTGCGGTCACATTGACCGCTTCTGCCCGCGCTGCGGAGGACATATTGAGGGTGGGACTCCGCTATGGCAGCGGGGCGCTCGCTTCCGTCACGCTGGAAAACTGCGAGGGTACCGGCTATGGACTGGGATGGTTTGACGGGAACCGGGCTTTTCATCAGCTGACTCATGTGGAGGAGGATAAGATCACCCTGTCGGTCAGCGGCAGCGAGGTGACGGCGGCCTCTGCCAGTACCGGCAAGGTCCTCTATCAGTTTGACTGCTCCGGCGGCAGAAGCCCGGGCGTCATGCCCGATGGAGAGAAGCCCCAGATCCAATTTGACGGCAAACGCTGGTATGGCGGCTTTGAGTTCCGCCGCAGCGGCGGGAGCAAGCTCAGCGTTATCAATGTGGTGCCCCTGGATGATTATGTAAAAGGCGTCCTGCCCTATGAGATGAGCCCTGCATGGCCTTTGGAGGCCTTGAAGGCCCAGGCGGTCTGCGCACGGACCTACGCCCTGCTGCCCAGCAGGCACTACGGTACAGAGGGCTTTGACGTGTGCAATACCGAGTGCTGTCAGGTCTATCAGGGCGCCTCCCAGGCAAGTGCGCTGACAGACCGCGCCGTAGAGGAGACGGCGGGCATAACGGCCCGCTACAACAACCAGTACGCTGAGACCTACTACTATTCCAGCAACGGCGGCGCATCGGAGTCACCGGAGAGCGTATGGGGAAACCGACTGCCATATCTGGTGGGGAAGCCGGACCCCTATGAGAAGCTGACCGACATTCCCGATTACGGGTATACCATCCACTACAGCTGGAAAGAATTGACCAGCCTGCTGAAAAGCCAGGGGTATTCCATCGGCACGGTGACCTCCGCCCAGATCACCAAAACAACGCCCACCGGAAACGTGGAGGAAATCACCTTCCGGGACGCCTCCGGCAGGAGGGTGGTCCTGACCCGGCAGGATTGCCGCTGGGTCCTGAACGCCAGGAGCCTGCGCTTTGCCATCGAGGAGGGCGGCAGCGGGACAGGCTGGTCTGTCAACCTGTCCGGCGGAACAATTTCCAGTCTCAGCGATACATATACCGTTTCCGGCAATGGCCTGGTGGGGCTCTTCGGCGGCGGGACCGCCTATGTGATCACTTCGGCAGGGACATCGGCTCTCCCGCAATCCGGCGGCGCGGTCTCCGGCGGGGACGGGATCACGATCACCGGCACTGGCTGGGGCCATGGCGTGGGTATGAGCCAGTATGGGGCCAAGGCTATGGCGGAGCAGGGATATGGCTACCGGGACATTTTGAATTTCTATTATACCGGCATTACATTAGAGCGGGCTGGCTGATGACGGCCCGGAAAGGAATAAATTTTGAAAACACATGATTTTTATTACGAATTACCTCCGGAACTGATTGCGCAAACACCTATCGAGCGCCGGGACGCCTCCCGGCTGCTGACCCTGGACAAGGAGACAGGCGTGTGGAGCCATAAGCATTTTTATGACCTGCCGTCACTGCTGCGTCCGGGGGACTGCCTCATCATGAACGATTCCCGGGTGCTGCCCGCCCGCCTGCTGGGCAGCAGGGTCCACGCCGATGGCGAGTTGGGCGGGGCCTGCGAAGTATTGCTGCTCATCGACCGGGGGAAAAACACCTGGGAATGCCTGGTGCGTCCGGGGAAGAAGCTGCGCGTTGGCGCAAAAGTCTCCTTTGGTGAGACAGGCGAGCTGACGGGCGAGGTCGTAGGCGAGGTGGATGGCGGCAACCGGCTGGTCCGCTTTGCCTACGAGGGTATTTTCCTGGAGGTGCTGGAGCGGCTGGGGAGGATGCCTCTGCCGCCCTACATCAAGGCAGAATTGCAGGACCGGGAGCGGTATCAGACGGTGTACTCCCGGGTATCCGGCTCTGCCGCTGCGCCTACGGCGGGGCTGCACTTCACGAAAGAGCTGATGGCCGAGGTTCAGGCTATGGGGGTGAATATCGGCTATGTGACGCTGCATGTGGGCCTCGGAACTTTCCGTCCGGTGAAGGAGGAGGAAATCGCCGATCACGACATGCACAGCGAGTACTGCGTTATTTCCCAGGAAACGGCGGACCTCATCAACCGCACCAAGGCGGCGGGAGGCCGGGTAATCTGCGTGGGCACCACCTCCTGCCGGACGATTGAGAGCTGGGCGGGGGAGGACGGCCGCATGGAGGCAAAGGCCGGGTGGACCAATATCTTCATCTATCCGGGGTACCGGTTCAAGGTGCTGGATGCGCTCATCACCAACTTCCATCTGCCGGAGAGCACGCTTATCATGCTGGTATCCGCCCTGGCAGGCCGGGAGAACGTGCTGGCGGCCTATGAGGAAGCGGTTAGGGAGCGGTACCGGTTCTTCTCCTTTGGTGATGCCATGTTTATTTACTGAGGAGGCACGAAATGCTTTCATTATTAAGAGGACACGTCAGCGACGCGGCTGCGCCGTTTATCTTTGTGGTGCTGTTTCTGGTCATCGTGGGCGCGGCGCTGTGGCTGACGCCCCGGCTGGCAAATTGGCTGGACAAAAAGGAATCCGCAATCAAAAGCTACTATGACGGGATGCTGACCGAGGACCCCAACGCCCCTGAAGGACGAGAGGAGGACGCCGATGGAAAAGCTGACTGATCTGCCCAACATCGGCCCCAAGCTGGCGGGACATCTGACACAGGCGGGTATTGAGAACCCGGATCAGCTGCGCCAGACCGGCGCGGAGGAAGTGTTCCTCCGCGTCCGCACGCAGGTGGATGCCACGGCCTGTCTCCATGAGCTGGAGGCCCTGGCGGGCGCGGTGGAGGGCGTGCGGAAAAGCCTGTTGCCGCCTGAGCGCAAAGCGGAACTGAAAGCATGGTTCCGCGCCCTATAAAGAGAGAAGGAGGCCACTATGTTCAAGGTCATCAAACATGAAGGCCGCGCCCGGCGCGGCCAGTTTTCCTGTGCCCACGGCGGGACGGTACAGACCCCCGTTTTTATGAACGTGGGCACCCAGGGGGCCATCAAAGGCGCGGTCAGCGCCCTTGATCTGAAGGACCTCAAGTGCCAGATCGAACTGAGCAACACCTACCACCTCCATCTCCGCCCCGGCGACGATGTGGTAAAGGCTCTGGGTGGGCTCCATAAGATGATGAATTGGGACAGGCCCATCCTGACGGATTCCGGCGGGTTCCAGGTGTTCTCTCTGTCAGGACTGCGGAAGATCACGGAGGAGGGCGTCACCTTTGCTTCCCACATCGACGGACGGCGGATTTTCATGGGACCGGAGGAGTCCATGCGGATCCAGTCCAATCTGGGCAGCGACATTGCCATGGCATTCGACGAGTGCGTGGAGAATCCCGCGCCCTACGAGTACGTGAAGCAGTCCTGTGAGCGTACGGTGCGCTGGCTCCAGCGGTGCAAGGCGGAGCATGAGCGGCTGGGCGCCCTGCCGGACTGTGTAAATCCAGAACAGATGCTCTTCGGCATTAACCAAGGCGGGACATATGATGACTTACGTATATGGAGTATGCAGGAGAGCGTCAAGGTGGACTGTGATGGCTACGCCATCGGCGGTCTGGCGGTAGGGGAGGAGACGGAGGTCATGTACCACATTCTGGACGTGACCCTGCCTTACGCGCCGGAGGATAAGCCCCGGTACCTTATGGGCGTGGGCACGCCCTCCAATATCGTGGAGGCCGTCTGGCGGGGGATCGACTTTTTCGACTGCGTGATGCCCGCCCGGAACGCCCGGCACGGGAAGCTGTTCACCTGGAGCGGCAGCCTGAATATCAAGAATGAGAAATACAAGCTGGACGAGCGGCCCATCGAGCCGGGCTGCGGCTGTCCCGCCTGCCGGAATTTCTCCCGAGCTTATCTGCGCCACCTCTTCAAAGCGGAGGAGATGCTTGCCATGCGTCTGGCGGTGATGCACAACCTGTGGTTTTACAACACCCTTATGGAGCGTATCCGTGACGCGCTGGATGCCGGAAAGTACGAGGCGTTCCGGGCGGAGTACAGCCAGAAGCTGGGAGAGCGGATCTGATGACCGTCTGGATCAACGGCGCGTTCGGGGCGGGGGAGGCTTGTGCGGAAAGCTGCCCGGTTGAGAACAGCGGTCCAACATATCCGGCGATAACGTGAAAAATCTCCCTTTTACTTTTTGTGTTGATGGATATGCGTACTGGCGATTTCACTAATCCCCGCTTGAAACTGAAAGTTGGCAGTGATATAAGCGGTGCTTAATGGAGGAATACTATGAGACAAGCATTTATGTGTAGTTTGTGCCGCGATGGAATATTGGGTGGTGGATTATATATTGATAATCAATCCATCATTTATAGAACGCAAAAACTAACTGTCAATGAAAAATACAAAAATCTTGTGTTGCCTTTGAATAAAATAAGAAAATTTACATGGAAATGGATTATTTTTCCGGTTGCAACATTTTATATGAAAAATGGAGAAGAATATAAAATTATCATTTTCAATAAATGGCGGTTTGACAAATATTATCGGGAATATAGCGGTAAGCGGTAATTAGAAACTGCTATATTCCGGTTTATCGAGCAAATTGACAAATGAGAAAATTTATCAGGCATTTATCAACGCGAAGGGTAAAAGGGACTGAAAACAGGGTAATTGAATGAGTAAACATTCTATGAACAGGCTGCCTCCAGAAGTGATCAAGGCTCCCTCTTTGAGGGAGCTGTCAGCTGGGGCGGGCAAAGCACGCCCGCAAGGCTCCGGAGGAGCCGCGCAAGCAAAGCCGCAAGGCTGATTGAGGGAGTGATCTCCAG
>JAAVHF010000087.1 GCA_014799845.1 Oscillibacter sp. | reverse complement strand
TCAGTATCTCAACGTGTACGGATTGGCGAGAAAATTTTTCGCCCCGCGAGGCAAATTTTCGCAGGAATACTGGATGTATTTCAAGAAAATTTAACGAAGTGGAGCGGAAAATTTTCCGGGGGGTTGCTCTCTCCGGGACAACTTCCCCGCCATTTCAGAGTAAACACGAGGGAAGACAAACCTCCGAGTTTTCAGGCACTAAAGCAAGTCGAACCCCGATCCAGGTACCGGATCGCACACCGGGCTAACCAAAAGGTCGTGCAGAGCGCACCTCGACAATCGAATAAAAATGCACTATATATAGCATATAACCGGGCTTTGCCGCTGTCAATGGATGTTTCTACCGAATTTCACACTTTACACCAACAGAGAATTGGCGTTCTTTTTCATCCGAGCAGGGGCCTTGCTTTTGGCGGTGTGGGACCGTCATTGGGCCGATGTCCAACGACCGGTCCGGCGGACCAGGGTCCGCCCTGCTCCGGCAGGTCAAAATACTTCGCCTGCAGCTTCATTGCCAGCAGGCCGGGGACCTTCCCCTTCAGCTCTGCCGCGACGCTTTCCGACCCGCAGGTCATCCAGACCGGCAGGCCGCTGAGCCGGCTCAGCTGTTCCATATACGGGACCGCGGCCAGCACTGTTTCCGGCGTGGTCTCGTGGGCCAGGTTGGCGTTGTTGACAATGGCGGTAAAGGGCAGGCCGCCCGCGGCCTCGATCTCCCGCATGACCTCCAGCGCCTCCTCCGGCGTGTGGGTCAGGGGACGGTAAGGGTTCGCCACATAGGCCATGCGGTAGTCGCCCTCCTCCAGGATGAACGGCGTATACCGCCCCAGGGCGTAAGCCCCCCGGTCGTCGCCGCCGATGTCCATAACGGCGTAGAGGCTCCTGTCCTCCACCAGCCGGTACGCTTCGGCGGGCAGAGCGGGCAGGTCCACATTGGAGTTGGCAAACTGGGGAGAGATCAGCTCCACCCCGGCCCTTTCCAGTTCCTCCGCGCTGTCCTTTGTGCGGAAATAGGGGTTGACGATATCCAGATCGGCGATAGCCGCCGCCCTGCCCTCCCGCGCAAGCAGGAGGGCATAATTGACGGCAATATTGGTCTTGCCGGAGCCGTAGTGTCCGGCGAACAGGGTAACACGTTTGTGGTCCATAAAATATCCTTTTGTCGGCAGAATTGTTTTTCGTTACCGTTGTTTTTCGTGATCGTGCGGCTGGTTTTGCGGGCTTCCGCGGCCGGAAGCGCATTGGCCGTCCGCCCAGGACCTTAGAACCTGTATTCACAACCGTTGAACGCCGGTTATGAATACAACTTCTTACAATTTATTCCGCATGATTTTCCCGCTGATGGTCTTGGGCAGCTCGTCCTTGAAGACCACGATACGGGGATACTTGTAGGGTGCGGTGTGCTTCTTGACGTAATCCTGGATTTCCTTTTTCAGCTCCTCGGTGCCCTCGGTGCCCTTGACAAGCACGATGCTGGCCTTGACCACCTGGCCGCGGATCTCATCCGGCGCGGCGGACACGCCGCACTCCAGCACGTAGGGCAGCTCCATGATGACGCTCTCGATCTCGAAGGGCCCGATGCGGTAGCCGGAGGACTTGATCACGTCATCCCGGCGTCCCACGTACCAGAGGTAGCCGTCCTCGTCCTGCCACGCCACGTCTCTGGTGTGGTACAGGCCGTCGTGCCAGACCTCCGCCGTCTGCTCCTCGTCCCGGTAGTAGCCGGAGAACAGGCCCGGCAGGCCCACGCCTTCCCTGGCGCGGATGCAGATCTCGCCGTTTTCGCCGGGGGCCACGGGCTGGTCGTTCTCGTCTACCAGCACCAGATCGTAGGTGGGGATGGGCTTGCCCATGGAGCCGATCTTCTGCTTGTTGCCAATAAGGTTGCCGATGCACAGGGTGGTCTCCGTCTGGCCGAAGCCCTCGTAAATCTGCAGTCCCGTCTGCGCCTCAAACTGACGGAAGACCTCCGGATTCAGGGCCTCTCCGGCGGTGGTGGCGTGCCTGATGCTGCTCAGGTCGTAGCGGCTCAGATCCTGCTTGATGAGCATGCGGTACATGGTGGGCGGCGCGCAGAAGGTGGTGATGTTATATTTCGCAAACAGCGGCAGAATATCCGCCGCGTCGAAGCGGTCGAAGTCGTAAGTGAACACCGCGCCCTCGCACAGCCACTGGCCGTACAGCTTGCCCCACAGGGCCTTGCCCCAGCCGGTCTCGCTGATAGTGAAGTGGAGGCCGTCGGCGTGGACGCAGTGCCAGTACTTGGCGGTGATGAAGTGGCCGAGGGCGTACTGATAGCTCTGGGCGGCGATCTTGGGATAGCCGGTGGTGCCGGAGGTGAAGAACATCAGCATCAGGTCCCTGCCGCAGGGCGCGTCCTCCGTCCGGGGGAAGGAGGAGCGGTACATGGTGAACTCCTCATCAAAGTCGTGCCAGCCCTCCCGCTTGCCGCCGACCATGATCTTCAGCTTCAGGCTGGGGCTGTCCTTCTCAGCGATGTCCACCTGGTGGGCGGTGTCGCCGTCGGCGGTGCAGAGGATGGCGCTGACCTCCGCCGCGTTGAAGCGGTAGGAGAAGTCGTGCTCCTGGAGCTGGTTGGTGGCGGGGATGGCGATGGCCCCCAGCTTGTGGAGTCCCAGGATGGCAAACCAGAACTGGTAGTGGCGCTTGAGCACCAGCATCACCCGGTCGCCCCGCTTGATGCCCAGGGCCTTGAAATAGTTCGCCGCACGAGAGGATGCCTTGGACATGTCCTCGAAGGTGAAGCGGCGCTCATTCTTGTGCTTGTCCAGGTGCATCATAGCCAGCTTGTCCGGGTATTTCGCGGCGATGGCGTCCACGCAGTCGAAGGCGAAGTTGAATCTATCCGCGTTGGGGAAGGTGAGGGACTGGAGCACGCCGTGCTCATTCTCCCTGATGTCGAAAAAGCTCTTGCAGACGTAGTCCTCGCTGGAGCGGGCCTGAACGATGGACTGGCGGACGGATTTCTCATCGGTCTTCTCACCGGAGATGACCACCGCGCAGAACACGCAGGGCTTGCCGCCCACGGCGATCATGCCGTGAGGCGCGGAGGAGTTGTAGAGGATGCTGTCGCCCTCACCCAGAATCTCGGTGTGCTCGCCCACCTGGACCTTCAGCTGACCGGAGAGGACAATATCGAACTCCTGACCGGAGTGGGTGGTGAGGTGGATGGGCATGTGCTGCTGGGCCTCGTCATAGTCGTAGGTGACGTAGTAGGGCTCCGCCAGTTTGTTGCGGAAGAAGGGGGCCAGGTTGCTGATCTCAATGCCCGGCTCCTTGGCGGTCTGCTGGCCCTGGCCCTTGCGGGTGACCGTATAGCTGGACAGATGGGCGCTGTGGCCCTCCAGCAGGTCGGTGATGCCGATGCCGAAAGCCAGAGCGCACTTGTGGATGAAGGTAAAGGGCAGATCGGCCTGTCCGGCCTCGTAGGCCCGGTATTCCTCGGGGGTGGTGTCGGTTTTCCGGGCCATCTCCTCCACAGTGAAGCCGCAGATGCCCCGCATCTCGCGGATACGGAAAGCCACCTCCAGCAGCTGGCTGTTGACGTGTGTTGTATCCATGGGTCATTCCTCCATGAGAATAGAATTTGTGAAATAAGAAAGGCGCCGGCAAAATAAAAACCCGCCTCAAAGATGTTTCTTTGAGACGAGTTCATAAACAAGTTATATACCCGCGGTACCACTCAAATTGCGCTCCAGAAAAGAACGCCCCTTCAGGCTCCAGCAAGCCCTATGCACTGACGCGGCAGTCACGGGAGGCGTCTACTTGCCCCTGTTGGGCGTTCGGGCCTCCAGCTCAGAAGGGATGGGACACTGGGGCTTCCTGCCGCCGGGCTTCCACCAATACCCGGCTCTCTGTGGACAGAGGGCCCCGTCCGTCTTCGTCATCGCTTTTCTTATTCACTTGCGCGTATTTTACCGGATTTTTTCGCCGTTGTCAAGAGGAAATTTTTGCCTTTTCCCGCACCTTTTATGCTGAAGGGACGAAACAACGGCAATTTTACGGCCGGCAGCTTGAAACGGGAAATTGGCGGTGATATAATCAGACCGTAAATCACAATTTGCAAAGGAGACGAAAACAGTGACCGGAAAAGATGTAAAGACCGGTACGGGCCTGTTAGTGGGCAATATTGAAAATATGGTCCATTTTTACAGAGACATACTGGGTTTTCAAACACAGTGGAATGGCGGGCCTTTTGCAGACTTTAAAACCGCAAATGGTGAGTTATCTCTGTTTATGTATAGCAGAGAAGAATTCGTAAAGGCAATAGATGAAGATTATGTTCCGCCAAAAGGAATTAACCAGACTTTTGAAATTGCCCTTTGGCTGCCAAGCTTTGCTGATGTAGATTCGGAATATGAACGGCTTTCAAAATTGGGTGTGCGGTTCCCCGCAGGAGAACCTGTAACGTACCCGTTTGGTATCCGAAACTTTTATGTGGCTGATCCCGAAGGAAATTTGCTTGAAATTGGAAGTACAAAGAAAAATTAGATTAGAAGCTCACTTTTATCATGATACAGTTCTGATTCGCCGGGCAGTTATCCATCATGGATAACTGCCCGTTCTGTTATTTTGACGAAAAAAGAACTTATTGTTCGCACGCTTCGCTTTTCCACATTTTTATCAAACCGGCGGGCCGGAGATAAAGAGCCCCCGTTTCATCGGCTTATAGACCGACGCCGGACGGGCTGACGGCGTATCAGGCAGGATCGTTTTTGTCGTAGAAAACGGTGACCCGCTCACCCTTATCGGGACATCTCAATTGCCAATCAACACAGCTGCTCCCCTGATAGGCGGCGCCGTCGACGGTATAGGTGAAATGAATAATATGTGGGAATTTCGCGCCGTCGAGCATATGGCGGCGGAATGGTTTCGTGTTGATCTTGATCCACCAGCACGTTTTTACTGATGCAATCATGCCGGTGGTCCGGTTATTCTGAGAGACGATTTTTGCTGAAATCTTTCTGCCGTTTCCAAGGTTGAACGTGGTGAAAATGCTCATTTTTGCTTCAGCAAGCGCGGTCAGCATACTCATATCTGCCTCCTCTCGCAGCTTCCATCGCATAGATGAAACGTCCGGTGGTCCGGCCGGCGGTTTGCTTACTTCTATTATACGATATTTTCCGGCTTATTGCAAGGATACCCTCTACCCCGCCCAGGGTAATTGAATGAGTAAACCTTCTATGGAACAGGCTGCCTCCAGGAGTGATCAAGGCTCCCTCTTTGAGGGAACTGTCAGCTGGGGCGGGCAAAGCACGCCCGCAAGGCTCCGGAGGAGCCGCGCAAGCAAAGCCGCAAGGCTGACTGAGGGAGTGATCTCCAGCAGAGAAATACCTTCCATTCCGGCAGAAAAACTCCCTCCGTCACGGCTTTGCCGTGCCACCTCCCTCAAAGAGGGAGGCTTTTGAGGCGCGTTGTTCACAATTGGTTCTCTCATTCAATTACCGTGCTACCCCGCCCAATGATTGGAAATGGGTGCGGAAGACAGGTTTTGCACGGTATTTTTCCTTGTTATTCCAGTCATATAGTGGTATACTGGGAACAACGGACAAACAGGCTGAGGTCAGCCGCAGGTCCACACATTCATGGTTCATGAAATGAGGAGGAATTATGAAACAGGCAGTTATGTTCGGCGCCGGCAATATCGGGCGCGGTTTTATCGGTGCGCTCCTGGAGCGGAGCGGTTGGCACGTCACCTTCGCGGACGTGGTGGAGCCGCTCCTGGACGCTATCAACACTCAGAAGCGTTACACGGTGCATATTCTGGACCAGGTCTGCGACGAGTTGGAAATCAGAAACATCAACGCGGTATCCTCCGTGGGCCCGGATGTGGTCCCGGCTATCGCTGCCAGCGATCTGGTCACCACGGCGGTGGGCCCCGTGGTCATCCCCCGTATCGCAAAAACCATCGCCGACGGCATCCGGGCCAGGATGGCGGCCGGGAATAAGGCCCCCCTGAACATCGTCTGCTGCGAAAACGGCATCCGGGTCACCTCCAAGCTGAAAGAATGCGTCATGCCGCTGCTGAACGAGGAGGAAACCGCCTTCGTGGACGAGTGCATCGGCTTCGTGGACTGCGCCGTGGACCGCATCTGCCCCAAGCCCACCTACGACAACCCCCTGGACGCGGCAGTGGAGGAGTACACCGAGTGGGACGTGGAGCGCTCCGCCTGGAAGGGCGAGCTGCTGGACATCGCCGGCATGACCTATACCGACAATCTGATGGCCTGCCTGGAGCGGAAGCTCTTTACCCTGAACAGCGGCCACGCCATCTGCGCCTATCTGGGCTCCCTGCGGGGACACAAGACCATCCTGGAGAGCATCCAGGACCCCGCCGTGGGCGACGTCGTCCATGCCGCCATGCGGGAGAGCGGCGAGGGACTCATCAAGGAGTTCAGCTTTGATCCCGACGCGCACCACGCCTACGTGGAGCGGATCTTCAAGCGCTTCCACAATCCCCACCTCCTGGACGAGGTGGACCGCGTGGGCCGGGAGCCCATCCGGAAGCTGTCCCCCATGGACCGGCTCATCAAGCCCCTGACCACCACCGCCTCCTATGGCCTGCCGGTGGACCACCTCATCTTCGGCGCTGCCGCCGCCCTCTATTTCAACTGCCCGGAGGACAAGCAGAGCGTGGAGATGAATGAGAAAATCCGGGCGGAGGGCGTGGCTGCCGCCCTGGCGGCTTACTCCGGCCTCCAGCAGGACAACCCGCTGTTTGGCCGTATTCTGGATGTTCACCGCGCGCTGGGCGTGGCAAGAGCCTGAGACTGCCGCAGTACCAATAAACTGAAAAACCGGAAGAGGAGAATTGCCCATGGGCAATTCTCCTCTTCTTCTGCGTGTCAAAAAAGATGCTGCGCATCTTTTTTGAGGGGGATCTCGCTACGCTCTGCGCCTCGGTTGTCCGCTTACAGCGGACAATTCGACGCTCGCTCCGCGCAAAGTGTTTTTCC
>JAAVHF010000086.1 GCA_014799845.1 Oscillibacter sp. | reverse complement strand
TCAGAATCTGCACCTTGTTCGCGCCGCAGATCTCGCCCATCTCCTCCAGCTCCGAGTTGATGGAGCGCAGGGCGGAGGAAACGTGTATGTAGGAGAAGGCGTAATAGTGCAGGGACATACACAGGACGATGGCCACCGGGCCGTAGGCCAGCCAGTCGGGAACGGGGATGCCCAGACCGGCCAGGAAGCCCAGGGAGCCGGAGGTCTTGTTGCGGAACACCGCCAGCCACGCCAGGGCCTTGCACCAGGAGGGGATCATATAGGGAATGACCACCAGCATACCCATGAGCTTCTTCCCCGGAATGTCCGAGCGGACCATCAGCCAGCCCAGCACCGAGCCAAGCGGCACCGACACGAGGACGGTAAACACGCCCACGACCAGGGAGTTCTTCAGCGGCCCCCACAGGTTCGCGCCGGAGAGCTTGCCCACCATCAGGTATTTCCAGTAGTACAGCGTAAAATCGCCCACCTGGCCGCCGATGCGCTTGACCTCGCTTTTCGCTACGGTGAAGGTGGATGCGATCATCTGCAGCAGGGGGATCACGATCAGGCAGAACAGGATCACAAGGCTGATCGCCACGATCATATTGAAGGGGTTTTTCACCACGTTCAGGATCTGATTTTTCAGTCGGGTCTTGTTAAAGGGACGGCGCTCTCTCTTCCTTTTCACATTGTTGCTCCTTTCGTCAGTTCGCTCTGCCCGCGCCCGGGCGGGATCTGTTCCTTTTCTCTCTTCTATTCCCACCTTTCATCTCATCGAACACGTTTCCGGCGATTTGGTTAGTAAGGCAATTATAACAAAATGGTGCATTTTCGTCAATTGTTTTGCCGCGAAAAAAAGTTTTTTTGCTATTCTGTCAACAATAGCATGGAGTCTCTTGACAAATATCACAATTCCTGGCGGCTTGTTCGAATATTTTTGGATGATTATTTCCGCCGCCTTCTACATTTTATGCAAATGTTTCCGTAAAATGTATGCCTCACCGGAAGCCGGCGGGAGGAAACGCGCGGGATATAGAAAACCGGGAGATGTTTTGGGGCAGGACGCATATCCTGCCGGTAATTCACCTCCATGTGAAGAAACCGGACGCGGAACGAAGGTTCTGCGTCCGGTTTCTTCATTTTTCAGATCACTTATGCTCGGGCCCTTCTGGCGCTCAGATACTCAAATACGCACACGCCGCCTACCAGCAGCAGTCCCGCCGCGTCGGTGGCGGTATCCGGGAACATCATGCACAGTCCGCCCGCTGCCAGCAGCAGCCGGAACAGGGCGCCCATCTTCCGGAACAGCGTGCCGTTGAGGGCCGCCGCGATGCCGAACAGACCTGCCAGAGAGGTGACCACGATCTGCGCCACCTGGAGCGGGTTGGTGTCCACCAGCAGCATGGCCGGGTTGAACGCGAAGATATACGGCACGATAAAGGCCGCGATGGCCAGCTTTGTGGCGTTGACGCCGGTCTTCATGGGGTTGGATTTCGCGATAGCGGACCCGGCGTAAGCCGCCAGCGCCACGGGGGGCGTGATATCCGCCACGATGCCGAAGTAGAACACGAAAAAGTGGGCGGGGATCTTGCCGATGCCCAGAGTGATGAGGATCGGCGCACAGGTGGAGGCCATGATGCAGTAATTGGCCGTGGTAGGCACGCCCATACCCAGCACAATACAGCACAGCATGGTCAGAAACAGGGCGATGAACATAGCCAGCACCGGATTGGGGATCATGCGGCTGATGTTGACCACCGCGTTGATGAGCCTGGAGGCCAGGCCCGTGACCGTGATGCACCCGGCCACGATGCCCGCCATGGAGCAGGCCACCGCCACGGTGATGCAGCCCCGTCCGCCGGCCTCCAGAGAGCCTGCGATCATGGAAGCCAGGTCCTTGGCGGCGTGAACGGCGAAGCTCCCGCCGTGCTGGCCGCGGCTGCCCGCAAAGATGCCGGGCAGGCTCACCAGGACCGTCAGCACGATAGCGATGGCGGCGGAAAACTGGAGGGTACGGGTCCCGCTGGCTACCAGCCACACCAGGACGGCCAGCGGCAGCAGCAGGTAGATGCTGCGGATGAGGATTTTCATTTTGGGCAGCTGGTCCCGGGGGATGCCCTGGAGCCCCAGCCGCTTGGCCTCCAGATGGACGGAGAGGAAAATGCCGGTGAAGTACAGCAGAGCGGGCAGGATGGCCTTCAATGCCACGGCGGCGTAGGTGGTATCCATATACTCCGCCATGAGGAAGGCGGCCGCGCCCATGATGGGAGGCATGATCTGTCCGCCGGTGGAGGCGGCGGCTTCCACGGCGGCGGCAAACTCGCCCTTGTAGCCGGTTTTCTGCATCATGGGGATGGTAACGGAACCGGTGGTCACGGTATTGCCCACGGAGGAACCGGAGACCATGCCGCACAGGGCGGAGGAGATGACCGCCACCTTGGCCGGACCGCCGGAGGAGGAGCCTGCCGCGCAGTTGGCCAGATCGATGAAGAAGCCGGCGATGCCGGTGCGCTCCAGGAACGCGCCGAAGATGATAAATACGGCGATAAACTTGGCGCACACCTGGATGGGGGTTGCCATGACGCCGGAGGTGCCGAAGAACAGAGTGTAGATCACGCGGGCCAGACTCTGGCCGCTGGCAAAGGTGTAGAGCAGCAGCACGCTTACCACGCACAGGATGGGCAGGCCCACGCACCTCCGGCACAGCTCCGCCAGACACAGGATGCCCACGACGCCCAGCAGGATAAAGAACCACGCGCCATCAACGGCGTTGACGTTCCAGGGGTCAATTTTGGAGGCGCTGGTGATGACCATGACCAGCCTTGTATAATTGAGGCAGTAATAGAAGAAGGAGCCTGCGCCCAGGGCCATGATAACGAAGTCATACCAGGGCATGGAGTTGGGCCGCACATGGCCCTTGCGGATGGGATAGTTGAGATAGCCCATAATAATGATCAGGCCCAGAAAGGCGGTCAGTCGGATGGGCATATCCGACGTGCTCCACAGGGTGGACCAGATGCAGTACAGGGAAAACAGCACCGAGATCACCTGCACAACGGCCTTGGGCGCGCCTTCCCAGATGCGGGTGGCGGATTCCCGGTCATATTTGCGCATGACCTCGTCCATGTCCGCCGCTGTGCCGGTTTCCGCGCCGGACAGGTTTTTTTTATCTTTTTCGCTCATGAGGACGGCCTCCTTTGGTTTTTCGTGCAGCAGTTCCCGCCGTTATTGAAAAAGTGGAGAAGTGCGGCAAAGGCCGCGCGTGCGCGGCCCTTGCCGGGGTTGTCAGGGATGCACAGACGCCGGTTCATCAATAGGTGCCGGCGGGGATGGTATAGGCGCTGTAGTAGGGGGAGGTTTCCAGCAGGCTGCCGGTATGGGCCGCGTCCAGGCTGACCAGATACACATCGCCGCTGGCGGCCAGGTCCACGATGGCGGGAGTGGGCGCGCCGGCCACGATGAAGGCCGCGTCAATCTTCTTGTCCTTCAGACTCTCGGCGCTGTTGCCGAAGTCCTGGTACACGGGCTTGATGCCGGTGTCGGGATCAATGCCGTAAGCGCTCAGAACATCAACGGCATTGAACCACACGCCCGAACCCTGAGCGCCGATGGAGACGGTCTTGCCGGCCAGGTCAGCTACTGTCTGGATGTCGGGGTTGGTGGTGACGATCTGGACCTGCTCCATATACAGGGCCGCAACCACAGAGAAGTTGTCGACCGCGCTGTCAAAGAGACGCTCGCCGTTGTAGCCGTAGCTCATCACGTCGGACTGGACAAAGCCCAGCTGAATGTCGCCGGCGGACAGGTCCTCGATGTTGGCCTTGGAGCCGCCGGAGGTGACGGCGGTGACGGAGATGCCGGTGCTATTGGAGACATAACTCGACAGCACGCCGCCGAAGGCGTAGTAGGTGCCGGTCTCGCCGCCAGTGCCGAAGGTCAGGGCCCTGGACTCGCCAACGCCCGCGCCATCCTTGACGGAAGCAACGTTCTTGCCTTTCTCAGCGAAGTACCTGGCGGCGCCGGGGTGGTAGGGCACGGAGGTGACGGATGCGGCAAAGTCCAGGTCCAACTCGCCGCCCTTGTTGTGCTGCCCGGTAATGGTGTCAATGTTCTCGAAGATGGCGCTGACGAAAGCGTAGATGTCATCCTCGGGCACATCGTCGCGGGCGATGACCACGGCGCCCACGGCGACTGTGTTGGCGTCGGTTTTCGCGCTGACGGCGGAGGGACCAGCAGTGTTCTTGTTGTTATCGCCGCCGCAGGCGGCCAGCGACAGGACCATGAGCATAGCCGTGGCCAGTGCAAATAACTTCTTTTTCATAGTATTTTCTTCCTTTCCAAAGATGTCGCTCCCTTCTGGGATGCAATGATTATATGCTTAACTTGCAATTTACGCAAGAGTCAAATCCCTACAAATTCATTTCTTCAGTTCGGCACTTTTTATAGGAAGTTACAAAAACCGGCGAAAAACCGATTTATACATGGAAATATAAGGCTGATATTTCGCAAGATATGCCAAAATGCAGGGAAATCCTGCCAACGCGACGCTTCCGCCGCCGACAGCTCGTTTTGCAATTTATAATTATGTATCTTGCAAAATGGATTTTTGCTGTGTATCAATATGCAGAAACGCCCCGCCGTGTGGCGGGGCGCTGCTCATTAAAACAAACTCGCCAGATGAAACAAACCAAACCGGCCAGCGGACGGATTTGCGTCGGGGCCGCCTTTGCCAGTCCGGGCGGTTTCACCGAAAAAGAATTGCTGTTCCTCTGTTCATAAAGAAAAAATATGCGCCTGCCGCCAGCAGCGCCGACAAGGCCGCCTGGATCGCCTTTCCCGCCCAGTGCCAGCGGAAGGAGAGGCCGGCGGGGGCGGCGAGAGACATTGCCTGGCAGTGGACGGACAGCCCGCCCCAGCCGACAATCGCGGCGGCGGAGATGAAGCCGGCAGGTCCCGGCGAGAGGGAGGCAGCGGCGGTGACCATTTCCAGAACGCCCAGGGCGGGCGTTGGCAGAGAAACAGGCGGAAGGGAGGCCAGAACCCGGAAGAAGACAACGAAAGCGCAGATATTCAGAGTAGAAGTCAGTGCGCTGGAGACAGAAGAGGTCAGCGCCTGGGGGAAGGAGACCGGGACAGCCGGCAGGCTGCCGCCCAGAAGCGCGGGGCCCCGGTCCTTGTTCAGGCGGCAGAGGAGGACGCCCGTCAGAAGCGCGGAGAGAATATGGATCACATAAAGGCGGAGACCGGCGGAAGCGTCGCCCAGGATTCCCGCGCCTATGTAGCCCAGCAGGAAGGCCGGGCCGCAGTTGTCGCAGAAGCCCAGGAGAAGCTCCGCTTCCTGGCGGGTGATCCGGCCTTGGGAGCAGAGGTCGGCTGCGGTTTTCGCGCCGGTGGGATAGCCGCCCAGCAGTCCCGCCAACAGAGGCAGGGCGCAAACCCCGCGCATCCGGAACAGCGGCCCCATAATCGGGCCGCACAGGCCGCTGAGGGCTTCCGCCAACCCCAACTGGAGCAGCAGGGAAATTGCCGCGAAGAAGGGAAACAGGGACGGAATCACCGTCCTGCCGCACAGGGACAGCCCCTCCCGGACGGCCCCCGCGGCCTCCTGAGGCCGGAGGAGCAGCAGAACGACCACGGCGGATGCCGCCAGGGTTGGGAACATTTTTTTCATACACATCACCGGTAGAATATATGAAAAAGCCGGACAGGTTATGCCCGTCCGGCCTGCGCCGCGGTGAGATATGGATTTGGAGTCTGTTCACAACGCTTCCACGCGTTCCACCACATCCGCCACGGCCCCGTCCAGGCAGTGGCAGACCACGGCGACGCCGGGGGCGGCGCGGACGGCCTCAATGGCGTTGGCGGGAGCAAATGCGAGGTCGGCGGATTGGAGCATGGGGAGGTCGTTGGCGTGGTCGCCGATGCAGATCAGCGTATGGCTGCCGGTGAGGCGCCTGAGGCGGCGGGCCATTGCGCCTTTGTCGGCGCCCTTGGCGGTCAGTTCCATGAGGTGGTCGCTGGAAAAGATCATTTCATAGCGGTCCTCCCAGCCGTGGGCGGTCATGTAGGCCCGGAGCCTCAAAAGCTGGGGCATCTCCGCCATAAAGAGTGCTTTGGCCAGGGGAACGGGGATGGTTTCCGCGTTCAACGCGTCGATCGCCGCAAAGGGCATGCCGGTCAGCTTACAGTGCTGGATATTGCGCTCGGTAGGGTGCAGGGCGTGAATACGCTCATCGGAGAGGTACAGTTCCATGGACGTTCCTGGGAAGGCCGCCTCCACCCCCGCCAGATCCTCCAGTGCGCAGTCCGGCAGGAGCGTGCGGATGACATACCGCTTTTCGGCCAGATCGTACATGCTGCCGCCGTTGTCCACGATGATGGGGGCGTTGATGGGAAGGTCCCCGATCTGCCGGCAGACGGCTCCCAGCGCCCGCCCGGTGGCAATGGCAAACAGGCCGCCCCCGGCGATCCAGCGGCTCACCGCCGCCAGGTTCCGCTGGCTGGGCGGCGGCACCGCGTCCGCTCCGCCGCCGGAAAGGGCGGCATCCGTATATTGAAAGGTGTTGTCATAATCGCTGACCAGCAGCATTCCTGTAAATTTCCCCATAACGGCCTCCCGCGCCCCGCCGTCCCGGCGGAGGTTCGGGGGTTATTATAGTACAATTGAGAAAAAGGCGCAAGCCCCGCGTCAGAAATAGACGCCCTCCACGTTGGTGGATTCCACGAATACTGTAAGGGCGGAAATTTGCCCCTCGTCAAATTCCAGCCGGATAAAAACGCCATCCTTTTCATAGAGGATGCTCCAGCCGTCCTTGGGAGCGGGGCGGTAACCTCTGGGCTTGAGGATCTCGGCGGCCTGTCCGGCGGTATCGCCCACCCGGAGGCCGAAAACAGAGTATCTGGGGGTTTGCAGTATGGTGTCCGTGACATGGTATGGGTCCTGTACATCGGGATACCCGCTGAGACTGATCCAGATATCCTCGTTTTCCAGACTGTAGCAGCCCCAGCCCTCGCCCCTCTGGTAACCGCCGGTATCCCCCAGCTCCGTTTCCGGCAGAGTCAGCGCGAAGGGCAGGTCGCTGTTTTCGTTCAGCTCGTCCAGCGCCTGCTGGCGGCGTTCCTCCTCAGTCAGAGAACAGGCGCACAGTGACAGCAGAAGCAGCACAGCAAGGACAGTCTGGCAAAACTTTTTCATGGCTGGTCCCTCCTCCGGTAAATTTTGGACTTCAATGAGATAGACGGAATGCGGCGCGAGATGTGCCATCCATTTCCCAAAATAAAAATAAACAAAAAACTGTTGCAATCCGCGAGAGGATTTGGTATACTGTGAACAGAAAAAGGCAAACTCTCATATAATTTCGCGGTTATGGCGCGAAAGTTTCTACCGGGCCGCCTTCGGCCCCGCTATGAGTGTTCTGAATCCGTCTGAAAGGAGGGATTTGGGGCGCTTTTTTCATTGTCCAAAATCAGTAAAGGAGACGCGCCATGATTACTATTTTACATGGAAACCTCATCCACGCCCCCTCTTTTGGAACCCTGGAGACAATCCCCAACGGTTACCTTGTCCTGGAGGACGGCATTGTCCAGGGCATCTATCCCACCCTGCCGGAACAATTCGCCGCCTGCCCGGTGACGGACTACGGCGGCGGGCTTATCATGCCCTCCTTCGCCGACCTCCACCTCCACGCCCCCCAGTACCCCATGCTGGGCATGGGCATGGATCTGCCTCTGCTGGACTGGCTGGATACCTACACCTTCCGCACCGAAGCCCGGTTCGAGGATACGGACTATGCCCGCCGGGTCTACCGGCAGCTGGCGGAGGACCTGATCACCTCCGGAACCACCCGGGTCGCCATGTTCTCCTCCCGTCACACCGACGCTACCCTGATCCTCATGGAGGAGCTTGAAAAGGCCGGGGTCACGGGCTATGTGGGCAAGGTGAACATGGACCGCAGCGCCGGTCTCTCCCAGGAGAAGACGGAGGAATCCATCTCCGAGACCCTCCGCTGGCTGGAAAATTGCCATTTCGACCTGGTAAAGCCCATTTTGACCCCCCGTTTTACCCCCTCCTGCACCAACGAACTGATGGCGGCGCTGGGGAAACTGGCCGCGGAGCGGGACCTGCCGGTCCAGTCCCACCTGTCGGAAAACGCCGGAGAGATCGCTCTGGTGGGCCAGCTCCACCCCGACTGCCCCCAGTACTGGGAGAGCTACGAGAAGTACGGCCTCTGGAAGGACCGCACCCTCATGGCCCACTGCGTCCACAGCGACAGCCGGGAGCAGGCGGCTATGGCAAAGGCGGGGGTCTGGGCAGTCCACTGCGCGGCGTCCAACGTGAATCTGTGCAGCGGCACCGCGCCCGTCCGGGAACTGGTGGAACACGGCGTACACGTGGCCCTGGGCAGCGATATCGCCGGCGGGGACCAGCTGGCCATGAACAAGGTGATCGTCATGTCCATCCGGGCTTCCAAGATCAAGCAGATCGAGACGGGCGCGCCCTTCCTCACCGTACCGGAGGCATATTACCTCGGCTCCACGGCGGGACATACGTACTTCGGCGGCGGGGCCGGGTTCCAGTCCGGGCACAAGCTCCACGCCATTGTGATCGACGACAGTTCCCTTCCGGAGCCCACCCGGGAGCTGACTCTGGACGAGCGGTTTGAGAGGGCCATCTATCTGATGGATAAGCGGCACATTCAGGCGGTTTACAGCGAAGGCGTCCGGCGGGTGTGATACTAATTCTTGATAAAAAGATTTTTAAATCTTTTTATCAAGAAACGGTATGTCCTGGAGCCCTCAGAAAAGATGCGCCGGCATCTTGGGAGAATAATTTGGACAGACCCCCCATATACATGGAATAAACATGTATGTGGGGGGTCTTGCTATGCCTTATGAAGAATTGAGCGGGATGCAGCACCGGCTGGAACTGGACGGGCGGGAGCGGCTGCTGGTCTCCGGAGTGGAGGAGGTGGAGCGGTTTGACGAGGAGGAAATTGTCATGAACACCACCGCCGGCACCCTGGTAGTGGGCGGCACGAACCTGCATATCGGGAAGCTGAATCTGGATGGCGGGGAGCTCCATGTGGACGGCGCCATCCACACCCTGCTCTATGAAGATACCGTACCCAGGAGCAGTCAGGGCGGCCTGTTCCGGCGCCTGTTCGGCTGAGCGTCATGGAGATCGGAAATTATGTCTCCGACCAGATGCTGCTGTTCCTCCGGGCCATCGGGCTGGGACTGTGCCTGGGCCTGCTGTACGATGTGATGGGGGCCCTGCGGCGGCTGGGCGGAAAGCTTTGGGGCGGCGTGCTGGATACGGCCTTTTGCCTGATGGCGGCGGTGGCGGTGCTGTTTTTCGTCCTGGCAGGGGACGGGGAGCTGCGCATTTTTGTAGCTGTTGGCGTATTAGGGGGCGCGGTGCTGTTCTGGTGCCTGCTGGGCCCCCTGCTGCGGCCGGTCTGGGCATTCTGGCTGGAGCTGGCGCTGCTTCCGGTGCGCTTGTCCAAAAGGTTTTTGAAAAAGTGCGGGGAAAAAACAAAAAAGGTCTTTTCTTTTTGGCGGAATTGGTTTACAATGAAACTTGCGACACTCCGCCGGAAGATATCTTCCCGGCGGCAGGAAGGAGAGAACGACATGAGCGGGCCGACCGGAAAGAGGAAAACTCCTGCCCCCCGGAAGAAAAAGAGGAAATCCGCGCGGCCCGGCAGCCGGCTGACGGTTCTGATTCTGGCGGCGCTGCTGATGGGGGTCGGTCTGCAAATTTACCGCATGTTCGGCCAGCTTCAGACAGCCCGGGCTGAGGAGGCGGTCTATGCCCAGCAGCTGGAGGAGCTGCGGGAGACCAACCGGCAGCTGCGGGCGGACCTGGATAACAGCGGCAGTCAGGCCCTTATTGAGGACATTGCCCGGGATAAGCTGGGCATGGTCACACCGGGAGAAAAGGTGTTTCATATCAGCAAATGACAGTAAACCAGCGGCGCGCACGGCTTCAGACCGTGTGCGCCGTTCCTTTATCGGTTGAGCTCCGACGCCAGAGCCAGAGCCTGGGTGTAGTAGTAATCAAAAACCCGATCCCGTTCCTCACCGGGATGATTCAGCTCCCACTCGATGAACTCCACATACTCGTTCAGCACGGCCAGACGAATGTCCTGCAAATACCTCTCCCATCCGGGCTTTTGGGCCAGCTGCCGGTACACCTCCCGGACATAGATCTCCCGGTGACGGTCCGTCATGTAGAAAGGGAAGACGCGGCGGTCCTCGGTGCCGTGGGCGATCATGCGGGCAATATCCAGCGAGTAGGGCATGATCCCCGCAAAGGCCCAGTCGATGATGCAGACCTCCCCGCCCCGGTTGATGGCGTTGAATTGGAGAAAATCGCCGCTGCACAGGGTCCGGGGGCAGGTCTGCTGCCGCTCCAGGAACCTGTTGTAGGCGCGGCGAATCTCCGGCTCCCCGGCGAGGCATTCGGCCCGCTTGTTGATCCGCTCCCAGTACAGTTCAAAGCGTCCGTCCGGCTCATCACTCTCCCAGTAGGCGTTCATGATCGCGGTGACGCTGCCGGCGGCGGCATAGGCCAGTTCGTCGGTGAAGTCCCTCAGGTCCGGGCCGGGGATATACTCGATCAAGATCCAGTGGCGGTGATCGTAAAAGGTGCTGCCGTAAAACTTCGGCGTACGGAAGCTGTGCTTTGACAGAAAATTCAGGTAGACGTCGACCTCTCTCCGCTCCGAGCTTTTCAGAACGTAAGCCTGCCCGTTGGCGGTGACCCGGTAGACGTTGTACCGCCGCAGTCCGCCGCCGCTGTCGTCGCAGAATTGCAGCGCGGAGAAATCGGGTATGCCGGAGATCCGGAGAATGGTCCGGCACAGTTCCCGGAGAGGGATATCTGTCTGCGGTTTGTCGGTGTAAAGTCCCATGGCGGGTCCCTCCTATGGCTGTAAAGCCTGAATGATAACGTCCAGCTGCCGGGGTGAAGCGTCTTCCCCCAGGCTGAAGGTGACAATGCGGTCCGGGTAAAGGAGAAAATAAGAGGTCAGGCCCTCCCGCCGGCAGGCTTCCTCCGCGCCCCAGGGAGCGGGCGTCAGCTCCCGCATGGGCCAGGGGTCGTCCTCCTCCGCTCGGGTAAGTTCCTCCCAGCACTTTTCCAGCATCCAGGACCAGCGGCTGTCGTAGGTCTGATAATACAGCCTGGGAAGGTCGCTGTCAAGGTTCATGGCCTCCTGGGTATATTCGCTGTGAACGGCCAGGGGAGAGCGGCTGATCTCCGCCCTGTACGAGCAATGGTCATCCTCCGTGACGGTATATCCCAGGTCCTCCAGGGTCAAGGGGAGTTTGTCGCGGTAGATGCCGCGGGTAAAGGAGAAGTCCCTGCTGGTATAGGTATAGCTCTCCGCCGGTTCCCGGTCCTTGTAGATAATCCCGGCGCCGGCCAGCCGCGCAAACAGGAAGGGTGTGGCGAAACCCACGACCAGTCCGGCCACGATGGCAAACACGATGAAAAGCCCTCTGATATCGCCCCGGCTGGCCCCGCTGCGCTTCAGCCGCCGCAGGACCCAGCGGCTCAGGAGCATGATGCCGCCGTAGATCACCAGGTAGATCATCAGGGTGGCGCGTAAACCGGCAAGGTTCATAAAATAGCCCAGCAGGACAGCGGCGCACAACGCCAGCATGCCGGCGTTGAACCACATGCGGAACCGGGTGTGGGGCCTGCGGCAGGTTCCGCCGTGGGCCACGGAATATCGGGAGCGCAGCACCCAGATCAGATAATCCAGCAGCATCCCGGCGACAAAAATAATGATCCCTGTCATCAGAGCGACCGTGGCCAGCTTGGAATTGCTGCACAGAAAGTCCAGCGGGTCCCACTGAAACTGTTTCCACATCAGCGGCAGATTGACAGCGGGCAGCAGGAGCAGGAGCGCGTAGCTGAAAACAAAGGTTTTCCGCATGGTACGGCGGACGGCGGCCAGCTTCACCGCCTCGTCCGTCTCGATGGGGACCGGGTCCGGGCGGGTGGAGCGGAAATACTGAATGGGACCATACACCGCGGCCAGCTCCCACCCGGCGGCGCGGCAGTAGTCAATATAGGTCTCCTGCCCCGCTGTAGGACCGGCATCAAAAACGGAGGCGTCGGGGAAGAAGGTGGCGGTGTACCGCACCTGAGCCGGCTTGGCCCGGCGGTAGGTGTACCACCAGTTGTCCGCCTCTTCCAGCAGCCAGCCCTTCGCGGCCATTTTCTCCAGATGGTGGGCGATGGTCTCGGTGTCGTCGATCTGATACCAGATCAGCTGGCGTTTTTTATCCCGGCTCACGCGTGGGCCCCCTTTCCGAATTTGACATAGTCCTCCGTCTGCCGCCGGAGGCGCTGGACCTCCTCCTCCAGCCGCAGGCGGCCCTTCACCGTGATCTGATAGCTGCGCCTCCGGCCCTCTACCCTCGTCTCCTGAATAAATCCCTCCTGCTGGAAGCTCTCCAGCAGACTGTACAGGGTCCCCGGGCCGATGACCACCCGCCCCTCCGTCATCCGGGACACCTGGTCCATCACATCCACCCCGCAGCACTCCCGCTGGAGGCACAGGAGGATGTAAAACATCTGCTCCGTCAGCGTCTGAAACTTTTCCCGGGCCATAGACTGCCTCCCCCCTTAATATCGATATTCGTTATTTCTGCTTTCACTATAACATCGATATTCGATATTGTCAATAGGGAACCGCAAAAAGGGGCCGGCGCAGCGGCCGGCCCCTTTGGGGATCAATCTTCCTTTTTCTCTTCGGGCTCCTTGTCTTCTCTTCTTTCCGCCTGCGCCGGGACCGGCACGGAGCGCTCCGCCTTTTTCCGCTTCACCCGGCTGCGGAGGAACAACACCGCGGCCACGAGCACTACCGCCCAGATCAGCAGCGTCATCCAGTTCCGGGCCACGGAAATGGCGAAGTCCTCCAATCCGTCCACGCCCCGCTGGAAGCCTACGGAAAACGCGGACACAAACCGCTGGCCGAAGGTCACCGGAACCTCCTCGTCTGTGGAGAGGCGGTAGACCTCCCGGAGGTAGAGGTTGACGGTGGAGTAATTGATGAGGCTGTCATACTTCCGCAGGCTGCCGGTCAGATACTCGATCTGTAACTCCGTCTCGCTGATGGCGCTCTCGATAGTGATGATATCCTCCATGTTTTCCGCCTTGCTCAGCAGTTCCTGGAGGCGCTCCAGCTTGGTGCGCTGGGTGGACAGCCGGGCCTCCTGGTCATAGTAGGCCTCGCTGACATTGTCCAGATAGTCCGAGCAGTTGGTGACGTGGGCCGTCTCCCCTGCCCGCTCCAGAAGGGCGCGGAAGTTCTCCGCCGGGACGCGGACGGTGCAGCTGAGACTGCGGTAATAGCCTCCCTGGTTCAGACTGCGGCTCTCAAAATAGCCGCCCAGCTCGTCCACCAGATCCGCGAGAGCCTGGGATGCCGCGTCAAACTCCTTGGTTTCCAGATCCATGTCGGCGGTATAGATCATCTTCGCGTCAGCGGGGATGTTGCCGCCGCCGGAAGCCGTGCCGGGAGAGGGGGAGGGTTCCATGGGGGCCTCCTCCGCCATGGCGGCGTCCCAGCCCATTTCCGCTCCCATCGGCATATCAAAATTGCCTGATGTGTTCATGTCGGCGGCATCCATGGGCGTGCTGGAGGCAGTCTGATTGGCAGCGCCGCCGGCGTTTCCGCCGCAGGCGGCGAGCGACAGCAGAAGAACTGCCGCCAAAAGGGCAAATACTTTCTTTTTCATCCGATTTTCCTCCTTTTTATGTCTTGCAAGAGACCTACACTCTTAGAGACGCAAAATCAGAGGAAATGTTCCATCCCTTGAAAAAATTTCACTGAATAGAGCGCAGCTGGTGGACGTTCTCTTCGTAGAGCTGCTGGCTGACGGCCATTTTCCGGATGATATTCTTCACGGTGATCTCCAGTTCGGTGCCCTCCCGGTAATCGGCGGGATAGATGAAGTCCACCCGCCTCTGCCGCAGCAGCTGCTCCACGCCCCGGCGGTTCACCGCCTGATAGACGGCAATGGCCTGCCCGCCGTAGGCGCGCATCATCTTCATGCAGGGCACGTCGCTGAGGCCGTCCCCCAGGTAGATCATGTTGGTGAAGGGGACACGTTTGCTGTCGTCAGGCATGGAGTCGTTGAGGGTCCGGTCGTCGGAGACGTCCAATACGCCCTTGTTGATCCGGTAGACGAACTGGGTTTTGGCGGTGAAGTTCACCGCCAGCCGGGGCCAGGTGGGTTTTCCCTCTCCATCGTAGAAAAATTCGCTTGCGTAAATCTCTTTGAATTCTCCGGCGATGGAGCTTCCCTCGATGATCTCCCGCAGGCCGGAGGAAATCACATAGTGTTCCACCTGGACGCCCAGGAGGCCGCCGCAGCGGTTGATCCTTTCGAACCAGTCGGTGACCCCGGGGAAAAAGGAGATATTTCTCCCGCAGCGGTTCAAGCTCTGCCGCGTCAGCGGGATATCTCTTTTTTCCGATTCCCGGAGCATGGTATACATGTAGGCGAGGACGCTGTCCATTTTCTCCTGACGGCCAAAGTCGTTGGCGATTTTCCAGAAGTCCCCGGGGGCCAGACCCAGGGAGGGGATAAAGGCATAATTTTGCATATCCTGGGTGCAGAGGGTTTTGTCAAAATCGTAAAGAAGGGCAATGATTGGTTGGTTCGACATTGGCAGCTCCTGTTACTATAAGATTTGCCCCATGTTCGTGGCAGCCAGCCACAGGCGAGGGACATCTCATTGCCCAAGCTGTACAATGGAAAGGCAATGGTCTGGCGGAAAACTCCAAGAGC
>JAAVHF010000085.1 GCA_014799845.1 Oscillibacter sp. | reverse complement strand
GAAAAACACTTTGCGCGGAGCGAGCGTCGAATTGTCCGCTGTAAGCGGACAACCGAGGCGCAGAGCGTAGCGAGACCCCCCTCAAAAAAGATGCGCAGCATCTTTTTTGACACGCAGAACCGCCAGGGCGTTTATGCCCTGGCGGTTTCCGCATGTTTTGAAGCGCCTTCCCGCGGTATGACAGATGAGGCGGGCCATTCAGAATTTCTGTATATCATTCAGATCCATCATGAAAACGGTCACGCCGCCGGTGGTAATGGGCACCGGCACCATGGGAATGGAGGCCGTAGGCCCTCCGGCGGACATGGACATGTTGGAATAACTCATCTGCTGCCGCCGTCCCGCGCACTGTCTGAGGATATCCAGCGCGGCCTGAGCCCGATGGGCTTCCACGCCGATCATCAGCGTGACGCTCCGTTTTTTCAGGAAGCCGCCGGTAGAGCTGAGCACCGTGGCAAAAAAGCCGTTCCGGGTCAGTTCATCCACGGTATCCAGATAGTCGTCCCCCTGAACCACTGCCAGCAGCATCTTCTGCTTATAATTTTCCTTCTCCACAGAATCCACCTCACCTTTCAGAATGGAGTAGCGGTCTATGATTACATTATACCAGATACGGCCAGGTTTGCAAGAAAAATCTGACGGCGGGGCAGGAGGACCTTCCCTTTGCCGGGAAAGTATGGTATACTTCAGGAAAACACGGAGGAAAGGGAGCGGTACAAATGGACAGAGCGTGGCTGGAGGAGCGCATGGGCGAGCTGCCCATCGTGCAGTATGAATTTTTCGATACGGCGGAGCTGACCTTCACGTCCCGGGTCCGGACGGTCTGCGAGACGGATTGCAGCCGTTACGGCTCCAGCTGGGCCTGCCCGCCCGCCGTAGGGACGGTGGAGGAGTGCAGGGCCCGCTGTCTCAGTTATCCCCATGCGCTGCTGATCACCACCATGACCGAGGTGGACGATCTGGCCGATATCGAAGGGACGCTCGAGACCCGCGCCCCCCACGAGGAGATCACCCGCCATGTCAACGAGCTGATGCGGAGCCAGGGCGCGGAGACCTACCCCCTCTCCACGGAGTCCTGCGCCATCTGCGCGAAATGCGCCTATCCGGACGGTCCCTGCCGCTTTCCGGAGAAAATGTTTCCCTGCGTGGAGAGCCACGGGATACTGATCATCGACACGGCGGAACGGCTGGGCGTCGAGTTCCAGCCGGGCGGGAATATCGTCACATGGTTCAGCCTGATTCTGTACCGGCAGCGGTCCGTGCTTTGATGGTTCATCGGCGCTTTGAGGGGCGGCTGGGCATAATCTCCAAAAAATTTACAATTTCTACTTTTCAAATGCGGAAAAATATATTAGAATAGGGAGCGGTGTGAGACAAAAAAATCCCCCCTTGGGAGAATAAGCGGAGGAGAAGCTATGGAGGAACCGAAATTTAAAAGAGTCCTGCTGAAAATCAGCGGCGAGGCCCTGGCGGGAGAGCGGCGTCACGGCCTGGACTTCGGCGTCATCGGCCAGGTCTGCGACGTCATCAAGGAGGCCGTGGCTATGGGCGTCCAGGTGGGCGTCGTGGTGGGCGCCGGGAACTTCTGGCGGGGCGCGAAGGACGGCGGAGGCCGCATGGAGCGCACCCGGGCCGACCATATGGGCATGCTGGGCACCGTGATGAACTGCCTGGCGGTGGCGGAGGTGCTGGAGCAGAAGGGCGTAGACGCCCGGGTCCAGACCGCCATCGAGATGCGCGGCGTGGCGGAGCCCTATGTCCGGGCCGAGGCCGTGCGGCATCTGGAGAAGGGCAGGGTAGTGCTCTTCGGCGCGGGCAGCGGCAACCCATTCTTTTCCACCGATACCGCCGCCGTGCTCCGGGCCGCCGAAATCCAGGCGGACGTGATCCTGCTGGCCAAGAACGTGGATGGCGTCTACAGCGCCGACCCGGTGAAGGACCCCGCCGCCGTGAAGTACGACGATATTACCTACAGCGAAGTCCTGGCCCAGCATCTGGCGGTGATGGACACCACCGCCACCAGTCTGGCGATGGATAACCACATCCCCGTGCTGGTCTTTGCCCTCAAGGACCCTGAGAACATTATCCGTGCGCTGAAAGGCGAGAAGATAGGAACGATTGTGAAGGAGGATACAACCAAATGAGAAGCGAATTAAAGGCCTATGAGGAAAGAATGAAGAAGTCCATCGCCTCCGTAGCGGCGGACTTCGCCGCCGTCCGCGCGGGCCGCGCCAACGCTGCCGTGCTGGACCGGATCATGGTGGACTACTACGGCACCCCCACTCCCATCCACCAGATCGCCTCCATCGGCTCCCCCGATCCCCGCACCCTGACCATCCAGCCCTGGGACGCCGGCGCGGTGAAGCTGATCTGCAAGGCCATTCAGGAGTCCGACCTGGGCATCAACCCCCAGAACGACGGCAAGATCATCCGCCTGGCCTTCCCCCAGCTGACGGAGGAGCGCCGTAAGGAGCTGGTCAAGCAGATTGCCAAGTACGCCGAGGGCGGCAAGGTAGCCATCCGCAACATCCGCCGGGACGCGGTGGAGGATTTCAAGGCCCAGAAGAAGGCCAGCGAGATCACCGAGGACGACATGAAGATCGCCGAGAAGGAGATCCAGAAGCTCACCGACGATATGTGCAAGGAAGTTGACGAGCTGCTGGCGAAGAAGGAGAAGGAGCTGCTGGCGGTTTGATCCGCCGGGGCCCCGATGAAACCCATGAAATTTGCTTTTCGAAAAAAAAGCGAAGATACGGCGGGGCAGGTGGATTTTAGCCGTCTGCCCCGCCATATCGCTGTCATACTGGACGGCAACGGCCGCTGGGCCAAGCGCCGGGGACTGCCCCGGACCGCCGGGCACAAGGTGGGCGCGGAGACCTTCCGTACCATCGCTACTTACTGCCGGGACATCGGTATCGAATACCTGACGGTCTACGCTTTTTCCACAGAAAACTGGAAACGCCCCAAGGATGAGGTGGACACCATCATGGTACTGCTGAAAAAGTACCTGCTGGAGGCCATCGACACCATGGAGCGTGACAATGTGCGCCTGCGGTTTATGGGGGATATGACGCCCCTCAGCGACGAGCTGAAGGAACTGGTGGACCAGTGCAACGCCATCTCCCGGCGGCTGACGGGGTGCCTTTGCAGCATCTGCATCAACTACGGCGGCAGGGCGGAGTTGGTCCACGCGGCGGCGAGGTTCGCGGAGGACTGCCGCGTGGGTCTGGTCAAGCCGGAGGAGCTGACGGAGGAGGCTTTGTCCGGATATCTCTACTCCGCGGGGATCCCTGACCCGGATCTGCTGATCCGTCCCGGCGGGGAAGTGCGGCAGAGCAACTTCCTGCTGTGGCAGTGCGCCTACAGCGAGTTTTATTTCACGGATGTGCTGTGGCCCGATTTTTCCAAGGATGAGCTCCACCGGGCCATTGCCGCTTACCAGCGTCGCAGCCGCCGGTTCGGCGGGCTGCAGGAGGGTTCGACATGAAATCGAGGATTTTAGTAGCGGTGGTGGGAGTGCCCATCCTGCTGTATATCGTGCTGTGGGGGCCGGAGTGGCTGTTGGCTGTGTCGCTGGCGGCGCTTGCGGGCGTGGGCGCTTACGAGCTGATGAAGTGCGTGGGCGCTGCGAAGTCCAGCGAAATGCTGTGCCGGCTGACGGTTAGCTGCGCCACCTGGGCGGTGCTGTGCCTCTGGGGCTTGCCGGAATGGCTGATCCCCAGTCTGACGCTGTACTGCCTGCTGGCCTTCGCCGCGGCGGTATGGAAAGCGGGAGAGGTGAGGGCTGTTCAACTGTTAGCGGGGATGTTCAGCGCAATTTTGATCCCCTATGCGTTCAGTTCCTTTTTCCGTATTCACGGATTGGGGGGACACAGAGGCTATCTGCTGCTGCCGTTTATCCTCAGCTTCGCCTGCGATACATTTGCCTATTTTGCGGGGCTTACCCTCGGCAAACATAAGCTGGCCCCAAAGGTCAGCCCGAAGAAAACGGTGGAGGGCTCCATCGGCGGACTGGCGGGAAACGTGGTCTGCGGACTGCTTTTTGCCTTTGTGATGAACCGCTGGTTCGGCGGGACGATTTCTTATGGCTCCATGGCGATGCTGGCGCTGTTCTGCGGCGTGGTGGCGCAGATCGGGGATCTGAGCTTTTCCCTTATCAAGCGGGAATTCGGAATCAAGGACTATGGAAAGATCTTTCTGGCCCACGGCGGCGTGCTGGACCGGTTTGACAGCGTGCTGTTCGTTGCGCCCACGCTGGCGGCCCTGATGCAGCTTTTGAAGATACAGTAGTTATTATGGAGAAGATCGAATGCAAATAAAAGAAACTGCCCTCTGCGACCACGCAGCATCAGAGCTGATTGCTCTGTCTGCTGACTGGGAAGCGGAGGACAGCTGTTACGGATACCGAAAAAACGAGTACAGCTCCCTGGAAGGAAACCGCATTTTTGTTGCGGAAGAAAATGGAGAGATCATTGCCTATCTTTTCGGACATCTGAGGAAGTCAAAAAACCAGGGCGCGGTTGTTCCGGACGGTACGGAGTATTTTGAGGTGGAAGAGCTCTATGTGAAGCCGGAGTGGCGCTCCCGGGGTGTTGGTTCGGCTCTGTTCCGGTATATGGAAACCCGGGTCAGGCCGGAAGCGGAGTATCTGATGCTGGGGACGGCAACGAAAAATTTCCGGGCGATCCTGCACTTCTATATTGACGAGCTGGGCATGGAGTTCTGGAGCGCCAGACTTTTTAAGAGGCTGTAAACATGCCGGGGTTGAGGATAAGATCATGTATGAAAGACTGCTGAATAAGCAAGTTGTTCCAACATTTGAAGAATTAACGGCTTATTGCGGCGAGAACGGCGCGCTGTTTCAGAAGCTGAACGAGCAGCTTTCACGGTTGTATGGGACGTCGCGGGAGATTCGCTTTCCCTATGGGAACCATTACGGCTGGGGTGTGGCCCATCGAAAAAAGAAAAAACTGGTCTGTGATATTTTTGCCGAAGCGGGGGCCTTTACCGTGATGCTGCGCCTGAGCAATCAGCAGTTTGACTCGGTATATGACCAATTGCAAGCATATACCCAGAACTATATTGATAACAAATATCCCTGCGGCGAAGGCGGCTGGATTCATTACCGGGTTGTGAATGAAGAGCATTTCACTGATGTAATGCGGCTGTTGGCTGTAAAATGCGGCTAGACCTTTCAGGAGGCATATCATGGTAAACACAATTTCCCTATTGGGTTCCACCGGCTCCATCGGCCGGCAGACGCTGGACGTCTGCCGGGAGCAGGGCATAAAAGTCGCCGCCTTGACGGCCAGGAGCAGTATCGACCTGCTGGAACAGCAGGCCAGGGAATTCCGGCCCCAGCTGGTGGCGGTGAACGATTTGGAACCCGCTCTGGAGCTGGCAAGGCGGCTGAAGGGGCTGGACATTGAGGTGGTCTATGGCCTGGAAGGTCTGCGGCGGGCGGCGTCTATGCGGTCAAGCGAGGGCGTGGTCACCGCCGTGGTGGGCATGGCCGCGCTGTGGCCCACGATGGCCGCTATCGAGGCGGGAAAACGGGTCGCCTTTGCCAACAAGGAGACGCTGGTCTGCGCCGGAGAACTGGTGATGGAGACCGCCAAGCGGTACGGCGCGGAAATCATTCCCGTGGACAGTGAGCACTCCGCTATTTTCCAGTGCTTGCAGGGCAGCAGAGACAGGGGAGAAATCAAGAAACTGATCCTGACCTGTTCCGGCGGGCCGTTCTTTGGCCTGAGCCGGGAGGAAGTTGGCAGAAAAACCAAGGCCGACGCCCTCCGCCACCCCAACTGGAACATGGGGGAGAAGATCACCATCGACTGCGCCACCCTGATGAACAAGGGACTGGAATTTATCGAGGCCATGCGCCTGTTCCGTGTCACGCCGGAGCAGGTGGAGGTGGTGATCCACCGGCAGAGCATCATCCACTCCATGGTGGAGTTCCAGGACGGCGCGGTGCTGGCCCAGATGGGGACCCCGGATATGCGCCTGCCCATCCGGTACGCGCTGACCTATCCGGACCGGAGAAAGTCGGAGCTTCCGGAGCTGGATCTGCTGAAATGCCCGCCGCTGACCTTCGCGCCGCCGGACCTGGAGGCGTTTCCGTGCCTGAAAATGGCGATGGAGTGCGCCCAAATCGGCGGGACCAGCTGTACGGTGCTCAACAGCGCCAATGAGGCGGCGGTGGAGCTGTTCCGGCAGGACAGGATCGCCTTCGGGCAGATTCCTGACCTGGTGGCGGAGGCCCTGGATAAAATTCCTAATGTCAGCCATCCTGCTATGGAGGAAATCCTGGAAACCGACCGGCGGGCCAGAGAGTGCGTGGCGGAGGCTGTGAAATGATAGAGCTGGGGACGCCAACCCTGATCGAACTGCCAGAGCCGGAGGACTGCGCAAAACTGTGCCGGGAGCTGGGACTGCAATTTGTTGAACTGAACATGAATCTGCCGCAGTATCAGACGGATCAGATCAATGTGGAGCGGCTGCAAAGGATCAAAGAGACGTATCATATTTATTTTACGCTGCATCTGGATGAGAATCTGAATTCCTGCGACTTCAATCCGCACATAGCCCAGGCTTACCGGCAAACCGCGGTGGAGGCCATTCGATTAGCCAGGACATTGAAAATACCAATTCTGAATATGCACTTGTCCAGGGGCGTATACTTTACACTACCGGAGCGCAAGGTCTTCCTGTTTGATGTGTACCGCCAGCGGTATCTGGATGATATGCGGATTTTCCGGGATCAATGCGAGGCGGAGGCCGGCGGAGAAAATGTCAAAATCTGCATCGAGAACTGCGATGGATTTACGGGTTTTCAGGTGGAGGCCATTGATTTGCTGCTGGAGAGTCCGGTGTTCGGACTGACGTATGACATCGGGCATAACCACAGCATTGGAGGTATGGATGAACCTGTTATCCTCAAACGCCAGGAGAGACTGACGCACTTTCATTTCCATGACGCAAAAGGGAAAAAGAACCATCTGCCGCTGGGAACGGGAGAAATCGACGCGGAAAAATACCTGACGCTGGCAAAACAGCGTGGCTGCCGTGCTGTCCTGGAGACCAAGACAGTGGAAGGGTTAAGAGAATCGGCGGCATGGATACGCCGCAGAGGATACGGCGAATTCCGATAGCATAGACCGCTTATTCGGTTGTCAAGGTGCGCTTTGCACGACCTTTTGGTTAGCCCGGTGTGCGATCCGGTACCTGGATCGGGGTTCGACTTGCTTTAGTGCCTACAAACTTGGAGGTTTGTCTTCCCTCAAATCTATTTTGAAAAGGCGGGAAAGTTGCCGGAAAAAGCGCAACCTCCAGGGAAATTTTGTGACAGATAGCCGGGCGCAGGGGCGCGGCTGACAAAGTGGGCGGATTCAGGAAACGAAAGTCCGGCGCCGCCAACGGAACGGAGTGATTCGTTGACGGGGTTGCTTCAATGGCGGGTCAGAGGTGGTTACGCTCCATTGAAATTGCCGGAGGCAATTTCAGTCGCTGTCACGCCGATGGCGTTGCCTGCTGGAGTGCCTGGTCTCGAAATGAGCGCCGGGAGCGCCCGAAGCAATACGGTAGGGATTCCCGACTACGGGCTGAAACAGACGCTTCGCCCGATACACGAGAGTCGGTTCGGTTTAGACCGGACGGACTACAGGACCAGCGCAAAAAACAATATCCCCCGTAGTTGAGCGTCACCCGAAGGGTGACGCTCCGAGGGAACCTTAAACCGTAGGTTTAAGTGATTTTTTGCCTGCTTTTTGTTCACACAAAAAGTAGGCGCGGGGTCACGATTGTGCAATGACCGCATCCGTGGGCCGCTTGCGGCGCTTCACGGAGCGGTCATGCACAATTGAATTCTGCACGGCCACTCGATGTGGCCGTTGCAGAATCCCGGGGCCGCGTAGGCCCCGGGGTGCGTAAAGAACAAACTGCCGTGCCGCCGCGCAGCGGCGGCAAAGAACTACCCAGCGAAGAGGTACTGCCATGTATATTATTATCGCCATCCTCCTGTTTGGAATATTGATCGCCGCCCATGAGTGGGGCCACTTCATCGCCGCGCGGCTGTGCGGCGTCACCGTCCATGAGTTCGCCATCGGCATGGGCCCCCTGGTCTGGCGCAAAGAGGGAAAAAAAGGAACCGTTTTTTCCCTCCGCGCCCTGCCCATCGGAGGCTTCTGCGCCATGGAAGGCGAGGAAGAGGAGTCCAACGACCCCCACAGCCTCAATAACCAGGGCTTCTGGAAAAAAATATTCGTCTTTGCCGCCGGCGCGGCCATGAACTTCCTGGTGGGCGTGCTGATTATCCTGATCCTGAACTTCCAGGCGGCGGGATTCCTGGTGCCGGTGGCCGCAGGGTGCGCGCCGGAATTTGAGGAGGTCAACGGCGCGGCGCTGATGGAAGGCGACGTGTTCTACTCCATCAACGGCTCCCGCATCTATCTGGCAAACGATATCGACCTGATCCTGATGCTGGCAAAGCGTGAACCCATCGATATAGTAGTTCTGCGGGACGGGGAGAAGGTGGAATTCCATGACCTGGCCGTGGGAACCTTCAGCGACAGTGCGGGGGATCCCTACGAGGGCTACGGCTTCTACCGCTCCGCCGTGGTGAAAGAGGCTACGCTGGGGACCCGGCTGCAATATACCTGGTATAATTCCATTGACTTCGTCCGGACGGTGTGGTTCAGCCTGAAAATGCTGGCTACCGGCGGCGCGGGTGTCAGCGACCTCAGCGGCCCGGTGGGGATCGTGTCCACTATCAACGAGGTGGGGAACCAGAGCGCCAGCATTGCCGACGCGCTGGCGAATATCGCCTATTTCGGGGCAATGATTGCCGTGAATCTGGCGGTGATGAACCTGCTGCCCATTCCCGCGCTGGACGGGGGACATATCATGTTCCTGATCGTGTCCACCATAGCGGAGAAAATATTCCGGAAGAAGATCCCCATGAAGTATGAGGCCGCCATCAATATGGTGTTTCTGGCGCTGCTGATGGGGCTGATGCTGTTCGTCACATTCAACGACGTGATGAAGCTGTTTCACTGAGGAGGGAAAGCCGTGACAAAGCAGATCATGATCGGCGGCGTGCCCGTGGGAGGCGGCGCGGCCGTCTCCATCCAATCCATGTGCAATACCAAGACGGACGACGTGCCCGCTACCGTGGAGCAGATCCTCCGCCTGGAGGAGGCCGGGTGCGAGATCATCCGCGTGGCCGTGCCGGATATGGCGGCGGCCAGGGCCATCGGGGCAATCAAGAGCAAAATCCATATTCCCCTGGTGGCGGATATCCATTTCGACTATAAGCTTGCCCTGGAATGCGTGGGGCAGGGAATTGATAAAATCCGCATCAATCCCGGCAATATCGGCGGCGAGGACCGGGTGAAGGCCGTGGCGGACGCCTGCCGGGAGAGGAAGATCCCAATCCGGATCGGCGTGAACGGCGGCTCGCTGGAGAAGGAGCTGCTGAAAAAGTACGGCGGAGCTGCGCCGGAAGCGTTGGCGGAGAGCGCCCTGGGCCACGCGGCGCTGCTGGAGAAATTCGATTTCACCGATATCTGCATTTCCGTGAAATGTTCCTCGGTGCCGGTGACCATGGGCGCTTACCGGCTGCTGAGCGAAAAGTGCCCCTATCCCCTGCATCTGGGCGTCACCGAGGCGGGTACGCCCTCCATGGGGATGGTGAAGTCCGCCATGGGCATCGGCGGTCTGCTGTGCCTGGGCATCGGCGACACCCTGCGGGTGACTCTGACGGCGGACCCGGTGGAGGAAATCTACGCGGCGAAAAAAATCCTGCTTGCCGCCGGGCTGCGGCAGGAGGGACCGAATATCATCGCCTGTCCCACCTGCGGGAGGACCAACATTGATCTGATCCCCATGGCGGAGGAGGTGGAGCGCCGCCTGGCGGGCTGCACCAGGCCCATCACCGTGGCGGTCATGGGCTGCGCGGTCAACGGCCCCGGCGAGGCCGCCGCCGCCGACGTGGGCATCGCGGGCGGAAAGGGGGAGGGCCTTCTCTTCCGCAAGGGCGAGATCCTTCGTAAGGTTCCCCAGGACAAGCTGGTAGACGCGCTGATGGAAGAGATTGCCAGACTGCCGTAGAAAAATTTTTCAGTTCCGGGGAACAATTTACATAGACGTCCGTCTAAAGGACAGTCCGGCGGACGGACAAATGAAAAATGCCTTGGAGGTAAGATATGAAAAAGTTATGGAGCGTTTTGCTGAGCATGACCATGCTGCTGGCCCTGGCCGCCTGCGGCGGAGGAGGAAAGGGTGGGCAGACGAAGGATGCGCCCGACCTGAACCAGTACTACGAGGACTTTATGGCTACCCTGGGGGAGGACAACACGCCCGCTATGATGGACGTGGAGGGGGATTTTATCGCCCAGTACTACCCCGGACTGGAGAATATTCCCACCAAACAGGCCGTATTGAAGACGGCGCTGATCTCCATGGTGGCCTACGAGTTCGCCCTGGTGGAGGTGGAGGACGCCTCCAGGGTCCAGGAGGCGGCGGACATCTTCCAGGCCCGCATCGACTACCAGATCGAAAACGGGGCCTTCTACCCCATGACGCTGGAGGGCTGGGAGAAGGCTCAGGTCGTTACCAACGGCAACGTGGCGGCCCTGATCTGCGCCATGGACCAGCAGGACCAGGCGGTGGACGCGTTCAACAAGCTGTTTGCGTAAAATGCCGGGGCATACATGTGGTTTCACGTGTATGCCCCTTTTACAGGAGGCGAAGCCATGATCTTTTCCAGCCTGCCCTTTTTGTTCTTTTACCTGATGGCTGTGCTGGCCGTCTACAAGCTTGCCCCGCTGAAGCTGCGGAATCTGATGTTGCTGCTGGTGAGCCTGTTCTTCTATGGCTGGGGAGAGCCGGTTTACATCCTCATCATGCTGCTGTCCATCGTGGTGGACTACGTCCACGGGATGCTGGTGGAGCGGTGGCGTGAGGACGACCGGAAAGCACGGCGGGCGGTGGCGTCGTCCGTGTTCTTCAATCTGGCGATCCTGGTGTTCTTCAAATACTGGGATTTTATCGCCGGAAATGTGAACGCGCTGACGGGACTGCGTCTTCCGGTGCTGGGCCTGCCGCTGCCCATCGGCATCAGCTTCTATACCTTCCAGACCATGAGCTACACGATCGACGTCTACCGCCGGGACGCGCCGGTGCAGCGCAATCCCGTTACCTTCGGCGCGTACGTGACGCTGTTCCCCCAGCTGATCGCGGGGCCCATCGTCCGGTATAAGTCCGTGGCCGACCAGCTGGAAAACCGGCGGGAGGATCTGGAGAAATTCGTCTCCGGCATCCAGCGCTTTACCGTGGGCGCGGCGAAAAAGGTATTGCTGGCCAACGCCATCGGAGAGCTGTGGGACTGGTCCCTGGCGGCGGAAAATCTGACCGTCACCGGCGCGTGGCTGGGACTGGCGGCGTATGCCTTCCAAATCTATTTTGACTTCTCCGGGTACAGCGACATGGCCATCGGCCTGGGCAGGATGTTGGGATTTGAGTTTCTGGAGAACTTCCATTACCCGTACATCTCCAAGTCCGTCGTGGAGTTCTGGAAGCGGTGGCATATCTCCCTGACCACCTGGTTCCGGGAGTATGTCTACTTCCCTCTGGGCGGCAACCGGGTGGCAAAGTGGAAGTGGATCCGCAATATCCTCATTGTCTGGCTCCTCACCGGCATCTGGCACGGGGCGGGATGGAACTTCCTGCTGTGGGGACTGTACTACGGCGTGTGGATGCTGGCGGAGCGGCTGTTCCTGGGGAAATGGCTGGAAAGGCTGCCCGGGGCGGCGCGGCATATCTATACCATGGTGATCGTGCTCATCGGCTGGGCGCTGTTCGCCGTGGAGGACATGGGACGGCTGGGCGCGTATTTCGCCTCCCTCTTCGGCGGGGGAGGCTGGTTCAGCCCGGTGGACGGCTACCATCTGCGGACTTATCTTCCGACGATAGTGGTTTTGATAGCTGGCTCTACGCCATTGATGAAAAAGCTGTGGGACAGGCTGGGGGAGCGGGGAAGATCGGCGCTGGCCCCGGCGCTGGTGCTGGCGGCGCTGATCCTGTGTACCGCGTCCCTGGTGGACGCGGGGTACAATCCGTTTCTGTATTTCCGGTTCTGAGAAAGGGGGAAGGAAGTTATGAGCAAAGCCTCGCAGCGCGTTACCGCGATCATTTTCTGCGTGTTCCTGGCGGGCTTCGGCCTGCTGCATATCATTTTGCCCGACAGGACCTTCTCCCCGGTGGAGAACCGGAATCTGGCCCAGCTGCCCGCGTTTTCCTGGTCCGCTCTGGTGAGCGGAGACTATACCGCCGGTCTGGAGGAATATCTGGAGGACCAGTTCCCCCTGCGGGATGGCTGGATGGGACTGAAAAACCGGTATGAGTACCTGCTGGGCAGGCGGGAGTTCCACGGCGTGTACCTCTGCGGGGACGCGCTGATCCACAAAATCGAGGATACCAGCCGGGCCGGGCAGAATATCGGATATATCCAGAAGCTGACGGAATTGACCGACATCCCGGTATACGTGGGCCTGATCCCCACGGCGGCGGAGGTCTGGAAGGACAGGCTGCCCAGCGGAGCGGAGAATTTTGACCAGGCGGCGTATCTGGAACAGGTGAGGGAGAGCGTTCCCGGCGCGGTGTGGGTGGATATTGCCGGGGCGCTGGACGGCCACGCGGCCGAGTCGGTTTTCTACCACACCGACCACCACTGGACCAGCCTGGGGGCCTACTACGGATATACCGCCCTTCTGTCCGCCATGGGCGAGACGCCCGCACCGTTGGGAACGGCGCAGACGGTGTCCGAGGACTTTTACGGCACCCTCTACTCCACCTCCGGCGTTCACTGGTTGAAGCCGGACAGCATGGAGCGGTATATCAGCGGCGAGGGCGTGACGGTGGAGGACGTTCACGGCGGGGAGACCCACGGACTGTATGTGGACAGCTTCCTGGCGGAGAAGGACAAGTACGCCTCCTTCCTGGGCGGCAACGCGCCGCTGTATATCGTCCGCAGTCCGCAGGCGGCTTCCGACCGGAAGCTGCTGATCGTCCGGGACAGCTACAGCGACAGCCTGGCGCCGTTTCTGAGCCAGGAGTTTGCGGAGATCCATCTGCTGGACCTGCGCTATTACCGCACTTCCGTGGCCCAGTATGCCGCGGATAACGGGATTGACCAGATTTTCGTCTGCTACAGTGTGGAGAATTTCGTGAAGGACCTGGACGCCATTTTCCTGGCCCGGTAAGTGTCCTTATGTTACTCTCTCCCACGTGATCGAACCTAAATATCCGGCGGCTGTTGACCGTTATGTCAACCTGGG